>NZ_BAAAHQ010000004.1:0-81477 GCF_039525605.1 Nonomuraea longicatena | reverse complement strand
ATGGTCCCCGTCGCCGGTGCGGGCGGCGGCGGGGGCTCCATCCGCATCCCCGCCTCCCTGTGCGGCCTGGTCGGGCTCAAGCCGTCCAGGGGGCGGGTGAGCCACGGCCCGGTCGTCGGAGAGGGCTGGGGCGGGTTGGCCACCAACGGCGTGGTCACCAGGACCGTCAGGGACAGTGCGGCGGTGCTCGACGTACTGGCCGGGTTCGAGCAGGGCGACCCGTCCACCGCTCCGGCGTTGCCCGGCCCGCTGGCGCGGGAGGTCGGCGCCGATCCCGGGCGGTTGCGCGTCGGGTTCACGGCCGTGCACCCGCACGGCGGCCTGCCGGAGGACGCCGACCTGACGGCGGCCGTCACCGGGGCGGCGGGTCTGCTGGAGTCCCTCGGCCACCGGGTCGAGCCCGGCTTCCCCGAGGCGCTGGGCGACCCGGACTTCCCCGACCGGTTCTTCGCGATCGTGTGCGCCAACCTGGTCGCCGAGGTGGAGGGCGTCGGCCTCTGGCGGGGCCGCCCGGTCGCGGTGGAGGAACTGGAGGCGTTCAACCGGTTCGTGTCCGAGCGGGGCCGCGCGATCGGCGCCGCGGAGCATATTCTCAACATGCTGTGGACCGACGGCTACCGGGCTCGGATGGTCGCGTGGTGGACCTCGTTCGACCTGCTGCTGGTGCCCACGCTCGGGGTGGCGCCGTTCCGGATCGGCTGGCACACGGCGGACGGCGTGGCCGCCGCACTGGGGCGCGCCATCCGGACGGTCGCCTTCACCGCGCCGTTCAACGCTACCGGCCAGCCCGCGATCTCCCTGCCGCTGCACAGAACCGCCGCCGGACTGCCGGTGGGCGTGCAACTGGTGGCGGCGCCGGGCCGCGAGGACGTGTTGATCCGGGTGGCCGCACAACTGGAGTCCACGTTCGGAACCCAGGACGCCGGGTAACACGTTATATCGTGAAGGAGGTGCCATATGAGGAAGGCGAACCGGGCCGCTGCGGTCTGGCGCACGTACCAGGACGTCAGCAAGCCGGGCACGCCCGGGGTCCTGACGCGGGTGCGCGCGATCCCGAGGCTGATCAAGTCGGTCATGCGCGGCGACTACGCCGGGATGGGCAAGGGCAAACTGGCCCTGATGGCGATGGGCCTGGTCTACCTGATCTCGCCGATCGACGCCGTGCCCGACTTCCTGGTGCTCATCGGGGTCGTCGACGACTTCGGTGTGCTGTTGTGGCTGGTCGCCTCGATGCTCGGCGAGAGCGGGCGCTACGTCGACTGGGAGCGCAAGGTCATCCCGGGCTCTACAACTCCTCCCGTCTGAGCCAGGCGCGCGACGGCAGCGGGTGCCCGAACAGCCGGGCGGCGTTGCCGTAGGCGACCCTGGCGATGTCGGCGGGCGGGAGCTGGCCCAGGTTGCGGTGGACGGCCTTCTGGGTGTCGGGCCACGTCGAGTCGGAGTGCGGGTAGCCGCTCTCCTGAAGGACGTGGTCGAGGCCGACCGCGAGGCGGACACCCGACAGCGCGTGGTCGTCGAGCGTGCCGAAGAAGAAGTTGCGGCGCAGGACCTCGCTCGGCTTGAGCCCGCCCTCCCAGGACGCCTCGCCGGAGACCGGGTGGTCGAGGGCGTAGTCGGCGCGTTCGGCCAGCATCGGCAGCCAGCCCACCCCGCCTTCGACGATGAGGATGCGCAGGTTGGGGAAGCGCAGGGGGATGCGCGACCACAGCCAGTCGGCGCAGGCGTACATCGCGCCGATCGGCATCAGCGTGGTGATGGCCTCGATGGGGGTGTCGGGCGAGGGCACCGGCGACCACGTCGAGTCGCCGGTGTGCAGGCAGACGACCGTGCCGGTCTCCTCGCAGGCGGCGAGGAACGGGTCCCAGTGGTCGGTGTGGATCGACGGCAGCCGCAGCCGGGTGGGGAACTCGGGGAAGACGACGGCCTTGAAGCCCCTGGCGGCGTTGGCGCGGATCTCCTTGGCGGCCACGTCGGGATCGGGCAGCCACGGCAGCTGCAACCCGATGATGCGCTCGGGGTAGGTGCCCGCCCACTCCTCGATGTGCCAGTCGTTCCAGGCCTTGACCAGGGCGAGGCCGAGTTCCTGGTCGCGGGTGCGGGCGAACGGCATGCCCGACTGGCCGGCCAGCATGCCGGGGAAGCACAACGCCGCCCAGATGCCGGCGAGGTCCATGTCCTCGATGCGGGCCTCGATGTCGTGGCAGCCCGGCCGCATGTTCTCGAACCGGACCGGATCGAGGGTCCACTGCTCGCGCGGCAGCCCGGCGCCGACGTCGATCCCGGCGCAGGGGTAGGTGGCGCCGCCGTAGCGCCACACCTGATGACCTGCCTCCGTCTCCACGACCTTGGGCGCGACGTCTGTGTACTTCTCCGGCACGCGGCCCTCGAACAGGTTCGGGGGCTCGATGAGATGGTCGTCGGCGGAGATGATCACGTAGTCGCGCCGCCTGGGTTCAGGGTCAGGGAGGAGCGGCGTAGTCACGCAGGTAACCGTACGACGGCGGTGTAACGCGGAACAAGCTGCACTGTCTCCGTTACGTATCCCTGAGTGATACGGCGACGCTCTCCGGGGCAGCCGAGGCTTTGCGCTCGGCCACTTCTCGGCGGATGAGCAGAATCCAGGCGGCGATGGCGAAGGCGATGAACAGCCACCACTGTACGCCGTAGGCGAGGTTGAGACCGCCGCCCGAGCCCACGTCGGGCGCCGGCACCGGTTCAGGGGCCGTGGCGGCGGCGGGCTGCTGCTCGGTGAGCTCCACGAACCCGCCCACGAGCTGGTACGGCAGCGCCTTGCCGATGCGCTCGGGGTCGATCAGCAGCACCTGGCCCGGCGGCAGCCCGGCGCGCTCCCTGAGGCCGCTGGACTCCTCGGTCTCGCTGAGCCGTAGCCGTCCGGTGACAGTTACCTGACCGGTGGTGGGGGCGGGCACGTCGGGCGGGGCGTCGGCGCTCGGACCGGCCTTGACCCAGCCCCGGTTGACCAGCACGGCCTGCTTGTCGCCGAAGACGAGCGGGGTGAGCACGTAGAAGCCGGGCCGTCCCTCCTGCGGCCGCCTGCGGACGACCAGCGCGCCCTCGGCGTCGTAGGTGCCGGTGACCGTGACCGTGCGGAAGCGGTCGTCGTCCTCGACCCGCTGCCCGGGGACGGCGAGCTGGGAGAGGGCGACGGGCGGGGCCTCGATGTTGGCGGTGACCCGGTCGCTGTCGGCCGAGCGCTCCTCGAAGCGGCCGAACTGCCACTGCCCGAGGAACACGAAGGCCGGGATGATCAGCAGCACCACGATGTGGAGCGTGATCCATCTCGGGGTCAGCAGGAACCGGTACACCCCTCAAGGGTAGGCAGCGGAGGGGGTGCTCCCTCACTCGCCCCGATCTGGTCGAACGGGTTACCAAATCGAAAGTGATCGCGTACGGTCGGGTCTCGTGTCCCCCCACGCAAACAAGATGTACTGAATGTCCCTTCTCGTGGCGCCGACCGAGGCGTTCGTGTTGCCCCGGATCGGCGCCCTGTTGCGTCACGCCGCGCCGAGGGTCCTGGAGAGCATGATCCTGCCGGTCGCGCTCTTCTACGCGGGCCTGGTGGTGGGCGGCGAGATGTGCGGGGTGCTGGTCTCGGCCGCCTGGGTGTACGGCGGGCTGCTCCTGCGGCTGGTGCGGCGATGTACGGTGCCCGGGTCGCTGCTGCTGGCGGTGGTGGGGATCTCGGCGCGCGTGGTGGTGACGCTGCTGACGGGCAACGCGCTGTTGTTCTTCCTGCCGCCCACGCTCGGCGTCTTCTGCGTGAGCCTGACCTTCCTCTGTACGGCCGGCACCGCCCGGCCGCTGGCCCAGCGCATCACCGCCGACCTCGCGCCGCTGCCGGGCCGGGTGGTGGCCCATCCGGCGATGCGGCGGTTCTTCGTCAGGCAGTCGCTGGTGTGGGGACTGGCGCAACTCGCCAACGGGGTGCTGACGCTGTGGCTGCTGCTCGGCGCGAGCCTGGGAACGTTCCTCGCGGTGCGGACGGCGGCGGTCGCCGTTCTGCTGGGCGCGGTGGCCCTGGGGGCGGTGCTCGACTTCCGGGGGAGCCTGGCGAGAACCGCGTGAGTACCGGGCGCCGGAGATTGCCGCTATGATCCAACAGGCACCGGTATTTGCGGAACAAGGTTCTGTTGGCCCACCATTGACAGCGTGAAGAGTGTCAAGACGGGACGTGACGGCCGCACCCGCATCATCGAGGGTGCCGTGCGCCGCTTCAGCCAGGATGGCGTGTCCGCCACCACGCTGGCCAGCCTGCGCGAGGAGAGCGGTGTCAGCGTCGGCAGCTTCTACCACCATTTCGCCAGCAAGGAACACGTCTTCGGCGTGCTCTACGGGGAGATCCTGGAGGCGTACCAGAGTGAGTTCCTCAGGGTGCTGACCAGCGCGCCGGAGGCGCGCGGCGGGATCGAGGCGGTGGTCGCCTTCCACATGCGCTGGGCGGGCGAGCACCCCGAGCGGGCGCGCATCTTCGTGAGCGAGCGCCCGCCGCGCAAGCACGAGCCCGGCGGCCAGGAGGTCGCCGAGTCCCGGCGCGCGTTCCTGCGGGCGGTCTCCGACTGGTGGCGTCCGCACATGGACAACGGGCTGCTCCAGCCGTTGTCGGCGACCATGTGCTACGTGCTGTGGCTCGGTCCCGCGCAGGAGATGTGCCGGCTGTGGTTCGCCGGGGCGCACGTGCCCACGGAAGAGGAGGTCAGGGGCCTGGGGGAGGCCGCCTGGCAGAGCCTGCGCCAGCGCTGACGAACAGGAGACGAAACCCTCAGCACAGGGTGATGATTTTCTCGCTCTCCGTGGTGTTATTGTCGCGATTGTGACACGACCTCGGGCGCTGGTACTGCCCACACTGCCGGAGAGCGCGCTCGCCCGCCTGGCCGAGTTCGCCGATCTGGCCGAGGTCCCGCCACGACCCGGCCTCGGCTTCACCGACGAGCAACTCGCCGACCTGATCATCGAGACCGACGCCTCGGTCGTGGTGACCGAGCGTGACCAGGTGCGCCAGTCGGTCCTCTCCCTCCCCGTCGCCGTCATCGCCTGCGTCGGACCGCCCACCGACGTGGACCTCTCGCTCGCCGCGGAACGCGGCGTCGCCGTCCTGCACGCCGCCGACCCCGACCCGGACGCGGTCGCCGAACTCACCCTCGCGCTGCTGTTCGCCGTCGTGCGGCACGTGGTGGCCGCGGACAAGGAGGTACGGCGCGGCCGCGTCTACCGGGGCCGGGTGCCGCCCGCCCAGAGATACCGGGGGATGCGGCTGTCGGGGCGCACCCTCGGCATCGTCGGGCTCGGCCGGGTCGGCCGGGCGCTGCACTGGCGGGGCGAGGGACTGGGGATGCGGGTGATCAGCTGTGATCCGTACGTGGAGGAGGCCACCCACGCCCTGTCCGACCTACTGGCGGAGGCGGACGTGGTCTCGCTGCACCTGCCCGTCACCGACGAGACGCGCGGCCTGATGGGCGACTCCGAGTTCGCCGCGATGCGACCCGGCGCCGTCTACCTCAACACCTCGCGCGCTGCGCTCCACGACCTGTCGGCGCTGGTCGACGCGCTGCGCAGCGGGCAACTCGGCGGGGCCGGGCTCGACCACTTCGAGGGCGAGTGGCTGGATCCCGCCCATCCGCTGACCCGGTTGTCGAACGTGGTGCTCACGCCGCGCCTCGGCCAGGCGACGGGGGAGAGCCAGTCGGAGAGCCTGACGCTGCTCGTCGAGGACATCGCGCGGGCGCTGCGCGGCGAACTGCCCGCGTACTCGTGCGCGCCCGTCGTGCCCTGGTAGCCAGTGAAAGGATGGGTGGGTGGAACGACTGCGCGCACACCTCCAGGAGACCGGCTACACCGTCGACGGCGTCCGCGAACGGCTCGGCGACATGGCCGCGACCGCGCTGTCCCGCGAGGAACTCGTCCCCGCGCTGCGCGCCACCGCCGACCTCGACCCGCTGGCCGTCCTGATCCGGCTGTGGTGGCTCGGCGCCGACGTGCCCGCGAAGAGCCTGCCCGCCGCCGTCCTCGACTCCGGGCTCGTGGCGGCGGACGGCGACCGGGCGCGTGCCGAGGTGCACCTGCAGCCGTGGGAGGACGGCTACGTCGTCTCCGACCGCAAGGTCCGGCCGGGCGACCCGGCGCTGCGGAGCGACCACGTCGTCGGCGCGGGCGGCGCCTCCGCGAACCTGGCGCAACTGGTCAGCCGCAGGCACGTCGAACGCGCGCTCGACCTCGGCACCGGCTGCGGCGTCCAGGTCCTGCACCTGCACGGCCGCGCCGAGGAGATCGTCGCCACCGACGTCAACCCGCGCGCCGTCGAACTCGCCCGGCTGAGCTGGGCGCTGTCCGGCGTGAACGGCGTGTCCGCGCGGGTCGGGTCGATGTTCGAGCCGGTCGAGGACGAACGGTTCGACCTCGTCGTCTCCAACCCGCCGTTCGTGATCGCGCCGGAAGGCGCCCTGACCTACCGCGAGGTGGGCGGCGACGACTTCTGCCGCGACCTCGTACGGCACGCGCCCCGGCACCTGAACCCCGGCGGGCAGGCGCACCTCCTGGCGAACTGGCTGCACGTCGAGGGCGAGGACTGGCGCGAGCGCGTCGGCGGCTGGCTCGGCGAGACCGGCTGCGACGGCTGGGTGGTGCAGCGCGACGTGCAGGACCCGGCCGAGTACGTCGAACTGTGGCTCAAGGACGCCGCAGAGCAGGGCACACCCGCCTACGCCGCGCATTACGACCGGTGGCTGGAGTGGTTCGACGAGCGCAAGGTCGAGGGCATCGGCTTCGGGTGGATCACGCTGCGCGACACCGGCTCGCTCGACCCGGTGGTGCGGGTGGAGCAACTCACCCATCGGGTGGAGCTGCCGGTGGGAGCGTACGTGGACGAGGTGCTCGACGCGATCGGCGCCGCCCACCGGCTGGACGACCTGGAGGCGGTGCGGCTGCGCACCGCCGCCGGCCTGCTCGACGAGCGGACCGGGCTGCCCGGGGCGGAGGACCCGATGAAGATCGTGCTGCGGCAGACGCGGGGGTTGCTGCGCACGCGCGAGGTCGGCACGGTGGAGGCCGCGCTGGCGGGCGTCTGCGACGGCGACCTGGCGCTGGGGCCGCTGCTCAACGTGATCGCGGAACTGATCGACGGCGACCAGGTCCGGGCCGAGACCCTGCGCCCGCTGATCGCCGAAGGCTTCTTCACGACCTAGAACCTCCCGTTACGGCCCAGCCCGCCCACCCGCCACCCTGCGCCGACGGCCTCCAGGAAGACGCCCCTCCCCGCCGCTCTCCCCGCCGTGACGACTACGCGGGCAGGTACCAGCAAGGCCCGTCGGGATCGCCCAGCCATACACGCTGGTCGCCGGACCGGGTGACGGTCAGGCCGAACGCCGACTGATCGGGGGCACCGGCGTTCCGCCACGTCTCGATCGCGCCTTCCACCGCATCCCACAGCCGCAGCGGGCCGTGCTGGCGCACCGTCCAGCCGCCCCCGTCCATCCTGGTCGTGCCGGCCTGCGATCCGGTGGCCACGTCGATCAGGATGACCTCGTCGTCGGCGCCCAACCGTTGGGCCGACGGCGCGGCGAGTTGAGCGACGAACCCTGCGGCCGGGTCGTGGAGGACATTGGGGTCGATCCTGCTCACTCGTGGCTCACCCCGTGGGAGCATCGAGTCCGACAAGGGGTGGGGCAGATGTGGCCGGGCCGTCATGAAGTCGAGGCGGTCACCGAGGAACCGGCCGCTGGCATTGCCTGCGTCGTCCAAGGTCAGGTGGGCGAACGCGGTCCCGCCCAGCCACCCTCGCAAAGGAGCGGTGATCGTACCGCCATCGCGGACCTGCCACATCCACTGAACCGGGATGTATCGGACCGAGCAGGTGGCGATCAGCCGGTCATACTCGGCGTTCTCCTCGAAACCGCTCAGTCCGTCGCCCACCGCCAGCGTCGGTGCGTATCCCGCTGCGGTGATCGCTGTGCGAGCCAGGGCGGCCACGACCGGGTCGTACTCGATCGACGTCACGGCCCGATCCCCGATCCGGTGACACATCAGCGCTGTGGAGTACCCGGTCCCTGTCCCGATCTCCAGGACAGTGTCGCCCTTGCGGATCTGGGAGACCTCCAGCATGCGGACGACCAGGCCGGGCTGTGTGGACGAGGATGTAGGTGCTCCCGACAGGCCGCCTTCGGCGTCTGCCGCCATGGCGCCGTCCACCTGGGTCACCCAGGTCTCGTCGCTGTAGGCGAGGCGTAGCCATTCGGGTGCGCTCATCTCCTCACGCCGGAGGACCTCCCACCGATCGCCGTACCGGCCCGCCCGGCAGATCGCCTCCCCGAGGAACAGCTCACGCGGCACGCTCGCGACTTCCTCCACCCACGACGAGGAGGACAGAAGATCGGCCAGAGCGCGGCGGAACACTGACGCCGCTTCGGACGGCACGGGATCATTCACGTCGGATCCTCCAGAAGGAGATCGGCGATGGCTCGGGCGATGGGCAGACCTGTCTCGTCTTCGATCCACCCCCATTGGCCGTTCGGATTGCACTCCAAGAACACGGGGCCGTCTTCGGTCAGCGCGAAATCGAACGCCCCGAACGGCAACCCCAGCTCCGCGAGGAAGGCGAAGCATTTATCCGGCAGGCCGGCAGGAGGGGCGATCACCGTGTACGTAATACCTTCATAATCGGCCCGCCAGTCCAGTAGGCGGGAATCAAGCCGAACACAGAACACCTGGCCTCCCGCGACGGTGACCCGTAGATCGGCTGTCTTGTCTACCCGGGCTTGGAACTGGTGGATCGTGTGGCCGATGCCGTCGTCAAGGTCGCCGAGCTGAACCGGCGATGTCCAGATGGTGCACGGCTCGCCGTCGGCGCCGGTGTAGGAGCCGCCCCGTAGCGGCTTGTAGACCAACTGCCCGTGTTCGGCGGCGAATGCCCGCGCCTCTTCCACGTCGTTCGTCATCAGCGTGGCAGGTACCGCGAAACCGGCTCGCTGAGCGGCAGAGAGCTGGAGGGGTTTGTGCTCGGCGGCGAGCAGCGTCCAGGGGTGGCTGACGTATCGGCAGGGAAGCGTCGCCAGGATCCCGCCCAGCCCGAATTTGGCTTCTCTGCTCACGAACGTCGCTGCCTGCGACGCTGGTGGCGTTGGATAGGGAGTGGGCCGCCGGTAATAGACGGCCCGCACCCGCTCCAGGTCCACCTGCCGCGTGGCGGTGACAAGTCGTCCTCTCGGTGGGCCCGCCCCGAATACGGAGGAGACGATGGCCCTGGACGGGAATTCGATACCCGGATCGAAGCGGGCAACCTGTGCTCCCTGCGCGATCAGGTGGCCGATCACCATGTCCGCCGACGAGTCCTCAAGGCAGGTGAGAACCAGGATCACGCCGTCGTCCATCAGTCGTTGTCGTAGTCCGTGACGGTTGTCTCGTCCGGTGGCGTCGGATTCTGGCCGTCGCTTCCTCCGGTCGTCTGCGCCTTGCTGGTCTGCTTGTTGGTACCGTGCCTACCCGCCTCGATGGGCTTCCCGTTCTGGTCGACGTAGACAGCCTGCTGTGTCACCGGGTCGAGGTGAACCGTTCTGTACGACGCGGGAGGAGCGGGAGGAAGAGGGGTCATCCGAGACAGCCCCCAGGGACGCGTGTGCTCTTCTGGCATTTCAGCCCTTCTTTCGCTGCGTGTGAATCTAAATAAATGCTGACAAAAGCGGTATGCTCCCTTCTCTTTTCTGGAATTCGCCTATTTATATCCGGACTGGTCGGCGATCGGCAACAGGCCGACTGCCCGGGGCGCGCAACCGCCGTGACAGCTGTCCGGGGGAGGCGGTGCGGGTGGGCTGTAAGGGGCGTTGATTGTGTGTTGATTGGTTGTTGACGGCGCCGCAGAAAGATGGCGATCACGACACGGGTCTGGGGGGTTCGAGGTTCGTGTCGAGTCCGGCCGGTCGTCGATGTGAGGCGGCTAGCCGCTACGTGGAGCATCCGGATAACCGGGCCCCCAAGCGAAACGTGGCGGTCAGACGGCCGGCCGGGCTACAACTTTTCCGTTCCCGAGGGGCCAGCCTTGATCAACCATGTGTGGATGACACGTCTGGACGACGAGCTGTACTCAGGACTCGACGACCTGAGCACTCTCGACGAGGGACCTGAGATCCCCGGCCTCGGGAGCGCCGAGCCTTGCGAAGATGTCGAAAGCCTGCCGTAGGCAGTCGAGGCTCCGGGTCTTGCTGCCCATGGCCATCAGCGCCTTGCCCAGGACGGTGAGCGACAGCGCCTCGCCGTACGGGTGGCCGATCTCCCTGCTGACCATCAGCGCCTGCTCGGCGTGGCGGACGGCGTCGGGGTAGCGCTCGGCGGTGATGAAGGTCTCGGCGAGCCGCGAGCACACCCGCTGCTCCCACACCCGCTGCTTGCTGGACCGGAAGAACGACAGGCACTCGGCGTGGTGGTGGACGGCCTCGGCGAGGCGTCCGACGCGCGACAGCACGATGCCGAGGTGGTAGCGGGCGCGGGCGGTACCGGCGCCGCTGCCGATCTCCGTGAAGATCGCCAGGCCCTTCTCCGCCGCCGCGATGGCGTCCTCGGCGCGGCCCAGCCCGAGATGGTCGCGGGCGGAGTAGCTGAGCACCAGCGCCTCGCCGGCCGGGACGCCGTTCTCGCGGTAGAACTCCATGGCGGCCTCGAACCAGCTCAGTGCCTCGGTGTGACGGCGCTGCCTGCCGACGACCACGGCGAGCGCGTTGCGGACCTCGCCGGTGACGACCTTCTCGCCTCGGGCGGTGGACAGTTCGTGCACGGCCCGGAAATGCTGCTCGGCCTCGGTGAGCCGGTTGCCGGCGAAGAGCACCCGGCCGAGCACGTACCGGGCGCGCAGCTCGCACGCCGGGTCGCCGATGCGGGTGGCGGTCGCCAGCACCGCCTTCGTGGCGTGGTCGAACTCGCGGGTGTGCGTGCCGGACTCCAGCAGCGGCTCCATGGCCACCAGCAGGTCGGCGGCGGGCAGCAGCTGCTCGCCGGCGCGGGAGGCGGTCGCGGCCTGGTTGATCGCGGCGAACAGGGCGTCGCCTTCGGCGATGAGCCAGGCGACGGCGTCGTCGGCGGTGGCGAACGTCCGTCCGCTGGCCACGACGACCAGGTTGTCGGAGATCATGCTGCCCTCGTACGCCAGCCGGTGCGCCGACTGCGCGGAGGCCAGGTAGAAGCCGAGCAGCCGCCGCAGCGCCATCGTGCGCGCCTGGGGGCGTTCGGCCTGTTCGAGGGCGCGGCGGGCGAAGAGCTTGAGCAGGTCGTGGAAGCGGTAGCGGCCGGGCGCCGGGGCCTCCAGCAGGCTGGCGTCGACCAGGGACTCCAGCAGGTCCTCGGTGTCGAGGGTGCTCATCGACAGGACGGCGGCGGCCGCCCCGGCCGAGATGTCGGGGCCGTTGGGCAGCGACAACAGCCGGAACGCGCGGGCCTGGGCCGGGTCGAGCTGGCCGTACCCGAGGGCGAAGGTGGCGTCGACGGCGAGGTTGCCCACGCGCAGTTCGTCGAGGCGGCGCTGCTCGTCGGCCAGGCGCGGCACCAGCGAGGCGACCGTCCACGCGGGCCTGGCGGCCAGGCGGGCGGCCACGATGCGTACGGCCAGCGGCAGGAACCCGCAGGCCGCCACCACGTCCATGGCCGCGCTGTGCTCGCTCGTCACCCGCTCGGGCCCGGCGACGGCGGCGAACAGCGTGAGCGCCTCGTCCGGCTCCATGACGTCCAGGTCGATGAGCCGGGCGGAGGGCAGGTCGGCGAGCTTCACCCGGCTGGTGACGATCGCGGCGCAGCCGGGGCTGCCCGGCAGCAGCGGGCTGACCTGGGCCGTGTCGCGGGCGTTGTCGAGCAGGACCAGGATGCGCCGATCGGCGAGCAGCGAGCGGTACAGCGCGGAACGTTCGGGCAGGCCGTCGGGGATGACGTCCGGCGGGATGCCGAGCGCCCGCAGGAACGCCCCGAGCGCCGACTCGGGCGCGGTGGCCTCGTCGCTGTAGCCGCGCAGGTCGGCGTAGAGCTGGCCGTCGGGGAACAGGTCGTCGGCCGTGTGGGCCACGTGCACGGCCAGCGCGGTCTTGCCGACGCCGCCGATGCCGCAGATCGCGGCCACGGGCACGCCCTCGCTGGCGCTCTGCGCCGACAGCAGGGTGCGCAGCCGTCCGGCGACCTCCTTGCGGCCGGTGAAGTCGTTGACGGCCGCGGGAAGCTGCGCCGGGCGCGGCAGCTCGTGGACGACCTCCTCGTCGGCGGGCGGGCTCTCGTCACCGCCGCCCGGCATCGCGAGGGTGGGGTCGGCGGCCAGGATGCGCTTGTGCAGCGCGGCCAGCTCCGGGCCGGGGTCGATGCCGAGTTCGTCGACCAGCGCGTCGCGGGTCTCGGTGAAGACGGCCAGTGCGTCGCCCTGCCGTCCGCACCGGTACAGGGCCAGCATGAGCTGGGCGCGCAGCCGTTCGCGCAGCGGGTGGTCGGCGGTGAGCGCGATCAGCTCGGAGACGATCGCGGCGTGGTTGCCGAGGTCGAGGTCGACGTCCATGAGCGTCTCGACGACGCTCAGCCGCCGTTCGATCAGGCGGTCGCGCTGATGCTCGGAGTACGGTCCGACGGCCCCGGCCAGTGGCTCGCCCTCGAACAGGGCGAGGGCGGCCCGCAGCAGTCCGGCGGCCTCCTCGGCCCGGCCCGCCTTGCGCGCGGACTCGGCGTCGGCGATGTCCTTCTCGAAGCGGGTCAGGTCGAGCGCGCCGTCCGGCAGCCGCAGCGCGTACCCCCGGCCGACCGAGGTCAGCAGCTCGGGGCGGGAGCGGGCGGGACGGTCGGGTTCGAGGACGGTGCGCAGCCGCGAGACGTACGTGCGCAGCGCCCCGAGCGCGCGGGGCGGCGCCTCCTCGCCCCACACGGCGTCGATCATCTCGGTGGGGGTGACCGCGCGGCCCTCGCGCAGGAGCAGCATGGCGAGGATCGAGCGCTGCAGCGGGGTGCCCAGGTCGACTTCCTCGCCGTTGCGCCAGGCACGGACCGGACCGAGGACGGCGAACCTCAGCTCGCCTTCGATGCCGTGACCAGCCATGCGTACGTCTCCTGAGCAATGGAACGATTTGTTACCAAATCATAGATCCATCCTCGGCTAACACCTAGGCAGCCTACTGTCCGTTAACCGAAGCGTTGATTAGCCGTTGATCGAGTGTTGAGTCTTCCTGTCCATGCTGTTTGTCAGCGGAGCACGGCCCCTGGAGCGGGGGCGGTCGTGCCTTGCCGCAGAACTGAAGGCCCCGCCCAACGATAACGGGCGGGGCCTTGACCTGTGGGTTTATGCGGCCTCGGCGTACCCGAGCCTGGTATAGAGCCGTTCTCGGATAGCGGGCCATTCCGCATTCAAGATCGAATAGAACGCCGTATCTCGGACTGTGTCATCGGCGCCCCGGCTTTCCGCTCGCCGCACCCCGTCGAAGTGTGCGCCGAGGGCCAGGATGGCGGCCCGTGATCGTTCGTTTCTGGCATCTGCCTTGAGCGTGATGCGGTGGACGTTCCACGTCTCGAACGCGTGAGAGAGCATGAGGAACTTGCTCTCCCGGTTGACCCCCGTGCCCTGCGCCGAGACGCTGAGCCAGGTGTAACCGATGTCCGCCACGGACGGGGACTCGCCCACCTCTCGCAGTGATCCGGGAGACCAGAGCAGGGGCCCCTGCCAGTACTCCAGGTTCATCAGACGGGTGGCACCGACGATACGGTCGGTGTTCAGCCACCGGATGGCGTAGGGCACAGCGCGGCCCTGCGCCTGCTCAGCGAGGACGGTCTCCACATAGGAGGCCATCTCGTCCCGGGAGTTCGGGACGCGAGTGAAGGCGTAAGTGGAACGGTCTTCACAAGCCGCGGCGACGAGGTCGTCGATCGCCGCGAGGCTGAGTGGCTCCAGGCGCACGAGGCGCCCGGACAAGGTGACAACAGCGGGCATGAGCACATGATGAGGGCTGTCGCGCCCCCCTGTGACCAGGTAGCCGAGGCCAACCTCCACCGGTTGTCGCAGCCCCCATGAATTCGCAGGTCAGAGCCACTATTCGGCGTGTCGTCAGGGCAAAGATTCGCCCAACTGTGACACCAGTGAGCGCCGCTGTTCACGCGGGCGCGCGGCGGAGAGATCGGCAAGCCCTCTGGACAGGTGGTTCAGGTTCGCGGCCACCCACGGCAGGGCGAGCGGATCGGGTGCGGAAAGGGCCGTCAGCCGCTCTTGGGCGCTCTCGCCGTACAGCAGGCTGGTCGCCACCCGGACGCGGGCGGCAGCGGGGTCGTCGCCGAACGCGTGGCCCGGCAGGACCCCGATGCCGTGCTGGTCGAGCAGTACTCGGGTGACCTCGGCCGAGCCGCCTGGCCGTAGATGGCCCAGGTCCGGATAAATGTAGAAACCGCCTTGGGGGAGTGCCACCGAGCAGCCGAACTCCACGAACCGGTCGTACACCGCTCGCGTCACCGCGCTGTGCAGCCTGCGGCTCTGCGCGACCCGCTCGACCAGCTCGGACGGCTCCGCGAACGCGTAGGCCGCGGCCTCCTGGACGGGCGCGGCCGGGGCCGACCAGATCTCGCTCGCCACCGCCGTCAGCAGGGTCCGCAGGTGGTGGGCGCCGTCCGGCAGCCGCGCCACGCCGATGCGCCAGCCGCCCAGCGCCAGGCTCTTGCTCAGGCCCGTCGTGACGACCGTGCGCTCGGGCGCGAGATCGGCGGGCGACATGTACGGCGTCAGCGGATCGTGTACCAGGTCGCGGTAGATCTCGTCGGAGACGATCATCAGGTCGAGTTCGCGGGCGACCTCCACCAGGCGGCGGATCGTCGGCGGCGTCGCCAGCCGTCCGGTCGGGTTGTCGGGCAGCGTCACCAGCAGCGACCTGACCGTCCTGCCCTGGGCGCGCGCCTCGCGGACCGCCGTGGCGACCAGCTCGGGATCCGGCACCCCACCCTCGCCGGGGGGCGCCGGGACCAGGATCGGGCGGGCGCCGACCAGGTCGGCCTGTGCCGCGTAGCTGACCCAGCTCGGCATCGGCAGCACGATGTCGCCGCCGATGGCCAGGAGCAGGCCGTACAGCAGTGACTTGCTGCCCGGCCCGCAGACGACGAGATCGGGGTCCGTGGGCAGGCCCCGCCTCGACCAGTAGCCCGCCGCCGCCTCGCGCAACCCGGCCGCTCCCGCGACCGGCCCGTAGCCGTTGCGGTCGGACGCGGCGCCGAGCCTGTCGCGCAGCGCCGGGTGGACGGGCAGTCCTGCCTCACCGAATGCCAGGTGCAGGACCCGCTCCCCGGCGCGTCGTCTTCGCTCGATGTCCTCGTTCGCCGCCAGCGTGGCGGACAACGTCACTGTCATATTTGTCACGTTCCCAAGCGTGGTGGGATAAAGGCATCAGGACAAGCGAGGCTTTTCGTGGGTAGGCATAAGGAACTCTGATGCTCGATTTGCGCAGACTGACGTTGATCCGGGAATTCGCCAGGCGCGGCAGCATCGCCGCCACCGCGACCGCGCTGGGCTACAGCCCGTCGGCCGTCTCGCAGCAGCTCGCGGCGCTCGAACGCGAGACCGGCACCGCGCTGCTCGACCGCACGGCCCGCAGCGCCGAACTCACCGACGCCGGGCGGCGGCTGGTCGTGCACGCCGAGCGCATCCTGTCCATGGTCGAGGAGGCCGAATCCGACCTTTCCGCGCAGGCCGGAACACCGACCGGGCGAATCGTGATCACCGCCTTCCCCACGGCCGCCGTGGCGTTCGCGCCCGCGCTGGCCCGCACCCTGCGGCGGCACACCGGGCTCACGCTGCGGCTCGGGCAGAGCCGGTCGGGACGCGGCATGCGGGAGGTGCAGTCGGGGGAGGTGGACATCGCACTCATCGACGACTGGTACGGGCGGGTGCGCGACAGCGACAACACCCGGGTGTTCCCGCTGCTGCACGACCCGCTGGTGCTGGTGGTGCCGCGCAAGCACCGGCTGGCCGACCCGGAGGTCCCGCTGGACCTCGCCGAACTGCGCGACGAGCCGTGGATGGCGACGCCGGACGGGGAACCGTCCCGGCTGGCCGTCGACCGGCTGTTCGTGGACGTGGGCGGGACGAAGCCGACGCCGTGGGAGTTCGAGGGGCTGGGGACGATCCTGTCGCTGGTGGCGAAGGGCATCGGGATCGCGGCGGTGCCCGCGCTGGCGTTGGCGGCGGGGGTGCGGGGGATCGCGGTGCGGGAGTTCCCCGGGAACCCGGTGGGGCGGGACGTGCACGCGGTGGCGCGGGGCTCCAGCGTGCACCGGCCGTCGGTGTCGGTGACCCTGCGCGCGCTGCACGTCGCCGCCCGCTACCTGGCCGCCGACCTGGCGCCGGTGCGGCTCTACGACCGCTGATCAGCATTCGCTGTCACGGCGAAGCCCCACCACCCGCCACCCACCGCGCCGGGCTGACGGCCTCCAGGAACACGCTCCTCTTTCCTGCGACACCCCACCGCGACGACTCCGCCCTTGGGCAGGCCCGAACGTTCGGTGTCGCCCTGCGGAGTCAGGCTGCCGAAACCATGGCCACGAGGGCGTCGGTATCTTCGAGGCTCGGCACGACCTTCACCGCTCCCGCTCTCAGACGGTTCCGCGAGCGGGGCCTGCGCAGCGCGACCGAACTCGACGAACGGGCCCGCGCCTTCCTTGCAGATGTCTGACGGCCGGTCCCGAAGCCGACCGCGCGGAGTGTTTCACCCGCCGGGCCGGCGATGGAATCCCGCGTAGCGGCGTACGAGAGGTTCCAGGTAGTCCGCGTGCGGTCCCCGGAGTCTGGTGAGATCGGCAGGTGAACCGACCAGCGCGATCCGGTCCAACTCGGGGTCGCATCCCCGGGCGCGCTCGTCGGCCACCGCAATGGCGAAGCGCTCACGCAGCTCCGCCGTACTCACCGGCGGTGCGAGGTAGGTCACGCCGATGCTGCCGTTCTCTCCACGTGTGACGACCCACAGACGCAGCCGCTCCGGCGCCGCGCTGATGCCGGTCTCCTCGGCCAGTTCCCGTACGGCGTGACCACGCAACGCCGCCTCGTCGAGCACCTGCCCCCCTTCGGGCGGTTCCACCGAGCCGCCGGGTAGCTGCCACCGCCCCGGAGCGGCTGTCGAGGACGACATCCGCGCCACCAGCATCCGCCCGTCGTCGGTGGGCTGCACCACGTTCACGAACAACGACGGCAGCCACGAGCGGCAGCCCGGTACCCGGCGTAGCGCGTAGTGCCGGTAGGTCACCCGCGCCCAGAAGAGCACAAGGTCACGAGGCCCCTCCCACTCCACTCCGGCGCACGCCACCACCGGACCGTCGAAAAGCGTCGGGTTAGCCGAGGTCGCCGCAGTCCACACGCGGTCTCTGGCCGCGCGGTCCTCAGGTGACAGGGGCGGCGCCTCGGATTCCTCAAGACACAGCCGATGGACCTCGAAGAGGTCCACACCTGCTGGAGGAGGTGTCTCGGTCACCCAGCTCATCGTACGGACAGGGCCGCGTCTGGGCTCGCCCTGCCATCTGAAGTCGGTGTGGTCCGGAACCGCTACGCGCATCCCGGTCAGCGCCTGCCGTTCGGCGGGCTGCATGGTCGGGCCCCAATCGTGCTTCACGTCCGTCCACGAGCGAGCGTATCTGCGGCGATCCGGACGTAGACGGGCTGAGCCAGCGAGCGTTTTACGCGCCCCTGCCACAGCCTGCGGCAGGGGCGCGGACGCGTCTACGGGCTCCGGTGGCTGATTGGGTCAGGCACCGGCAGCTTGTCTCGTCGTGCTGGACCGATGTGTTAGAGATTCCCGTTGCGGACGTCCGACAGGAAGGCTCTCCACTCGCCCGGGGTGAAGGTCAGCACGGGACCGCCTCGGTCCTTGCTGTCGCGGACGGCGACGACACCCGGCAGGTTCGTGGCCACCTCTACGCAGTCGTTGTTGCCACCGCTGAAGCTGGACTTGCGGAACTCCGCGCCGGACAGGTCAGGGGAGATCATCGTTACTCCTCACCGCAGCGATGAGCACTGCGGACTTCTCGGGGGACAGGCATGCGCCAGCGAGGCGCTCGAACAACAGGGTAAGGCTCCGCACCTGGTCGGCTGCTTCGACGTACACCTCGCCTGCCGGACTTTCAACGTAACCGACGGCCGGGTCTTCCGGGTCGAAGTTCAAAACCGAGAAGGCTCCTTCCATCCCTGGATGCGCTCCCGCGCTGAGCGGCAGGATCTGCACCGTGATATGGGTCCAGGTCATAGCCTGAAGGAGGTCGCCGAGCTGGCGATCCATGATGTCAGGCGAGCCCACGAGGCGACGTAGGGCCGCCTCATCGATCAGGGCGTGCAGCGCTGGGGCGTTCGGCCCGACAACATTGATCTTGCGGAGCATCCGGGCGTCTACGCGCCGCTCCAACTCGCCCGCGCCCAGGTTTGGATGCCGGGCGCGAATAACCTCTCGGGCGTAGTCCTCGCTTTGGAGCAGGCCCGGTATGAGGAGCGGCTCCCACTTGTGGATGGCTGTGGCCTCTGCTTCAAGTGCGACATAGCCACCGGTGAACACATCCGAGTAGGCGGTCCACCATCCACGACGGTTAGCATCGCGGGCCAGCTGGATCAGCCCGCCCTTGGTGTAGCTGTCGGCGCCGAACAGGTCGCAGGCGTGAATCAAGTCCGTCTCGGAGACCATGATCCGCCCACCCTCTACACGGTGGACTTTACTGAGGGACCATCCGAGCCTGTGTGCCGCCTCGTTGGTGGTGAGATCAGCCTCTTCCCGGAGTCGGCGCAGCTCACGACCCAAGCGGCGGTGCCGGACAGTGGGGGACTTCATAGGCATGGGCACCAGTGTGCCGTGCGCGGCGCGAAAAATCTCTGTGCCGACGTCTTGCAAACGTGCCGTCGGCACGCGCATGATGAACGCGAGACGACTGAGAGTGAGGGAATCATGACAGTGGGGCACCTGTGTGGCGGCCACACGACTGATTCGGGCCTCAGTTCTCGGTCGATGCCCATTGGTCGGGAGATCGCGCGAAGGTGCCCAGCCCTCGGACCGGGTAGACGACGCCCTCCTCGCGAAGGCGCACAAGGACCTTTCGGGCTGTCGGCCGGGAGACGCCGAACTCCTGCACAATCACATGTTCGCTGGCAATCGGCTCATCGACCGCGTAGATGCCGCTGCGAATGCGATCCTTGATCACACTTGCAATCTGCACCCATTTTGGCTGGTTAGAGCGCCATTCGATCGTCACAAGATCACCGTAGACATCTGCAATGACCTTGAGATACCCGCTGTCAGCAGCCATGGATAGCTGAGAAGTAAAGACGTCTTCACTTCTCAGCTGTTAACCACAGGGAAGCAAGATCTAAAACGGGCCTGCCCGGCGCTTGCGACGTCCGGACAGGCCCTTGATCAGGAAGCGAGTCCTGAACCGTGAGCAACACTATCCCCCCGGCCCACAACTCCCGACAATCTCCCCGGAACGCCCTGTCACAAGCCCTCGGTCGCACCGGGTCCACCTGCCTGCAGTGGCTGGCCAAGGGTTTCACCTCGTCGGACCTGTGCCCGCGCCGCACGACCACACTGATGTCTGGGCTCGACCACGCGATCCCCGAAACTCTCGCGTGGACCCCCCTCTACGGTGACAAGCTGGCGGGGGTGGCGCAGTGACCGTCCTGACAGCCGATGTCGCCGCTCGCCCCGCGCGGCGCCGCCAGGTGTCCGCCGGGCCGGTCGTCCGTGAGCCGTGCTTCACGCGCGAGGATCCGCCGCTGGCGATGGGGTGCGCCGTATGCGGGCACCCGCCCTACGCCCACGGCTGCTCCAGCGTGGGCGCCCACGAGTACGAGGTGCCGTCGGCCGTGCTGATGGCCGAGCGGCTCCGCCTGTATACGGCGCTCGGTCTGCACCGGCGGCGGATGTCGGCGGCTGTGTTCCGCCGCGAGCACGTGTGCGCGCCCGCGCCCGAGCAGGCTGCCGACGACGTGGATGCGGTACAGGTCGAGGCGAAGCCGCTCGACGGCCAGGCCGCCGCACCGGCCGCCACGATCCCGGATGTCGAGGTGGCTGCCGTGCGGCGCCCGACGCCTCACCCTGCCGAGTCGCCGACTCCGAGCCGCGACGACGTCGATCGGATTGCCGTGTCACCGCTACGGCCTGGCGGTCGCCGTCGGCCGGTCCTGCGGCGGCCGTGGGCCGACCGATCGGGTGCCTTGGCGCGGGCCTCGGGGTCGGCGGCCCACGCCCACACACCACACATGCCGCCCCGGCAGCGCCCTCATCGGGGGCGGATCTTTCCGCCGAATCGGCCTGAGCCGGTCGGATGGCACCAGCGGGAACAGACCGCAGTCGCGGGAGAGGTCTCCGGGTGATGGCCACCACCGAACGGCGACCGAGTGTCCTCACCCTGGCGTTGCCTCACACGCCCGAGGCCGTGGGGACGGCACGTCGCGCGGTCCGCGACGTGCTGCGCGAGCGTGGTTGGCCGGAGGAACTGGTCGAGAACGCGATGCTCGTGGTCTCCGAGCTCGTGACGAACGCGGTCGTTCACGGTCTTCCGCCGGTCGAGTTGCGGATGCGGGTGGTGTCGGGTTTCGCCGTCGGGCGGGTCATCGATCGTTCGCCGGATCTTCCCGTTCCGGTCGAGGCCGACGTCGGGGGTGAGGGTGGTCGTGGCTTGGCCATCGTGGCGGCCGTGGCCGTCGGCTGGGGCGCCCATTTGCTGCCCGAGCGTGGGGGCAAGGCGGTCTGGTTCGAGTTTCGTGGCCCTCCCGACCTCGCACCCGCCGCGAGGCCGTCTCTGGGTCTCCGTCTGTGGGGTGTTCCCGGCTTCGGCGGCGGCCCCTTCCGGGGTGACCTCAATGCCCCTTCGTTCAGCAGCCCGTTCCGGTGGCCTGCCTGACTCCCGAGACGTCGGCCCGTTCCCTATTGAGGCGAGGGGCGGGCCGACCCAGCAGGGTGGCCCGCGTCGAGGTACGGCGGCGGGCCACCCACCCACGAATGAGGTTCACATGGATGAGGTTCACATGGACATGCATCGGCACGCTCCGAAGAACCGCCGGACCCCGCAGAACTCGTTCTGGGCCTCGGGGTCGGGCGAGCAGGGCGGTGGCCCGGCGGCACCTCGGGTGCATCAGCGGTCTCTCAACTACCGACAAGAGGATGGTGCACCGGTGAGCCGAGGGAGGCAGACCGATGAGTGACGGCGGCGGCGACGAAGCCCTGCGGCTTCACCAGGTCCCCCCGCCGCGAGAGCGGCGGGAAGCGCGGTCGGGCCCGACGAGTCCCGATGGCGCCCGCCAACCTGACTGCCCGCGCGATGACGAGGAGCACCGCGAGACCGACCAGGTGGCCGTCGAGCCCCTGATCACGGAGCGGCGGCCCGGCTCCCGCGAATCACCCGTCGACCAGGCCAAGAACGACTCCGCACCGCCTGTCGGCGATCTCGCCCTGCCTTCGCGCTCCCGGAGCGACCTCGTGACCGGCCTGCCGATGGTGCCCGCTCAGCGTCTGAGCGGGCCGGAGCCTTTCAGGGGGCGGGGATGTGGTGAGGAGTACTGCCCGGCTCCGGTCTCGGCGCGACCGTATCGGGTGGAGTGGCAGTTCGAGGGCAACATGTGGGTACTTCGGTTCGGGCGGCAGCCCCGGGTTGTGCGGTTGAGTTGCCGCTGCCGGCCGGTGGAGTACGAGGAGCTCGCCATCGGCGGGCGACACTGGATCCGCCGTATCGAGCGAACCGGTGACGGCCTTGTGGTCCACGTCAGTCCCGAGTCGGCCAACCGGTGGGTGGACGAACTGTGGGACCAGATCATGTCCGGAGACGCGATATGAGCGCTTCCGCCAGGGCCGAGATCACTGACCGGCTCAAAGTCCAGAGACAGGCCCAATCCTTCAGGAACTGTCGGCAATGCGGCTCCGGTGACCTGACGGCGCAACGGCGATCCAGGGTGCCGACGAGGCCGGAGTCGTTGACTTCCCGAATCGGTCAAGGCTCGGGGTGCAGGGGCCGGGAGGCCCTGCTCGGGGTTCGGGGCGACAGCGCGAGGACCTCTGTCACCGGAGTTGGCCGACACCGCCGATCCCGCCTACGGGGACTTCGTCGCGGGCAACGTCCACCACCAGACGATCACCAACATGTTGGATCAGGCGCACCGGCTGCGCTACGTGCGCGAGTTCATGACCGGCCTGTCCCGCTGCCGGGCCGAGTGCGAGTTCTGGGACTTCTGCCGAGGCGCCCAGGCCGCCAACCGCTACTTCGAGAACGGCAGCCTCGCCGGCACCGAGACCGTCTACTGCCGTCTCACCCGCCAGGCCCTTGTCACCGCCCTGTCCACCACCTCAGCGAAGGAGTAGCCCATGCCTGTCCTGGAGTTCCTGACCACCACCGACTCGAAGACGGTTCAAGACCTGATCCGCCTGCACCACCCCGGCCTCGCCCCGTCGGCCCACGCCAAGTTCGACAACAAGCCGACGTGGGACAACTGGTCCAAGAAGAGCCCGAGCCCGTTCGACAACAGGCCGACCTGGGACAACTGGTCCAAGAAGTAGCGGCAGAAGGTCGTGGGCGCGCCGACTCCCGCAGGCGCGTCCACGTCGGCGACACCACTGAAAGGCTGACCACATGCAGACCACGCGCACCGTACGCCGGACTCGCGTCACCCTCCCGGACCTCGACGACGGCGACCTGGACGAGGTCGACTCGCTGGAGGGCGAGCCACGTGACTTCTCCTATTCCGGGGCCCGCCTGCGGGAGCTGTCCCTGTCCAGAAGCCAGCTCATGGACGGTCGCATCGCCGACGTGACCACCCAGCGAACCCGGCTGGACGGACTGCGGCTGAACTCGGTGGAGTTCACCGGCTGCGACCTGCCCAACCTCCGCTTCACCGATGGCAAGCTGTCCCGCGTCACCTTCACGGACTGCAAACTGCTCGGCTCCGTCTGGGAGGACACGACCTTCGAGGACGTCGTCTTCGAGCGGTGCAAGTTCGACCTCGCCACGTTCACCCGCGTGCGCGCAGTCGGGCCGGTCGTCTTCGTCTCCTGCTCCCTGCGCGAGGCCACGTTCGCAGCCGCCTACCTCGGCGCGGACGTGGCCATCGACGACTGCGATCTCGCGCTGACCGAGTTCGACGGCGGCAAGTATCGCGGTCTGGACCTGCGCGGCAACGACCTGTCCGGGCTGCGCGGCCTGTCCTGGCTCGGCGGGGTCATCATCGACCGGGCCCAGACCCGCCAACTCGCCCAGGCGCTGGCCGACGAACTGGAGCTCACCTTCGGCGACGACCTCGACCAGAGCTGACAGCGACCATGGGCCTCAAGCTGCTGTCCGGGCGCTTCTCCGGCCACGCGTCGAGGTCTGCGACGTGGGCCAGGCCGGTGACAGCCCCGACTACGACAATCCGGAGGCAGCGGTCCCGCTCGGAGGATGGCGCCCCATCACCCACGAGGAGGCCGAGCGTCTACGCCCGAACGCGTCAACGCCACCCGGAACCTTGGTGGAACTGGTCAACTGGACGCTGCCAGCACTCCCTGCCGACGGGTTACAGGAGCGTGCGGACGCTGCGGCCGCCCTCGACCCGCTCGACGGTCGCTGGCCGCCACTGACCGGCTCAAAGTCCAGAGACAGGCCCAATCCTTCAGCTTCTCGTTCAAGTTCCAATCTTCGCGTTCGGTGCATTCGTGGCGAGTCGGGCGTTGCGTTGTGCGACAGAGCTCAGGTCGTGCGCCGTGGTTTGGTGCCTTTGCGATGATGAGCTGGGCGTTTGTAGGCCTCGCCGGTGGCCAGGATGCGGCCGACGTCGTAGCGCGGGACGGGCTTGTTCTTCGAGCCGGGAGGGCGTGATTCGACACCTGAGCCGGTGAATGCGGTGAATGTGGAGATCAGGCGACAGGCTCAGGGGCGAACCCCGATGGTTCGCCTGTCCGTGGTCACGTGTCATCGCCGTCGAGCCGACAAGCCTCAGCGATGGCTTGGGGATCCCAATAGAACGGGCGGCATTCCAGCATGCGTCCATCCCGCACGGTGATCAGTTGCATGATCAAGGTGTCGACCTGCTTGCCGGTGGCGCGGGCCCGGAAGCGGACCCGATTCCGTACGATGACGGTGTTGGTGTCCCCCCAATGTTGTTGTTCCAGGAACTCCATCGCCTCCCAGACCTCACTGAAAACGGCCAGAAATCGCTCCATCTCCTCATGCCCACGCCAGACCCCGGTTCCGGTGAACGGCAGTCCTGGAGCCTGGTAGAGCACCACCTCCGGGTCCAGCAAAGCAGCAACGGGTTCGTAGCTGGCCTTACCGAAACCGCCCGTGGCCACGTACGCGGCCTCGGCCGCGTAGAACCTCTCCATGACCGTCCACGCATCGTCAGCTCGCTGTCGGCCTGGCTGCTCCCCGCCGACCTGGGTCTCTGACGTCTTTACTGTGCTCATGACCCCAGCATCTCTAGTGTCCCGGATTCCCGCTGGCGTGAATCGGACCTCTCGCTCAAACTCACCTGGGCTCCACAGGACTCCTCGCACCACGAAGGATGCTGATCACAGCCGGCGAGCGAGAGGTTAAACGAGAAGTTCAGGAACTGTCGGCACTGCGGCTCCGGTGACCTGACGGCGCAACGGCGATCCAGGGTGCCGACGAGGCCAGCGTTGTTGACTTCCCGAATCGGTTAAGGCTCGGGGTGCAGGGGCCGGGAGGCCCTGCTCGGGGTTCGGGGTGAAAGCCCCGATGAGGGGAGCCCGAGCGCGGTAGCGCGAGGACCTCGCTTTTGGGGTGGGGGTCCGGGGGGATCTTCCCCCTGGGTGGGCGCTGCCTGGAGCCCTTCGCGCGAAGCGCGCCCCTTACGGAAGACCACGCCTTTGAGGCTCGTGTGTTGCCCGGAGCGGGGGGTAAGGGCGGAGTCGTCGCGGTGGGATGTCGCAGGAAAGAGGAGCGTGTTCCTGGAGGCCGTCAGCCCAAGGCGGCGGGTGGTGGGTGGCGGGGGCTTTGCCGTAACGGGAGAAGGGTGTGTGCGAACCGGGAGCGGGGGGATAGCGTCGGGGGGTGGCGGGTTATGCGATCGAAGAGTTGTTGCTCAGTCTGCCCAGCGTGCGCACCGTCGCCGGCGTGGACGAGGTCGGGCGCGGGGCATGGGCGGGGCCCGTGACCGTGTGCGCGGTCGTCAGCGATCTGTCCGAGCCGCCCACCGGCCTGACCGACTCCAAACGCCTGACCGCCAAGCGGCGCGAGGCGCTCGTCCAGGAGATCCGGGACTGGGCCGCCGGATACGCCTTCGGCGAAGCGTCCCATACCGAGGTCGATGAGCTCGGCATGACCGAGGCGCTGCACCGCGCCGCCCGCCGGGCGCTCGAAGCGCTGCCCGTGCGCCCCGATGCCGTCATCCTCGACGGCTCCCACGACTACATCGGCCCGCCGTGGCGGGTGCGGCTGGAGGTCAGAGGCGATTCGGCCAGCGTGTCCGTGGCGGCGGCGTCCGTCCTGGCCAAGGTCCGCAGGGACGCGCAGATGGGAGAACTCGGGTGCGACGAGTACGGTTTCGCGGAGAACGCCGGTTACCCCTCCCCCCAGCACCAGGACGCGCTCGCCCGCCTCGGCCCCACCGCGCACCACCGCCTCTCGTGGTCGTACCTGGACGACCTCCCGCGATGGCGGCACCTGAAACGCCACCGCGACCCGCTCGCCATCGAGGGCCAGGCCACGCTGTTCGGCTGAAGGGGGCACGATGAGGGTCGGGGTGTTCCTGATCGCGGCCGGCTACCCGGGCACCGAGCCGGGCCGGGTGCTGTCCGACACCGTGGAGGCCGTCGTCGCCGCCGAGGAGGCCGGGTTCGACGACGCCTGGATCGCCGAACACCACTTCATGCCGTACGGCGTGTGCCCGTCGGCGGCCACGCTCGCCGCCGTCGCCCTGGGCCGCACCCGGCGCATCACCGTGGGCACGGCCGTCAGCGTCCTGTCCACCCAGCACCCGATCGCGCTCGCCGAGCAGGCCGCCATGCTCCACCACCTGTCCGGCGGACGCTTCCGCCTGGGCGTGGGCCGAGGGGGCCCCTGGGCCGAGTTGGAGGTCCTCGGCACCGGCCTCGACCGCTTCGAGCGGGGCTTCCCCGAATCCCTCGACCTGCTGTGCGCGGCCCTGTCGAAGGACCGGGTGGCGGCCGACGGCGAGTTCTTCCGGTTCCGCGAGGTCGACATGGTGCCGTCCGCCCGGCTGCGCCCCGTGGTCGCCTGCACTTCGGACGGCACGGCGGCACTCGCGGCGGAACGCGGCCTGCCGATGCTGCTCGGCATGCACGTCGGCGACGAGGAGAAGGCCCGCATGCTCCGCGCCTACGGTGACGGCGGCGGGCACGTGGCGGCGGTGGTCGCCCACGTGGCCGACTCGACCGAGCAGGCGGTCCGCGAGGTCAAGGAGTGGATGCCGCGCTGGCTGGAGCCCGGTCTGGCAGGGTACGTGCCGGTGGACGGTCGCCCGCGCCAGATCCGCGACGCCCGCGAGTACACCGACTTCCTGACCCGCGTCCACCCCGTCGGCGACCCGGCGCACTGCGCGGAGACCATGCTCCGCACCGCCAGGACGACGGGCCTCGACCACCTGATCCTCATGGTCGAGGCCGCCGGCCCCGCCGCGACCGTGCCCACCGTCCGCCGCCTGGGCCGGGACGTCCTCCCGCTGCTCAGGTGAGCACTCTGCGCGCCACGGTGGTGATGTGCAGTTCGTCCGGCCCGTCGAGCAGGCGGGCGGTTCGTCCCGAGCGGAAGAGCGCCGGCAGCGGGGTGTCCGGGCCCAGCCCGGCGGCGCCGTACACCTGGACGGCCGCGTCGGAGACCTGCTGCAGCATCCGGGCGGCCGACACCTTGGCCAGCGCGGTCTCGACGCGGGCGTCCCGCCCGGCCGCCAGCAGGTCGGCGGCCTGGAAGACCAGCGGGCGGGTGGTCCTGACGGCGAGCAGCGCGTCGAACACGAGCCGCTGGACGAGCTGGTGATCGGCCAGCCGTCCCGTCGACAGGGTCCGTTCCCGGGCTCGCCGCCGCATGAGCTGGAAGGCGCGTCGCGCCTGGCCGAGCCAGCGCAGGCAGCGTAAGAGGCGGCCGAGCCGTACGCGCTCGCCGACCACCCGCAGGCCCTTGCCCTCCTCGCCGACGAGCCGGCCGGGTGCGGCTTCGAGTGCGATCTCCCACTGGCCGCCCGCCCCCAGGACGTGCAGTTCGCGCACGAGCCGGAAGCCCGGCGCGCTCGTGGGCACGAGGTACGCCGACGGTCCTGCGGGGGCGCGGGCGAGCACGAGCGCGAGGTCGGCCCGGTCGGCCCCGCTGACGAACCACTTGCGGCCGTGGAGCGTCCAGGAGCCGTCGGGTGCGAGGTGGGCGCGGGTGGCGACGAGGGCGGGGTCCGAGCCCGGCGTGTCCGGTTCTGTCATGGCATTGCATAAGGTCGTCCGCCCGCGCACCTGGTCGGCGTCGAGGACGTTCACGTCGAGCAGCGCCGTCGACCCGAGTACGGCCGGGCCGTGGTCGCTGGCGCCCTCGGCCTCCGCCACGTGCGCGTAGTCGGCCAGTGCCAGCCCGGTGCCGCCGAGAGACCGGGGGAGCGGCAGACCCCAGAGCCCTTCGGCCAGGGCCCGCTGCCTGAGCCGGTGGAAGAGCGCGCGGGCCTGCGGGCCGCCCGCGTCGAGTTCGGCCTCGTGCGGCACGACCTGGTCCGCGACGAACCCGGCCACCCGATCCCGCAGGTGGCGTACCCCGGGCGGGCACTCCGGCGCCCCCCACAGCTCACTATCAATCATCTTTTCTCCGGAAATATCGGGAACTTGTGGATCTTTTGCTCCGACTGGCTGCTGTGGAACAGGTCGCGCGGACGCGCCACCGGGTTCCCGCCCCACGAGAGGAGAGCCAATGACCCATCCCGCAACAGTCAGTACGGCACGTCCGCTCGACGGCGTCAGCCTGCGCACGGCAGGCCCGCCCGCCCTGGTCGGCCTGGCCGCCCGGCATCTCGAACTGCTCGGCTGCCACCGCGCCGAAGCCACCACCGGGCCCGGCCCGGGCCGCATCACCCTCGGTGAGAACCTGCACGCCGAGATCGCCTGGGCGCGGGCGGCCCCGGCGGAGGACGTCGGCGACGAGGCCACCGCACAGGCCGCCACCGGGGTCATGCACGTCCACGGGCGGCGCGACGGCGAACCGCGCGGCCTCGCCGCCGACTACCTGTCCACGGCCTGCGCGCTGCTCACCGTCCAAGGGCTGCTCGCGGCCACGCTCGCCAGAACCCTCGGCGCCGACCCGGCCGAGGTGCGGACCGGTGTGGACCTCGCGGGCCTGCTCACCGTCAGCCAGTACCTCGCGGCGGCCACCGCGGACGACGCCGAGGCGGTGCCGATCGCGCCGGGCGGCCCGCCGTTCACCTCCTCGGACGGGGTGCTCTTCGAGGTCGAGACCCTCGACCCGGCGGTGTGGGTGGCGTTCTGGCGCGGCCTCGGCGTCCCGGAGCGGGTCGCGGGCGCGGCCTGGCGCGCGTTCCAGTTCCGCTACGCCACCGCCTGCTCGCCGCTGCCCGCCGACCTGCACGCCCGCCACGCCACCTGGCCGGCGGTACGGCGGGCGGCCCGCGAATCCGGCGCCTCGGTGTGCCGGCTCACCTCCCTGGCCGACCGGCTGTCGGAACCCGCCCCCGAAACACCCTGGCTGCTCTCACCCGGCAAGCCCGCCGACCCGGCGCCCATCCGCGCATCCGAGATCTCCCGCCCGCTGGCGGGCTTCACCGTCCTGGAGGCCGGGCGCCGCATCCAGGCCCCGCTGACCGCCCACCTCCTCGGGCTGCTCGGCGCGGACGTGATCAGGATCGAGCCGCCCGGCGGCGACCCCCTGCGCGGCATGCCCCCCGCCTGCGGCGGGCTGTCGGCCCGCTGGCTGGCCCTCAACCGGGGCAAACGGGCCGTGGAGATAGACATCAAGACCGCCGCAGGCCGGGACGAACTGCGCGACCTGGCGGCGGACGCCCAGGTGTTCGTGCACAACTGGGCGCCGGGCACGGCCGAACGCCTCGGACTCGACGACCGCGACCTGGCGGCGGTCAATCCCGGCCTGGTCTACGCCTACACCAGCGGCTGGGCGGGACGGCTCGCCGACGTGCCCCTCGGCACCGACTTCATGGTCCAGACCCGCACCGGCACGGGCGAGGCCGTCCGGCCGCGCGGCGAACCGGCGGCGCCGTCGCTGATGACGCTGCTGGACGTGCTGGGCGGGCTGCTCGGTGCGGAGACCGTACTGGCCGGGTTGCTGTTGCGTGAGCGGACCGGAACCGGCGTGCGCGTGGACTCCTCGCTGCTCGGCGCCGCCGAGGTGCTGACCGCGCCCGCGCTGCGCCGGGCTGCGGCCGGACTCGACCCCCGTGCCCCGGAGGGGTTCCGGCGGCCGTCCCCCACCGCCGACGGGTGGGTCGCGCTCGCCGACGACCACGCCGCCGCCGCTCCGGAACTCCCCCGCGAAGCGAGTACGGCGGAAGCCGTCGCCCTGCTGCGACGCCACGGCCTGCGGGCGACCGCCGTGACCACCGGCCTGGACGCCCTTCCCGCCGACCCCCGCTTCGCCGCCGCGCTCAGCCGTGACGCGCACGGCGCCGTCGTCGTCCCCGCCCCCTGGAGGTTCGCGTGAGCGCCCACCTGATCGACCTGGTCCCCGCCACCCTCCGCAGAGCGTGGGCCGCCGACGGGACCTGCCCCGACCTCGACCTCTACTCACTCTTCCGGGCACGCCGCGTCGCCGCTCCCGACCGGCCCGCCGTCGTGGACCCCGCAGGGACGCTCACCTACGCCGAACTCGACCTGCGGGTCCGCGCCGTCGCGGCCGGGATGCGGGAACTCGGCGTCCGCGAAGGAGACGTGGTGGGCGTCCAGTTGCCCAACGGCAGGGACGCGGTCACCGCCGAGCTGGCGCTGGCCGCGCTCGGCGCCGTCGCGCTGCCCTTCCCGGTGGGCAGGGGCCCCGGGGAGGCCAGGTCCCTGCTGGGCCGTTCCGGAGCGCGGGCGGTCGTGGCCGCCGGCCATGCCCGTGACCTTCTGGCCGTGGCCGCTCGGCTGCCCACGCTGCGCACGGTGATCGCGGCCGGGCACGAACCGCCGCCGGGCAGCGAGTCCTGGGAGCGACTGCTGTCGGCCTCACCGGCGGCCTTCGTGCCCGCCCGGCCCGACCCCGACGCGGCCGCCCGCATCCTGGTCTCGTCCGGCTCCGAGACCGAGCCCAAGATGATCGCCTACTCGCACAACGCCCTGGCCGGGGGACGGGGCAACTTCCTGGCGACGCTGATCCCGGACGGCCGCCCGCCACGCTGCCTGTTCCTGGTGCCGCTGGGCTCGGCGTTCGGAAGCAACGGCACGGCGGTCACCGTGGCCAGGCACGGCGGCTCCCTGATCCTGCTCGACCGCTTCACGCCGCAGGCGGCGCTGGCCGCGATCCGCGAGCATCGGCCCACGCACGTGCTGGCCGTACCGACGATGATCCGGATGATGCTCGACCAGGCGGGGACGGCGGCGCCGCCGCCGATGACCGCGCTCGTGCTCGGCGGCGCCGAACTCGACGCGGCCACCGCCGCCGAGGCCCGCGCGGTGTTCGGCTGCCCCGTGGTCAACCTGTACGGCTCGGCCGACGGCGTGAACTGCCACGGCGGACTCGGCCATCTGCCCGGCGCGGACGGGGGACCCGGTGTCCTGGTGGGTCCGCCGGATCCTCGGGTGGCCGAGATCCGCATCGCCGCCGTACCGGACGAGGAGTTCGGGGAGATCATCGCGCGCGGCCCGATGACCCCGATGTGCTACGTGGGCGCGCCGGAACTGAACCGCCGCTACCGCACGGCGGAGGGCTGGGTGCGCACCGGCGACCTGGGGACCATCGACGAGGCGGGACGCCTGCGCCTGGTGGGCAGGCTCAAACAGGTCGTCATCAGAGGCGGTGCCAACATCAGCCTGGCCGAGGTCGAGCGGGCGGTGGCCGCGCATCCCGACGTCCGGGAGGCGGTGTGCCTGGGCGTGCCGGATACGCTGATGGGCGAACGCCTGGCGGCCTGCGTGGTGCCGCGCGGCGGCCGGAGCCTCACTCTCGGCGGCCTCACGGACCACCTGACCGTGCAGGGGCTCGACCGGACCAAGCACCCCGAACACCTGCTCCTGATCGAGCGGGTGCCGCTGACCCCGGCGGGCAAACCGGACAGAGACGCGCTGCGCGAGCTGATCGCGCGATCGAGATGAGCGGCAGGGCCGGAGGACGGCCTCCGGCCCCGCCGTCAGGCGGCCCCGTCGGCCGCCAGGACGGAGTCAGCGAGTTGGAGCCGCGCCCGCGCGACACGGGAGCGGATGGTGCCGACCGGGCAGCCGAGCACCTCGGCCGCCTCGGTGTACGGCAGCCCGATGAGCTGCGTGAGCACGAAGGCCACGCGGCGCTCGCCCGGCAGGTGTGCCAGCAGGTCGGTCAGCACCACCTCGTCCTCCGGGCTGGGCGTGCCAGCCAGGCGGCGCCGTTCGACGACGGACTGCCAGTCGGGCAGGTCGGCGAAGGCCGGCCGGGCCGCCGCGTACCTGAACCGGTCGACCACGACCCGGCGTGCGATGGACAGCAGCCAACTGCGCGCGCAGGACCGGGCCGCGAACGTGCGCAGGCTGCCGACGACCCGCAGGAACGTCTCCTGCGCGAGGTCGTCGGCCGACTGCGGATCGGTCAGGTAGGAGACGAAGCGCCGCACGCACGGATAGGCGGCCAGGACGAAGGCTTCGAGGTCGGCGGGCGAGCCGTCCCGCGCGTTCACCGCCAGTTCGGTCAGTACGTCGTCGCTGGGATCGGTCCTCATCGTGATCCTTTCCGGAGAAAGAAGGAGAAGAAGGAATGCCGAACAGGTCGGTCACGGCCCTGCTCACAGCGGTCATGGCGATCTCGATGGCCCAGATCTTCCTGGTGGGCGCGTTGGGCCCGCTGCTCGTGACCCAGGCGGACGTGCCGCGTGCGGTGCTCGGGTGGACGAGTACGGCGGGGTTCGGCGTCGCCGCGCTGCTGTCGGTGGGGGCCGGTCCCTGGGTGGAGCGCCTCGGTGCCCGGCGCAGCATCGTGGCGTTGTCGCTGCTGGTCGCGCTCGCGCTGACGCTGATCGGCGCGGCGGCCGGCACGCCGATGCTGCTGGCGGCCCTCGCGCTCGGCGGAGTGCCGCAGGCGCTGGCCAACCCGGCCACCAACAAGATCATCGTGACGTCGGTGGAGCCGGTTGACCGGGGCGCCGTCACCGGCTGGAAGCAGTCCGGCGTGCAACTGGGGACCTTCGCCGCCGGGCTCCCGCTCGCCGCGCTGGCCGGGTGGCTGGGCTGGCGAGGCGTCATGTGGACCACCGCGGGGATCGCGGTGGCCGTCGCGGTCTGGGCGGCGCGGAGCCTGCCCGCCGACCCCGTGCCCGGGAACCCCGGTCGGGCCGGGCCGCCGTCCGGGCGGATCGGCAGGCTGGCGGGATACTCCTTCCTGCTCGGCTGCGGGATCGCCGCGGTCAACACCTACCTGGCGCTGTTCGGGGCCCAGCAACTGGACCTGGCGCCCGTGACGGCGGCCTGGCTGGTCGCCGTCCTCGGCGTGGCGGGGATCGCCGGACGGATCGGCTGGTCGCGGCGGGCCGACCGGTCCGGCAGGGCCGCCGCCTACCTCACGCTGCTGGCGGCCGGCGCGTGCGTGGCCGCGCTGCTGGTCGGTACGGCCGCCTGGGCGCCGGGGGCAGCTTGGGCGGTCTGGACGGGAGCGGCCGCCCTCGGTGCCTTCGCGGTCGCCGCCAACGCCGTCACGATGGTCGTGGTGATCGGCAGGGGCGGGTCCGGACGCGACTCCGCCCTGGTCTCCGCCGGCTTCTTCGCCGGGTTCGCGGCCGGCCCGCCGCTGTTCGGCGCCCTGATCGAGCTGACCGGGTACGGCTCGGCCTGGCTGCTCGTGGCGGTCGAGTTCGCCCTCGCGGCCGTGGTCGCGCTGCCCCTGCGGCGGCGGCCATGACCTGGGCGGAACGAACGCTGGCCGCGATGCTCGATCGGGTGGCGGCGACGGAGGCGGCGGTGGGTACGCGCTGGCCGCTGTTCGCCGACCCGGAGACCGGCGAGTGGACGACCACGGGACGCGGCTCATGGGCGGGCGGCTTCTGGGCCGGCCTGCTGAACCTGCGCGCCACCCTCGGCACCGACCCCGCCGCCCGCACCGCCGCCCGCACCGCCGCCCGCCGCCGTGCGTCCGCGCTCGCCCCCTGGACCGGCGCCGACACCGCCACCAGGGGCCTGATCTTCTGGTACGGCACGGCCTTCACCGACCTGGGCGATCTGCGTGCCGCCGCCGCCGACGCGTTGCTGGCCGCCTACGACCCGGACCTCGGCGTGATCCCCTGGGGGGCGGCGTTCGGAGGGCCGCGCGAACTCGCCCGCGTGGACAGCCTGCCGGGGCTGGTGCCCTTGCTCGGCGGCGCGGGCCCGGAAGGGCTGCGGGTGATGCGCCACCACCTCGACCGGCACGTGGACCTCGTGACGCGTGGCGCACCGCCGATCCCCGCCTGGCGGGCCGTGCCCGACGGCGACTGGCTGTCCCACCCCGACCCGCCGGCGGGCTGGAGCCGTACAGTGCCGTGGCTCGCCTTGGCCCTCGCCGATGCCTGTCACGCCCAAGCCCAAGCCGACACCGCCTGCACCGGCGCGGCCTGCGGTGCCCGCGTCGACCCTGACGATCAGGTCGCCTCCCACGCTTCCGCCGGCGCTCAGCACGCTGACGCCGTTCTCATGGACCCGCTCTCGCTGCCGGGCGTTCGCAGGATTCTGGAGGGGCTCGGCGCGACGCCGACAGGGGGCGACACCTCCGCCGTCGCGATCGAGGCGGTCGCCATGCTGAAGCTGGCCGACCTCGCCGCGCGCCCCGACCACGACGCCCGCATGGGCCGCGCGAACCGCGCCGGTCACGTCGGCGACCACGGGCACCTGCGGGGCCGGGCTGAGCGGATGTTGCGCGATCTGGTCGCCGACCACGTCCGAGAGGGACGCCTGCTCGACGGCTGCTATGACCGTCACCGTGGCGTCGCCACCCGCCACGAACTGGTGTGGGGCGACTTCTTCCTGGCTCTGGGACTGGCGATGATCACCGGTGCGATCACGCCCTTCGCCTGCTGAGAACGCTCCATCAGCAGCGCGTCGGCGCGACCCACCCCCGCGCAGGGGGAAAGGAACACGGAACACTCCATGGTGATATTTCCGGACAGCGCTTGGCGCGGCCGGGTACAAGGAGACACCGCACGCCCCCATCCGGGGCGGTCAGTGCGAGCTACCGCCGCACGCCCGCTTCCAGGCCAGGGCATGCGGCCTGCCGCCGTACGGCTCCGGTCAGGACGGCCGGTGCCAGACGACACTGCACGGCCCCACTGGGGCGGCCGGTGCGAGGCGACACTGCACGGCCCCAGTCAGGGCGGCCGCTGCCAGACGACGCCGCATGCCCATGACCGGAACGGTCCGTGCGAGCGGACCTCAGCGCGCCGGACGCGGAAACGTCAGACGGCGCGAACGAACCCAGGCGGCCCCCGGCGGCGCAGCGCTCGCGTGAACACCGGCGAACGCCACACACCGACCCGATCACACGGTACGGCCCGCCACAGCCCGACCCCGGCCTCGACCGGAACCGGCGCCGCGAACAACAGCAGCAGCGGCGCCACACCCCAAAGGCGCAACGCGGTCCACACCGCCTGCTCGCCCTGGTGCAGCCACCACCCGCTCAGCAGCGCCACCGTCAGGTGGACCATCGTCATGCCGACGTTGAGATGACCGTGCCCCGTGTCCAGCTCGGCGACGGGCGCCACCCGCGCGAACACCTGATGCAGCACGAGTTGCACGACCGAGGTCGCGACAAGCACACTCTCCCGCGACCGCTCACGCCCGTTGACCACCAACGCGAGCACGTACGGAACACCGAACCCGAGACCCAGCGCGATCGGCGAGATGGCCCCACCACCGGCGAACAGGTGACCACCGGCCGAGACCAGCACACAGACCGCGGCGAACGCGGCTGCGCGGATCAGGCGGAAAACCGGGGGCACGATCACCATCCTGACAGGGCGACCCACGCGTGAGAACCCCTACCCTGATCGCCCGGACGCGAGCCGTCAGCCGGTGAAACCAGGGCGCTGGTGAAATGCCGGAGGTGCGGAGTCGTCGCGGTGGGTGGCGTCGCAAGGAGGAGCGTGTTCCTGGAGGCCGTCAGCCAAACGCGGTGGGTGGCGGGTAACTCCGCTCTGCCGTAACGACGAAGGCGGGTGTGACGACGGAAAGGGCCGTGAACGCGGCCGGCTCCGGGCATGGGTGTGGCCCGAGCAGGGCTCGGGCCACGGGAGGGGTGGGTCAGCAGTCGACCAGGGCGGGGCTCTGGTTGAGGAGTTGGGCGCGGGGCGTGACGAACTCCGCGCGTGCCTGTTCCGCCGAGGGGTGGAAGACCGCCACCCGATGACAGTTCTGGAACGCCAGGCGGACCCCGAAGTGCCGCTCCAGCGCCCCCCGCATCGAGTCGCTGGCCAGGCAGCGCAGGAGCTGTCCCCGGGCCTGCTCGTCGGGCGGCGGCACCTGGTTGTCGGCGAAGTCGGCTCCGCTCTGATCACGCTGCTGGACCAGCTCGCTGATCACCGACCAGGCGTACGGCAGGGAGTCGCGGACGCAGGCGATGAACGCCGCGTCGTCCACGTCTCCGGCGCGGGCCTGGTCGAGCAGATCGTTGGGAACGGTCAGCGACATGCTGTCTCCTCACTGTTGTGACGGGATCTCTCTGACGCTAGGTGCGTCGCGGGAAAGGCTCCAGATGGCTTGAGGGGGACAGTCGTCTACTCGCGCAGGGACGCGGGGCCGTACTCGAAGGCGGGGTCGATCTGTACGGCGAGGTCGAGCCCGGTGCGCTCGTTGGCCCACGCGTGCGCGTTGCGCAGGTGGAACTCGGCCGTCTGCCTGCCGAACCTGGCCCAGTCCTTGGTCTGCGCGTCGAGATGCTTGCGCAGGAGGGCGAGGGCGTCGTTGTTGTGGGGTTCGAGGTCGGCGAGGGTGAAGACGCGGCCCTGTTCGAGGGCGCGGACGGCGGCCGAGTGCTCCATCCAGGCGGCGAGGTCGTCGCCGACGTGCTCGTGCAGGAAGTCGACGTCGGCCTGGTCGTGCACCTTGTTGCCGAGGACGACGATGGGCACCTCGTAGCTGGCGGCGTACTCGCGGTACTGCTGGTAGACGCTGACGCCCTGCCTGGTGGGCTCGGCGACGAGGACGGTCAGGTCGAAGCGGGTGAACAGCCCGGAGGCGAAGGAGTCGGCCCCGGCGGTCATGTCGACGACGACGTACTCGCCGGGGCCGTCGACGAGGTGGTTGAGCAGGAGTTCGACGGCGCCGACCTTGGAGTGGTAGCAGGCGACGCCGAGGTCGTCGTCGGTGAACGGGCCGGTGGCCATGAGGAGGGGGCCGTCGGGGGTGGGCACGGAGTACGGCAGGTCGTCGTAGGTCAGCAGCCGGGAGCCCCGGCCGGGCGGCGTGGTCTTGACCATGGCGGCGGCGGAGGGGATGCGCGGGTTGTCGCCGCGCAGCCAGTCCTTGAGCTCGTCGAGGTGGGCGCCGAGCGGCTCGGGTTGTGCGTCGAGGCCGAAGATCAGGGCGAGGTGCTGGTTGATGTCGGCGTCGACGGCGGTGACGGGGCTGCCCTGTGCGCTCAGATAGCGGGAGAACAGCGCGGACATCGTGGTCTTGCCACTGCCGCCCTTTCCGACGAAGGCTACTCGCACGTTCGAGCTCCCTGGTGACGATGAAAACCGTTTCCGTTTGCATCGCCATCATGCCACAGAGCGTGAGGGCATGGGGACTGTTCCGCGACACCGGCTTCGCGAGAATGGGGGACGGCTGCCCTCGCTTCGGCGCCGCCGACCGCGTCGAGATCGACCTCCGGCAGACCAAAGCTGCCATTCGTCCACGGCGAGGGCGACCTCGTCGCCGCGTGCCGGCCTCACCCGGCCGCGTGTGGATACCGCTGCACACAGCCGACCGCGTCGGCGAACCCGTGCACGTCCTCGTCAGGAGCTGGAAGCCAGGAGCTAGGCGCACGCCTCGTCGAGGGTGAGCGGCCGTTCCGGGCTCTGCTGCGGCGTGCTCTGCGGCCTGCTGCCGGGAGCGGTGGCGGTCTTGTTGACCGGACGGTCGGCCAGCGTCTGCTCGACCTTCCGCTTGATGAACTCGTAGTCCGGATAGGCGGTGCTGATCAGCGGCGGTACGAAGTTGAGGCTGCGGATCCGGGTGTCCTTGATCTTCTGCGCGAGTTCCACCATGGCCGGGAGCAGGTTCTGCGGGAGATCGGTGGAGATCGCCCGCTTGGTGGCGTTGGCCAGGCTCTCGAAGCTGTTCAGTACGGTCATCGGATCGGCCTGCTTGGCGACCGCGTTGAGCAGGCACTTCTGGCGGCCCATGCGCACGTAGTCGTCGCTGTCGGTGCGGGAGCGACCGTACCAGAGGGCTTGTTCGCCGGAGAGCTTGCGCGTGCCGGACGGCAGCAGCCCCTCGCGGTACTTCCCGTACACGATCGGGTCCTTGATGGTGATGCGGACGCCGCCCATCGCATCGATGATCTGCGCGAATCCCGCCATGTCCACCATCGCGTAGTGGTGGATGCGGATGCCGAGAATGCCGCCGACCGTCTCCTTGAGCAGGGTGGGCCCGCGATACCCCTTGCGGACGCCGGGCACGACCTCCGGGTAGTCCTCGGCGTACTGGAAGACCTCGTTGAGCAGACCCGGCGTGTACGGCGGTTCGCCGGTGAACCCCGACGGGAAGCGCTGACGCGCCGGGCCGGGCGGCATCGGCACGTTCTGCAGGTTGCGCGGCAGCCCGAGCAGGGTGGTGGCGCCGGTGGCGACGTCCACGCTGGCGACGGTCATGCTGTCGGTCCGCACCCCGGGCCTGCTGGGGGCCGAGTCGGCGCCGACGAGCAGGAAGTTGACCCGCGGGCGGCCGTTCCACGGGTCGTCGGCGATGATCGGCGCGGACGACGGCGTGAACAGGCTGGTGACCACGTCGCGCGAGACGGAGGCCAGGCGGGCGGCGTACACCGTGGGGACCACGACGAGCCCGCACAACACGGCCGCGACGATCGTGGCGATCCGGCGGCCGGGGTGGCTGGAGTCGGGCCGGACGAGGACGTAGGACCACACGATCACCACCGTCCAGGCGGCGGCGATGGCGAGCAGCATGAACGTGAGCGCCGTGAGCCACCCCGGCTGGACGGCCAGGGTGAGCAGGTCGCTGCCGACCAGGGTGACCATGCTGAGGATCGTGGCGACGAGCAGCGCGTACGAGCCCAGCAGCGTCAGGCCGATGCGCCGCCGGCCGGTGGCCAGGTGCGCCACCCCCCAGAGCAGCGCCGAGCCGACGGTCAGCGCGATGCTGGACGCCGGGCTGAACTCACGGTCTGCGGCTGCCATCCCCGGTCAACCCCCAATCAAGCCAGATCATCTCAGATTAGTAACGGTTTGAGGATTATTGGGACCAAGATTGGATGGTGTCGGGTCAATTCCCGGCAAGGGCGGTGTGCGGTAGAAACGAAAGGGTGAGTAACAGACGCGGAAATTACGGATTCGATGCTCTGGGCGCCTTCGCCGGGCTCATCGTCGGAGCCGTCGTGCTGCTGACCCTCACCGGTGTCTCCTTCGCCGCCGGGGCGCTGCCCGCAGCCGTTTCCTTCCTCCTCGTCGGCGTCTACACCCTGGCCAGCGCGATCAGCTACGCCTACACGACCCGCCGGGGCCGCTTCCGGGTCTGGGCCGACGAACTCGACCTCCAGGGCGGCGAGCACGTGCTCGACCTGGGCTCGGGCAACGGCGTCGTCCTCACCCGGGCCGCCCTGCGGCTGCCGGACGGTCGGGTGGTCGGGGTGGCGTCCGCCGCCGCTGCCCCCGCCAACGCCGCCGCCGAAGGCGTCGCGGACCGAAGCGGGTTCGTCTCCGCCGACCTGCGCGAACTGCCCTTCGACGACGAGGTCTTCGACGTGGTCGTCTCCAGCCAGGCGCTGCGCGAACTCGGCTCGGCCGAGTGCCGGGCGCAGGCCGTCCGCGAGGCGTACCGGGTGGCGAAGTTGGGCGGGCGGCTGCTGATCGCCGACGTCAGGCACAGCGTGGACTACGAGTCCGTGCTGCGCGGGCTCGGCGCCGCCGACGTGCGCCGCCGCGACCTCGGCTGGCGCTACTGGTACGGGGGACCGTGGTCGGCCACCTGGATGGTCGAGGCGTACAAGCGCTCAGCGCAGCCGGTGCGGTGAGGGCCGCATGATGCGCAGCGCCGGTTCGAGGTCGGCGAGGTACAGGTGGGGGACGTCCACGAAGACCCGCATCGGCCCGCGCGAGAGCCCGAGACCGCCCGCCATCCGGGCCTGCACGTCCGCGAGCGGCAGGTAGTTCAGGTAGCAGGTGTAGGCGTTCTGCGAACGGAAGGCCGCCGTCATGTGCAGGGAACGTTCCCGGATGCGGAAGGCCAGGCTCGTCAGGCACGGCACGCAGTCGTACTGCTCGCCCGGTCCGGTCAGCGAGATCCACGCGCTCTTGCTGTACGGCCGGGCCGTCAGCAGGTCGGCCGCCCACTGCAACTGCCCGCTGATGCGGGCGCCGTAGCTGTACTTGAACGGCGCCACGACCACGTCCTCGGTGAACTTCCTGGTGTACAGGGCCAGCTTGGCGGCGTCGCCGTACCTCTCGATGATGGGGTCGTCGGCGGTGAGCGCCGCGATCTCCACGAGCACCGGCGGGGCCTCGATCACCGGCCCCCTGTCGTCGTCGGCGGGGGTGCCGGACGACCACACGTGCCGCATCAGGCCCAGCCAGGCCTCCCCACATGACGCCCACAGGGATGGGCTGTCGTCCATTCAGGTCTCCAGGTTCGGGAAGTCGAAGGGGTTGTGGGGGAGCCGCCGCCGCCTGGTCACGTTGCAGCGGACGTAGTAGACGGCGTAGTGCACCAGCGACACGAGCAGCACACTGGTGAGCAGCAGGGCCAGGTTGGGGTACTGCCTGGCCAGCCCGGTGACGCCGACGGTCAGGTAGGTCGAGTTGACCACCGACATCATCATGACGTTGACGCCCGGCCAGGCGAGTGGCGCGTAGGTCTCGGGGAAGCGCGGATCGACCGGCAGGTTCGGGGACCAGTCGAGTTCGTCCTTGAGGCGGGCGGCGTACAGCAGGCGGAAGTTGTTGATGGCCCTGGCGGTTCTGGCGTGCGCGTTCACGGCCTCGATGAGCCGCAGGTACGGCAGGACGCCGAGCAGGCCGAAGGCCGCGACCAGCGCGAACAGGTACGGCGGGGCACTCTGCCAGGTCGTCAGCTGCTGGGGATGGACGACCTTGGCGCTGGTCAGGGCGATCGTCGCGAGGAACGGCACCGACAGCAGGCTCATCGCGAGCCTGGTCATCTTGAGGCGTTCCTCTTTGGCGGCGAGGTGGACCTGGTAGATGCCGCTGAAGTCCACTGCGGCAAGCTGGAGAAACTGGGTCGCTTCGAGCGGCCCCGTTACGGGGGGAGGTTTCCGCATGAGCGTGCTCCTGGATGGCCTAGTCAACCCAGTATGAACACACTTTCGGGGATTTGCCCGCCTTTCCTGCCAATCATTCCAACAAATGTTGACTACGCTACGTCAACGCAGGTCGACGTATGGTTTCCAGTACTTTCTCCAGATAAGTAGTGGGAAGCTTGTGCATGATTGTGGCAATCCCGGAATTGCGTAGCGTGGGCAGCGCCGAGAGCGCGTCGGCGGCCAGTGCCCGGCAGTACTCCTCGGTGGTTTCGAGCAGCCCGTCCGCTTTCAGGGCCGCGATGGCGTCGCGAACTTCATCATCGTTCATCCCCTTATGTAGTGAAATATCGGTTTTTGTGAGGATTGCTGGGAGGCTCAGGACGCCCTGCCGCAGGTCGTTGCTGGCGGGCTTGCCCAGTTGCTCGCTCGTCGCGGTCAGGTCGAGCAGGTCGTCGAGGATCTGGAAGACCAGGCCGAACCGCTCGCCGTAGGTCGCCAGCCCCGCCCGCTCCTCCGGCGACGCCTGCGCGCAGATCGCCCCGACCAGGCAGCTCGCCCGGAACAGTGCCGCCGTCTTGCCGGTGATCGAACGCAGCGCGCTCTCCTCAGTGCGCCCGGCGTCGAACAACTCGGCCGTCTCCAGGTACTGGCCCTCCGCCAGTTCGACCACCGTCGCCGCCAGCACCTCCGCCACCGGTCGCGACACGGACGTGAGCGCCGCCAGCCCGGCCCTGGCCAGCATGAAGTCACCGATGAGCAGCGCCTTGCCGTCACCCAGCGAGGCGTTCAGCGTGGTCGCGCCCCGCCGCCGCGTGGCATGGTCCATCAGGTCGTCGTGGACCAGGGAGCCGGCATGGATAAGCTCCACGCACGCCGCCGCCGTGACCACCCGGCGGTCGGGGCTGCGGCCGAGCCCGAGTGCGGTCGCCAGCGTGAGCGCCGGGCGCAGCCGCTTGCCCCCGGCGTCGACGACCGTGGCGGTGCCCGCGTTGATGCCGGGCAGCGTCGATGAGGCGCTCAGCCGTTGGATCCTGGTCTCGACCTTGCGAAGTCCGGCGGCGATCGGCGGGTGCAGCACGAGTGCGTCCATGCCTTCAGCCTGCGTCCGCCGTACTGTGCCAGCCCTGAGAAACGCTGAGAGCGCTCTCAGGGCGGGTGGCCCGCAGCGCCGCCACCGCCGCGCACACGGCGGGATGGTCGCCGTACCCGCTGCGGAAGGCCACCAGCGTGCGGCGCCGCAGCGGCAGCGGCGTCAGCCGGACGCCGTCGGGCGGCGCGGCGGCGGCCAGACTGGGCACCAGCGCGACGCCCTGACCTGCGGCGACGAAGGCGAGCACGGTGTCGAAGTCGTCCACGTGATGGTGCACCCTCGGCTCGAACCCGGCCGCCTGACAGGCCCTGATCGCCATCGTGTGGCACAGCGTGCCGGGCGTCGCGAGGATCCACGGGTCCCGCCTGGCCGCCCGGATGGAGGCCCGGTTGGTCAGGAACATCACCTCCTCGAACAGCGGCTCGGCGCGGACGCCCTGATCGACGACCGGCGGCACGAAGTCGTACTCGTGCACCAGCGCCACGTCCAGTTCGCCCGCACGCAGCGCGGCGGCGACGTCGGCCGGGTCGATCTCGGACACCATCGGAGTGAGACCCGGATGCGCGCGGGCCAGCTCGGCCAGCGCCTTCGGCAGCAGCGCCCGCGTGGCCGACGGGAACGCCCCGATGCGCAGCGGCCCCGACGGCTCGCCGCCGATCGCCGCCAGCGCGGCGGCCGCGCGTTCGAGTTCCTTGAGTACGGCATGGGCGTGCTCGACCAGCACCCGCCCCGCCGGGGTCAGCGCCACCGTACGGCCGGTGCGTTCGAGCAACGTCGTGCCCGCCTCCCGCTCCAGTGCGCTGAGCTGCTGCGACACCGCTGACGGGGTGAAGTTGGCGGCCTGCGCGACGGCGGCGATCGTGCCCAGCCGCGACAACTCGCGCAGCAGGCGGAGCTTACGAGGGTCCAGCATAAGACGAGCTTAAGCTCAACCGTAGAAATCGGAGCTGGACCTAATTAATGCCGATGGCCCACGCTCGATCCATGCTGACCGGAATCCACGTACCGTTGATCACCCCGTTCGCCGCCTCGGGCGCCGTGGACGCGCAGTCGTTCGAGAAGCTCGCCCACCACGTCCTCGACCAGGGCGCGAGCGGCCTGGTCGCGCTCGGCACCACCGGCGAGGTGGCCGCGCTGAGCGCCGAGGAACGCGCGGTGGTGATCGAGACCTGCGTGCGGATCTGCGCCGGGCGGGACGTGCCGCTCACCGTCGGCGTGTCCGGCAACGACACCCGCTCGACCATCGCCGCCCTGCGCGCGCTGCCCGGCGGCGTGACGGCGGCGCTGGTGCCGGTGCCGTACTTCCTGCGGCCCTCGGAACGCGGCGTGATCGCGCACTTCGAGGCGCTCGCCGAGGTGACGCCGGTGCCGCTGGTGGTCTACCACATCCCCTACCGCACCGGGCAGCAGGTCGGCGCGGCCACGCTGCGGCACCTCGGCGCCCACCCGATGATCGCCGGAGTCAAGTACGCCACCGGCTCGGTCGACCAGGACGCCCTGGACCTGCTGGCCGACCTGCCCACCGGGTTCGACGTGCTGTGCGGCGACGACCCCTTCGTCTCGCCGCTGCTCGCCCTCGGCGCCTCCGGCGGCATCGTCGCCTCCGCCAACCTCGCCACCGACCGGTTCGTCGCACTGGCGCAGGCGTGGCAGGCAGGCGACGCCGAGCGGGCCCGTGAGCTGGGGCAGCGGTTGTTCAAGCTGTCGGCCGCGCTGTTCACCGAGCCGAACCCGACCGTCCTCAAGGGCGTGCTGCACGTGCGCGGGCTCATCCCCACGGCCGACGTACGGTTGCCGCTGCTGCCCGCGAGCGCCGCGTCCGTCGCCCATGCGGACACGGTGGCATTTGGGGGTTGACAAATCCCTCTATTGGCCCCAACCTCTTCCGCATGGGTTCCCTGTGATTCTCGCACCGGGCGCGTAGAGCCTCGCTCCGCGTTCCGTACCGCCATCGATCCGTCATTCGATGCGGCATTGTGCCGAGAATGGGAGGTGGCTGCCTTATGCGTGCCGCCCAACTTTCACTTTCCGATATCACCAAGCGCTATGCCGACCGCGTCGTGCTCGACCGGGTCTCGTTCACCATCAGGCCCGGCGAGCGCGTCGGGGTGATCGGCGACAACGGCTCGGGCAAGTCCACCCTGCTCAAGCTCATCGCGGGCCTTGCGACCCCCGACAACGGAGAGCTCACCGTGACGGCCCCGGGCGGGGTCGGCTACCTGGCGCAGTCGCTCGACCTGCCGCCCGGCTCGACCGTCGCCGACGCCGTCGACCGGGCGCTGGCCGACATCAGACACCTGGAGGAACGCATGCGGGCCGCCGAGGCCCGGATGCAGGATCATGACGACGTGGCAGCCGAATACGGCGAGCTGGTCGCGGCCTTCGAGGCGCGCGGCGGGTACACGGCCGACGCCCGCGTCGACGTCGCCCTCCACGCGCTCGGGCTGCCGGGCCTCGACCGCGCCCGCCGCCTCGACACCCTGTCGGGGGGCGAACGCTCCCGGCTCGCCCTGGCCGCCACCCTGGCCGCCGCCCCCGAACTGCTCCTGCTCGACGAACCCACCAACGACCTGGACGACCAGGCCGTGGCCTGGCTCGAAGAGCACCTGCGCGGCCACCGGGGCACCGTCGTCGCCATCACCCACGACCGGCTGTTCCTGGACCGGATCACCTCGACCGTCCTAGAGGTCGACCGGGCCCGGGTGCGACGGTACGGCAACGGCTACACGGGCTACCTCACCGCCAAGGCGGCGGAACTGGCCGCGTGGGCGCAGGCGCACGAGGAGTGGAAGGCGGAGGCGGCGCGGCACACCTCGCTCGTCTCCGCCAACGCCGGACGGATGTCGGCGATCCCCCGCAAGATGACCAAGGCGGGCATGGGCACGGGCGCGTGGCGAGCACGGGCGCGCACCCACGGGGCCGCCGGGCGGATCAGGCAGTCGCAGCAGCGGCTGACCTGGCTCCACGACAACCCGGTCCCACCGCCACCGGAACCGCTCCGCTTCACCCCAGCCGCCCTCACCACACCGGCCACCCAGCTCTCACAGGCAGGCGACGCGCAGACGGAGAAGGCACTGGCAGGTGACACGTTGGTCGAGTTGGACGGTGTGGTGGTCGCCGGGCGGTTGCGGGTGGCGGCCTTGCGGATCAGGGCGGGGGAGCGACTGCTCGTGACCGGTCCCAACGGCGCGGGCAAGACGACGCTCATGCGGGTACTCGCCGGTGAGCTGACCCCTGACGCCGGGCGGGTGATCCGTCCGGGGAAAGTGGGCCACCTGCGGCAGGAGGAGACGGCTGGGCGGCTCGATCGCACGGTCCTGCGCGCGTACGCGGAGGGTCGGCCGGGCAGCCTGGACGAGCACGCGGACGCGCTGCTCGCCATGGGCCTGTTCCGGCCCGCCGACCTGCGGCTCGAAGTCGGTCGGCTCTCGTACGGCCAGCGCCGCCGCATCGACCTGGCCCGCCTGGTCAGCGAACCGGTCGAACTGCTGCTGCTGGACGAGCCGACCAACCACCTGTCCCCGATGCTGGTGGAAGAGTTGGAGCAGGCGCTGGCCGCCTACTCGGGCGCCCTGGTGGTCGTCACCCACGATCGCCGGATGCGCGCCGGGTTCACCGGCTCGCGGCTGGCCCTCACCTCGGACGGCTTGACCGCCGATCCGGCCCCGAGTCTATAGTGCTAGTAATCTAGCTGAATATGGGGGATCGGTGATCGAGTTCCATCTTGACGCACGGTCGGGGGTCTCGCCGTACATGCAGCTCGTCCAGCAGGTACGGCACGCGCTGCGGCTCGGCCTGCTGGAAGAGGGCGACCAACTGCCGACGGTCAAGGAGGTCGTCGCCCGGTTGGCGATCAACCCGAACACCGTGCTCAAGGCGTACCGCGAGCTCGAACACGAGGGGCTCGCGGCCGCCCGGCCCGGCGTCGGGACCTTCATCACCCGCACGCTGACCGGCGCCTCGCTCGCCGCGCACGCCCCGCTGCGGCGGGAACTCCAGCGGTGGCTGGACAAGGCCCACCGGGCGGGGCTCGACGACGAGAGCATCGAGGCGTTGTTCTTCACCACCTTTCGGACCGCCGCGCAACAGGACATAGCGTGACCGTCCTGCGTGCCCGGAACCTCGGCAAGCAGTACAGACGACGCTGGGCGCTGGCCGACCTCACCCTCGACCTTCCGGCCGGGCAGGTGACCGGCCTGGTCGGGCCCAACGGCGCGGGCAAGTCCACGCTGCTCAACCTGGCGGCAGGGGCGATCCCGCCGACATCGGGCACGATCGAGGTGTGCGGCGGGACGCCGGGCGGCGACCCCGAACAACTGGCCAAGGTCGGGTTCGTCGCCCAAGGGGCACCCGTCTACCCCACCCTCACCGTCGCCGGGACCACCTGACCATGGGTGCTCGGCTCAACCCCCGCTGGGACGCCGCCTTCGCCCGCAGGCGCGTCGAACGGCTCGGCCTCGACCTCCGCCAGCGGGCCGGACGGCTCTCCGGCGGCGAACGGGCCCAGCTCGCCCTGACCCTTGGCCTGGCCAAACGCCCCGAACTCCGCATTCTCGACGAGCCCGTCGCCGCCGTCGATCCGCTCGCCCGCCGCGAGTTCCTCCAGGACCTCATGGAGGTCGTCGCCGAGCACGGCCTCAGCGTGCTCCTCTCCTCTCACCTGGTCACCGACCTCGAACGGATCTGCGACCACCTGGTCGTGCTCGTCGGCTCCCGGCTCCGGCTGGCCGGGGACGTCGAGAACCTGCTCGCCTCCCACCACCGGCTCGTCGGCCCGCGCTGTACCACCAGGCTGCCCGCCGCCCAGCAGGTCGTCGCCGAGAGCCACACCGACCGGCAGACGACGCTGATCGTCCGCACTGACGAGCCGATCATCGACCCGGCGTGGACGGTGAGCGGACTCACCCTGGAGGACCTCGTCCTCGCCCACCTGTCGCACCCGCCCGAGCCTCGCGCCTGCACGGGTCCTGCGCCCGCGTCCTCACGCCCCTCGCTGACCCTCGTCCGCTGACCCGGCCGACCACTCAGCGGAGTCGGGCTGGAGGACCTTGCCCTCGCCCACTTGTCACGCCTACACGGGTCCACCGCCCCCGCCCTCGTGGCGTTCTCTCACGTCGTGTGGCGGATGGCGTCGCCCACCTCGCTCACCCGGCCGGCGAGCAGCCCCAGTGCGCCGACCGCGCGGGTCCTCGGCGCCGCCCAGCGCGCGGGCGCGGAGGAAGGCCGACCGTGTGCTGGATGTCGTCGAGGTAGAGCAGCGTGTTGCTACCCGATTCGAGGGCGAAGGAGATCTTCTCGACCTCCTGCCTGGCGGTGGCGCCGGGCGCCTCGGCGGGATCATCACGACGAACAGCGCGATGAGCAGCACGGTCGGAAAGCTCAGCACCGCAGATAAGAACTCTGTCATCAGCCCCGTGTCCCCGTCCCCCGACGGTTTCCATCCCCTATAAAGAAACCGTAAGTCGACAAGTTCCCGCAAGACGAAAAAATCAGGCCGGACCTTCGGAAGGTCCGGCCTGTGTGCTCGCGAGGGTCAGGAGTGCCCGACCTTGGCCGCCGCGACGGCCTCTTTGAGGTGCTTCTCCTGGTCGGTGCTGAGCGAGGTCTTGATGATTTCTCCGCCGTACGGTCCGACCTGCTCGATCACCTTGTCCGGAGTGCTCTTGACGACGAGCAGGAAGAGTCCGGCGGTGCCCGGCGGCATCTTCTCCCCGAGTTCGCGCATGAACTCGTTGTTGACCCCGGAGTCGGTCACGGCACCGCCCGCGGCGCCCGCGGCCGCGCCGACCGCCATGCCGAACAGTGGCATGAAGAACAGCAGGCCGATCAGCCCGCCCCAGAGCGCGCCGCCCGCGGCGCCGATGCCGACCGTGCTCCTGATCTGGTGAAGCTTGATCTTCCCGTCGGGCAGGTGCTCGACGATCGCGGCGTCCTCAAGCTGGATGAGGTTCTGCTTCTGCAGCTCGAACAGGTGGTTGCGGACGGTCTCCGCCGTGGCCACGTCCGGATAGCTGATGACGATGAGGTTGCTCATGGTATCCCCCGATTGCTATGAGCCCTCACCGATAGTACACATCCGGCTACGAGAGGTCGGATGCCTCCCACTGGTGGCATGGTTCGAGCGCGTGATGGTGGAAGATGACGCCGACCATCTTGGCGGTGGCGGGGTTGCGGACACCCTGGCCGGTCGGGCCACAGGGGCAGTCGTGCGATTCCTCGTGGCCGATGGCGTCGTCCAGCGGCCGCACGTGAACGATCTTCTGCATGGTCCTTTACCTTTCCCTTGTGGACAAGTTTAGGCGATTTGTCCGTTTTGGGGTAGGGGTTGACCTCAAGCTGGCTTCAGCTTGCAAGGTGGCGGACATGAGCAAAGAGACGATGAAGGCCGCCGCGTTCGAGACCCCGGGCCCGCCGGAGGTGCTGCGCCTGATGACGGTCCCCGCGCCCCAGGCGGGGCCCGGCCAGGTGCGGGTCCGCGTGAAGGCCGCCGGCGTGCAGCCGTACGACGCCGCGGTGCGCGGCGGATGGCAGCCCCCGGGGGCGCCGAAGCTGTCGCCCGGCATCCCGGGCAACGAGTTCGCCGGAGTGGTTGACCAGGTCGGTGAGGGGGTGGACGGCTTCGCGGTGGGCGACCCCGTGCTGGGCTTCACCACGCTCACCGCCTACGCCGAGTACGTCGTCGTCCCGGACGACGCGCTCGCCCGCAAGCCCGACGCGGTGCCGTGGGAGGTCGCGGGAGCGCTGACCTCGGGTGTGCAGACGGCCGACATCGCCCTGGAGAACCTGGCGGTCGGCCCCGGCGACACCCTGCTGGTCCATGGCGCGGCGGGTTCCGTGGGGACGGCGGCCGTGCAGATCGCGCGCTCGCGCGGCGCCCGGGTGATCGGGACCGCCCGCGCGGAGAACCACGACTACCTGCGGAGGCTGGGGGCCGAGCCGGTCGAGTACGGCCCGGGACTCGCCGACCGGGTGCGGGCTCTCGCCCCCGAGGGCGTGAGCGCCGCCCTCGACGGCGCCGGGGGAGCCGCGCTGGAGGTGTCACTGGACCTGGTGGAGGACCGAGGTCGCATCCTCACGCTGGTGGAACACGCGAAGGCCGAGGAACTCGGCATCCGCGTGGTGGCGGGCGAACGCCTCTCGACGAGGCTCGCCCACTACGCCGACCTGTACGCCGAAGGCGAGTTCACCTTCCTCGTCCGCCGCACCTACGACCTGGCCGACGCCGCCCAGGCCCACAAGGAGATAGAGACCGGCCACGGCCAGGGCAAGATCGCCATCATCGTCCCGTGACAGGCGGGCCATGGTAGGGGCGCCAAGGGGGCGGGTCTGGGGGCAGGAGGGGTGGGGCGGCCGGGGGAGGGGCGTAAGGGGCGGCGTCGCGGCGGGAGGGTGGCGGAGGAGGGGCGCTCGGAGAGGCCGTGAGGTGATGGCGGCGGGAGGCGTGGGCGGGGGCTTCGCCGTACCGGATCAGCGATTGTGGCGCTGGTTGAAACGGGACACCTTCGCGCGGTTGCCGCAGACCTCCATGCTGCACCAGCGGCGGCTGCCGTTCTTGCTCACGTCCAGGAACCACAGGGTGCACCGCTCGTTCCCGCACCCCTTCACGCGCTCCGGCCGCTCGCCCAGCACCCGCACCGTGTCGGCCGCCGCCAGCCACGCCGCCTCCCATCCCGGCTCGTCCAGCACCACCGTCTCGTACGGCCCGCCGGCCCCCATCCTCGGCCGTCTGCTCCCGTGATCGAGCACGGCGTTCAGCCGCTCGGGCCCCCGCCCCTCCAGCAGGTCGCGGATCGCGGCCCGCGCCTCCAGCAGCGGCTCCGCCTCACCGGACAGCCCGTGCTCCGTGAGCCAGGCCGTCATTCCCTCCGCCGTGCCCAGTTGGTCGCGGCGCTCGCCCTGCCAGATCCACATGGTGTTCACCAGGTCCAGCCCCAAGGGCTCGCCACGTAGTGGCCTGATCTCCACCCTAACCCCTAAATGCGAGTTGACTGGTTAACTCTGGTCATGCTATCACTTAACCAGCAAAGAAGTTATAGCCGGTTAGGAGAGAGCCGTGACCATCCGCTACCGCACCGCTGTCGTCGACGGACTGAACGTCTTCTACCGGGAGGCGGGCGACCCGTCCGCCCCCACCCTGGTCCTGCTGCACGGCTTCCCGACCTCGTCGGTCGTCTACCAGGAGCTGATCGCCGAACTGCAGGACGAGTTCCATCTGATCGCTCCCGACTACCCGGGCTACGGCCACAGCGACGCCCCGAGCACCGCCGAGTGGGACTACACCTTCGACAACCTGGCCGGAATCGTCGACCGGCTCCTCGAATCCATCGGCGCCGACCGTTACGCGCTCTTCGTGCACGACTACGGCGCCCCCGTCGGCTTCCGCCTCGCCCTGCGCCACCCCGAGCGCGTCACCGGCATCGTCTCCCAGAACGGCAACGCCTACGACGAGGGCTTCACCCGGTTCTGGGGGTCGATCAAGGCCTACTGGGCCGATCCCTCGAAGGAGAACCGCGACGGCCTGCGCGGCCTGCTGACCCGCGAGGCCACCGAGTGGCAGTACACCCACGGCGTCCCGGACACCTCACTGGTCAACCCCGACCTCGCCGCCTTCGACCAGGCCCTGCTCGACCGGCCGGGCAACGCCGAGATCCAGCTCGACCTGTTCCTCGACTACGGCACCAACCCCGGGCGGTACCCGCAGTGGCAGGAGTACCTGCGCAACCACCAGCCGCCGGTGCTCGCCGTATGGGGCCGCAACGACGACATCTTCGGCCCGGACGGCGCCCGCGCCTTCACCCGCGACGTGAAGGACGCCCGCGTCCATGTCCTGGACGCCGGGCACTTCCCCTGGACCACCAGGCTCGGCCAGAGCGCCGCCCTGATCAGGGACTTCCTCCGCGGCCTGTCGGACTGAGGCGGGTGTCGCCGGTCAAGTCCGCGGCGAGGGCGAGGGCCGCCGCGCTCGCCGGGCCACGAGCACCCGCTCAGGTCAGGCGCGGGCGCAGCGCCTCGCCGATGGCGAGCTGCGCGCCGTCGAACTCGGGATTGCCGTCCTGTACGTCCCAGAGCGCGTTCTGCAGCAGCCGCCCGTACGTCCACGCCGCCGCCCGCTGCGAGTCGAGCCCGAGCCGGTCGACCAGCAGGTCGAAGCGGCGCAGCACGGCCTTCGGCACGTCGCCCGTGGCGACCACGTCCTCCCACCGGTTGTCGAGCGCGGGCCACAGGTCGAAGCCCGGGTCGCCGGCCAGCGGCTTCGGGTCGATGGCCAGCCACGGCTCGCGGTCGGCGGCGAGGACGTTGTCGTAGTGCATGTCCCAGTGGAGCAGCCGGTCGCCGGCCTCCTCGGTCAGCTCGGCGACGATCGCGCCCCAGTTCCTCAGCAGGGCGCGGTCCTGCTCGCTCGCCACCTTCTCCACGGCGGCCGGTACGTCGGCGACCATCTGCCGGGAGATGTCCCGCAGGTGCCGGATGCCGGGTGGCGCCGGATGGGCCACGAGCCGGGCCAGCAGGTCGGCGAGCAGCGTCAGCGCCTCGGTGTCGTCGGCGACCTGCGACAGCGAGCGGTGTCCTTCGAGCCGTTCGAGCAGCAGTGTGCCGGTGGCGGGGTCGTGGTCGAGGAGGCGGACGATGCCGTCGCCGTCCCAGGTCGTCAGCCCGACCGCCTCGGTGTCGTTCTCCTCGGTGACGGGCTGCAGCTTGAGCGCGGCCCGCACCCCGTCTGCCCGCACCACGGGCAGCACCAGGGAGACGAATCCGTGCATCGGGTCGCCGTCGTGCCGGAGGTTCCACTCCTCCAGGTAGCGTTCGGCGAGGGTCGGCACCGTGGCCAGCCAGGCGGGGCCGCCTTCGTCCTCGTTGATCTGCCGGTGGTTGGCGACCAGGGCCGCCGGGATCTCGATCTTCGCCACGAACTTCCTAGAAATGCCAGGGGAAAGGCGACCAGTCGGGCTCGCGCTTCTCCAGGAAGGAGTCGCGCCCCTCGGCCGCCTCATCCGTCATGTACGCCAGCCGGGTCGCCTCACCCGCGAAGACCTGTTGTCCGACCAGACCGTCGTCGATGAGGTTGAAGGCATATTTCAGCATGCGCTGTGCCGTGGGTGATTTGCCATTGATTTTCCGCGCCCACTCCAGCGCGGTGCTCTCCAGCTCCTCGTGCGGCACGACCGCGTTGACCATGCCCATCCGGTGGGCGTCCTCGGCCGAGTAGGTCTCGCCCAGGAAGAAGATCTCGCGGGCGAACTTCTGGCCGACCTGCCTGGCCAGGTAGGCGGAGCCGAAGCCGCCGTCGAAGCTCGCCACGTCGGCGTCGGTCTGCTTGAAGCGGGCGTGCTCGGCCGAGGCCAGCGTCAGGTCGGCCACCACGTGGAGGCTGTGCCCGCCGCCCGCCGCCCATCCGGGCACCACGCAGACGACGACCTTGGGCATGAACCGGATCAGCCGCTGCACCTCCAGGATGTGCAGGCGGCCGGTGGCGCGGGTGCCGTCGGCGTACTGGTAGCCGTCCTTGCCCCTGATCCGCTGGTCGCCGCCCGAGCAGAAGGCCCAGCCGCCGTCGCGCGGCGACGGCCCGTTGCCGGTGAGCAGGACGCAGCCGACGTCGGTGCTCTGCCGAGCGTGGTCGAGCGCCCGGAACAGCTCGTCGACGGTCTGCGGGCGGAAGGCGTTGCGCACCTCGGGGCGGTTGAACGCGACCCGTACGGTGCCCTGGTCGATGGCCCGGTGATAGGTGATGTCGGTGAAGTCGAAGCCCTCGACCTCGCGCCAGACCTTGGGATCGAACAGCTCGGAGACCATGCCGCCGAGCCTAATGGATGCGTTCCTCCGACCACGTCGCCCACTCCTGCTGGACGGCCGTGACCCGCAGGCCCCATTCGAGCGCCAGCCGTCCGCCGGTGGCGAGGCCCTGCGTCAGGTCGGCGTCCTTGTCCTCCACGAACTGCAGCAGGCTGGTCAGGTGCTCGTGCCATTCGCGCGCGTGCTCGCCCTGCTCGCGCAGGTACGCGACGGCCTCCTCGCGCCCGATCTGCGACAGGAAGAACACGCGCAGCAGCATGTCGTCGCGCCGGACCCGGGTCGGCTCCACGTCGGTGATCCAGTGACGCAGCTCGGCGAGACCGGCCTCGGTGATGGAGTACTCCTTGCGGCCGCGCGGGCCTTCGGCGGCGACGCTCACCAGTCCGGCCTTGGCCAGTTTGCCGAGTTCGGTGTAGACCTGGCTCTGGGTGGCGGGCCAGACGTTGGCGAGTGAGACGTTGAAGACCTTGATCAGGTCGTACCCGCTGGCAGGCCGCTCGGAGAGCAGCCCGAGCACGGCGTGGCGAAGACTCATGGTCCTATAAAGACATGTCAGTATAGGACTGTCAAAGTTCAGCCGTGCGCTTCTGCCCGCAACTCTGCCAGGAGTTCCCCCTGATCGGCCAGCATCTCCGTGAGGATCCGCCGGACGGCGTCGAGCAGGTCCGCCAGTTCGGGCGTGGCCAGGGAGTACACGACCGTGCTGCCTTCCCTGATCGCGCTCACGATGCCGGCTCTGCGTAGGATCGCCAGTTGCTGGGAGAGGCTCGACGCCTCGATGTCGATCTGGGCCAGGAGATCCCGGACCGGTTTGGGACCCTCTTGGAGCAGCTCCAACACCCTGATGCGAGCGGGGTGACCGAGCGTCCGGAAGAAGTCGGCCTTTGCCTGGTAGAGCGGGACGGGCATGCTTCCAGGCTAATCCAGTGCAGTTGCATAATTGTTCAAGTCGTAACGTCTTTGGTTAGGATGACACCCGGGGAATAGGGAGTTGCCATGGGCCGAGGAAGACAGAAGGCGAAGCAGACCAAGGTCGCTCGCGAACTGAAGTACACCAACCACCACATCGACATGGACCGGCTCCGCAAGGAGCTGGCCGCAGACGCGCCGCGCGACGACCAGGCGGCGTCGCACGACCAGGAGTCCGAGCCCGCCCGCTGAGCCGGGCCCACGGGCGCCGCGCGGGCCGCCTGGCTGATCCCCAGGCGGCGCAGCGCGGCTTTGTCCTACCTGGTCAGCGGGTATGCACCGGCACGTGAAGTGGCGATTGTGGCAGGCCAGATGGTTCCGCGTCTGGGTGCTGATGGTGTCCACCGCGCTGGGCATGGCGGTCGTCTTCGAGGCGACAGGCAACCAGGCCGTGGTTCCGGCGGCCATCTTCTACGGCGCCGCCGCCGGACCGGTCGCGATGCTGGTCGCCACCCACGACAGAACCGGCGTCGGCGAACGGGTGCCGCCCGCGAGCCTGCTGAGCACGTTCCTGTTCGGCGGCGGGGTCGCGCTCATGCTGGCCGGACTGTTCGACGCCTCCCTCATCAAGGACGAGCACGGCCCGCAGATCCTGGCCGTCGGCTTCATCGAGGAGAGCGCCAAGCTGCTGGTGCCGCTCGGCATCGCACTGACCGGCCAGTACCTCACGAAGGGCGGCGGGGTCGCGCTCGGGCTCGCCTGTGCGACCGGCTTCGCCGTCCTGGAGTCGATGAGCTACGGCTACACCGCGCTCAAGGCCGGCGGCCTGGTCCAGGCCGAGGGCACCCTGCTGGTGCGCGGCCTCACCACCCCGTTCAGCCACCTGGCCTGGACCGGCTTCGCCTGCGCCGTCGCCTTCGGCGTGTGGGAGCGGCACGGCCGGGTCGTCTGGACGGCGGCGGTGTTCGGCGGCTGGCTGCTGGCCGCCGTCCTGCACTCCGCCAACGACAGCCTGCTGTCGATCGGCTCGCTGCCCGCCTGGCGCTGGGCGTTGTACCTGATCGTCGCCGCCATCAGCTACTCACTCTTCCACCGGGCCACTCGCGGGCTGCGACCGTACGAGGTCGGCCTTCCTGCGTAGGAGCGCGGCCCGGCGCCGATGCGCTCGTTTCAGTCGGAAACTCAGGGGGGTTGACCGTTTCCTGCGCTGTCGCCGACCCTCGTAGCCGATGACGGGGATGTCGCGGCGCTCGCTGCTGGGTCTCGGCGAGCTGGCGCTGCTGCCCGGCGGCGCCGCCGCGCCACTGAACGCCGGGCCACTGAACGGCGCGCTCTCCGACGACGGTGACCTGGCCAGGATCGGTCACCGGTGGCGGGCCCTTGCGACCAGGCCGGGCACCGCAGCCGTCCGCGCCATCGCGCCCACGGCCACCTCGCTGTGGCCCGACCTGCCCTACCCGTCGTACACCGAGACCCCGGCGCGGCTGCTCGCGATGGCCCGCACCGGCGACCCCGCCCTGGCGGACCCGGTCGCGCGTGGCATCGAGCACTACGTGCGCCACGTGTACACACCGGGCGCGAGCGCCGACGGCAACTGGTGGAACTGGCGGATCGGCATCCCCAGACGCCTGCTCGAAGCAGCCCTGCTCATCGGCCCCAGCCGCGCCGACCGCCCCCTCGTCGAGGCCGTCGACCACTTCGTCCACCCCTGCCACCTCGCCGCCTACGAGGGCCACAGCACCGCCGCCAACCGCGTGGACCTGTGCCAGGTCATGCTGCTGCGCGCCGTCGTCGGCGCCGATCCGGCCAGGGCCGCGCTCGCGGCCTCCGCCCTCACCCCCGTCTTCCCGTACGTCAGCGAGGGCGACGGCCTCTACCGCGACGGCACCTTCATCCAGCACTCGACCGTCCCCTACCAGGGCGGATACGGCAGGGTCCTGCTGTCGGGCCTGGCCACCCTGTTCGCGGTGCTGCGCGGCACCCGCTGGGCCACCTCGGACCAGCGGGTCTTCGACCTGGTCGAGAAGTCGTTCGCACCCTTCATGCACGACGGCTTCTGCATGGACCTGGTCAGCGGACGCGGCATCGGCCGGCACCCGTACGGTGACCGGCGGCGCGGCCGGGAGGTGGCGCAGGCCGTCCTGCTGCTCGGCGAGTCCGCCTCCCCGGCAGAGCGCACCCGCTGGCGCGGCCTGGTCAGGGGCTGGGGCTTCGCCGACTTGGCCCCGGAGGCGGAGACGGTCGAGCCCGCCGAGGGGCACCGGCTCATGGCGATGAGCGCCCGCGCCGTCCACCGCAGGCGGGAGTGGGTGGCCGGGCTCAGCATGGCCTCGTACCGGATCGCCCATTACGAGCACGGCAACGGCGAGAACTTGCGCGGCTGGCACACCGGCGCCGGGATGCTCTACTGGTGGGCGCGCGGCCACCGCGAGCAGTACTCCGATCACTTCTGGCAGAGCGTGGACCCCTACCGCCTGCCCGGCACGACCGTCTCGACGCTGCGGCTGCCCGACGGCGCGGGGGCGGCGTGGGGCGGCGAGTGTCCGCCCGCCCGCTGGGTCGGCGGCGCCACCGACGGCCACTTCGCCTGCGTGGGCCAGCATCTCTACGGGCTGGGCAGCACGCTGGAGGCTTTCAAGTCGTGGTTCTTCCTGGACGACGCCGTCCTCTGCCTGGGCGCGGGCATCCGCTGCGCCGACGGCGTACCCGTGGAGACGATCGTCGACAACCGGCGCACGGACGCCGCACTCACCCTCGGCGGCGGGTGGGCGCACCTGGCAGGGCACGGCGGGTACGTCGTGGACGGCCCGCTGCGGACACTGCGGGAGGAACGCGGCACCGTGCGCCGCGCGTACACGACGCTCTGGCTCGACCACGGCACCGACCCGGACGCCGCGAGCTACCGCTACCTGCTCCTGCCCGGCGCGAGCCCGGAACTCACCCGGGCGCGGGCCGCCGACCCCGGCTGGGTGGACGTGCTGGCCAACACCGATCGCGGGCAGGGCGTCTCGGTCGCGTCAGCGGGGCTGACGGCCGTGAACTTCTGGCAGCCCGGCACGGTCGGCCCGCTCACCGCCTCGGCCCCGTGCGCGGTGCTCGTCAGGGAACGCGGGGACGGCACCGCCACCCTCACCGTCGCCGACCCCCGCCGCGACCTGGACGGGCTGACCGTCACCTGGGACCGGCCGGTGGCCGCCGTCGTGCGCGGCCATCCGCTGCTGACGCGGGCCCGCACCGGGCGGCGGCTCACCCTGCGCTGGGGCCGTCTGGCGGACCGGGGCGGCAGTTCGAAGACCGTCGTGGTGCGCCTTCAGTCGGCGAAGTAGAGCGCGAGCTGGGTGCGGTCGCGCAGCCCCAGCTTGCGCAGCATGCTCGACACGTGGTTCTTGACCGTGCCCTCGGTGATGTGCAGCCTGCCCGCGATCTCCCGGTTGCTGGCGCCCACCGCGATCATCCGAGCCACCTCCATCTCGCGGCCGGACAGCAGGTCGGCGCCGCGCAGGTCGGCGACCCACGGGTGCTCGCGCCGCAACTCGGCGACCAGCCGGGCGGCCACGGGCCCGTCGAGGACGGTCTCGCCCGCGTGCGCCTTGCGGATCCCGTTCAGCAGTTCGTCGGGCGAGCAGTCCTTCAGCAGGTAGCCTCTGGCGCCGGCCCGCAGGGCGCCGAAGATGTACTCGTCCTCGTCGAACGTGCTCAGTACCAGCGTCGTGAGGTCGGGCCGCTCGGCGGCCAGCCGGGCGATGAGCTCGACGCCGTTCATCCGGGGCATCCGGGCGTCCACGAGCACGATGTCGGCATCGCACGGGCCCACCTCGGCGAGTGCCGTCACCCCGTCCGGGGCTTCGCCGACGACCTCGATGTCGGTCTCGATCTCCAGGAGCTTGCGCAGCCCCTGCCGCATCAGCTCCTGGTCGTCGACGAGGAACACCCTGATCCGCCGGTTCATATCGCTCCCACCGGGACCTCGGCGCGCAGTTCGAAACCGCCGCCGGAGGCGGTGCCGGAACACAGGCTGCCCCCGACGACGCGGACCCGTTCGCGCAGCGAGGCCAGGCCGAAGCCGTACGCGTCGGCGTCCGCGCCCTTGCCGTCGTCGCCGACGACCAGCACGACCTTCCGCTCCTCGAAGGAGAGCCGGGCGCGGACCTTCGTGGCCTCAGAGTGCCGGACCGCGTTGGTGAGCCCCTCCTGCAGCACTCGGTACAGGATGAGTTCGGCGTCGGGGTCGAGCGGGCGTTCGTCGCCGCTGACCTCGAAGGAGACCCGCAGGTCGGTGCCGGCGAAGGACTGGGCGAGCTGGCCGAGGGCCGCGCTGCCCAGGTTGCCGTTGAGGTCGAGCGGGCGCAGCGCGCGCACCCACCTTCGGGCGTCGGCCAAGGCCCGGACGGTCATCTCCTTGGCCTGGGCGATCTCGTCCCAGACCGCGTCGGGGCGGTGGGTCTTGAACCGTTCGGCGTTCTCCAGCCCCATCTTGATGACGGTGAGATGGTGGCCGATCGAGTCGTGCATGTCTCTGGCCATCCTGGCGCGTTCCTCCGCCACGACGAGTTCTCTGATACGTCTGTTGAGGTGGTCGGCGGCCTCACGCCGGTCACGGGCCTCCTGGATGGCCGAGGTCATGCCGAGGACGAACGCCGCGATGAACACCGCGCCGAGCCCTTGGAGGAGGCCCGCGAGCAAGGGCCTGCCGACCAGCAGCGTGACGGAGAGGAAGACGAGCAGGGCGTAGCCGCCCACCACCGGCCACGCGACCCGGCTGCCGTACTGGAAGGCGATGCTGCTCAGGGCGAGCATGCCGAACACTCCGCTGAGCCAGCTCATGTTCGAGCCGAGGACGAGGCTGACGACCAGGAGCAGCGGCGCGCCGAGCTTGCACCAGAAGCTCGCCTGCTGGCTCCAGGGCAGACGCGGCCACAGCACGGCCGCCACGGCCATGAGGGCCAGGTAGACCAGGGTGTCCGTGAGACCGACCTTGCTGGGCAGGATCAGTGCCAGGTCGGCGACGAAGCCCGCCCAGAACACCACGGAGAGCATGGGAGGACGCTGATGCTCTCGGGTGCTCACGCATAAACCTTACGTGGGTATCGGGTGACCGGGCATCCGACGAAAGTCATGGTGACCGGGGTCATGTCCATGATCATTCGCACGCCGGATGTGGTCGGGACCGTCCGGTTCCTAGGGTCGCAGCCATGCGAATACTCGGTGAGATCCTGGTCGCGGTCGTGATGATGTTCGTCGTGCAGTTACTGCCCGCGCTGGTCGCCGTCGGGCTCGGTCTGCCCCCGTTCGCCGTGATGCTGGTCGCGGTCCCGCCGCTCGCGTTGCTGCTGGTGTGGGCCTATCGGCGCTTCGTCGTCCGGCGCTCCTGGGCCGGCCTCGGGACCGGGTTCACGCGGTGGTCGATTCCGCAGGTGCTGCTCGGGGTCCTCGCCGGCGTCGTGGTCCTGGGGGCGGGCAGCTTCGCGGCGGTCACGCTGGGCGCGGCCGAGTACGTGGCGGCGCCGCAGAACCTGGCGACGCCCTGGGCCTTTCTCCTCGGGATACCGATCTACGTCCTGCGGGCGGGTTACGCCGAGGAACTGCTGTTTCGCGGCCACCTGTGGGACATGCTGTCGGACCGGGTGCGCCCGGCGACGGTCCTGCTGCTCACCTCGGTGTCCTTCGGCGCGCTGCACATCATCTCGCAGAGCGCCGCCGACGGCCTCGGCGAGCGGCTGCTGTACGTCGTCAACGCGACCGCACTCGGCTTCGCCTGCGGCGCAGCCCGGATGCGTACGGGCTCGGTGTGGCCGGCGGCCGGCCTGCACACCGCTGTGTACCTCCAGTGGCCGGTGGTCGAGCCGATCGACTTCGGGGTGCTGCTGATCTGCCAGACGGTCGTTCTGTCGCTGGCGGCGCCGGCGATCCTGGCCTTCCCCAGGCGGAAGGCGGCCGTCAGCCGAGTTCCGGCCTGAGCCGGGGCAGCCGTACCCGGTCGCCGCCGACCGCGCTCAGCCGCCGCAGGCCCTCCGCCAGCGCGAACAGGCCCTCGCTGCTCCAGCCCGGGTCGCACAGCAGCTCCGCGAGCCCTTCGGGGTCGCGGGTGGAATGGGCGCGCAGCCCGGACGGCAGCCGCGCGCCGAACCCGTCCCACCACCCCGCGTCGTCCACCACGATCAGCGAGGCGAACGCGAAGTCGCCGCTGACCAGCTCGAACCCGAACCCGGTGCACTCGACGCGCCACCGGCCGGGGTGCTCGGCGAGCCAGGCCATGGGGGCCTCGCCGAGCACCTCGGCCAGCTCGCGCCGGAGCGTCGCGGCGACGGACACGTCCTCCTCGAAGTCGGTGGCGGGCTCGTGGAAGGTCTGGGGGACCAGCGTCAGCCGCCCGTTTTCGCTCTCGCGCACCAGGACGACGTAGTCGCTCTCGCGCGCCACCGCGCACAGGGCGAGCGGGCCGCCGCCGCACAGCCGTACGGAGGGGTGGGTGACGGTGGCGCGGTCGGGCAGGTAGTGGTCGCGCAGCGGGAGCGCGCCGGGGCGCACGGCCCGGCCGTCGACGATCGCGTCGAGGAGTTCGCGCTCCAGCAGCCTCATGGACAGGGCGTACTCGACGAACTCGGCCGCGCCGAAGCCCGCGCCGACCGTGTCGCCGCCGAGGTCGACGCCGGTCATGCGGTAGAGCGGGGCGTTGAAGGTGGGGTGCCCGCCGGTGACGGCCTCGGCGAGCCACTCGACGGCCGCGCGCGAGCCGGTCGCGTCCATCGGGAGCCGGGGGCTGCGGGTGTCGGTGAGGTTGAAGGCGGTGCCGTACGGCAGGCTCAGGCCGAGCCAGTCGGGGCGGGTGAGCAGGCTGGTGGACAGCAGTTCGGGGCCGCAGCGGACGCGGTAGGTGCGGAAGCCGTCGGCGGCCTCGGCGTAGTAGGCGGCGAGGGCACGGGCGACCTGGTCGCGGCGGACGCGTCGGCGTAGCCTGGCGCGGTCGCGGAGGCGCCGTTCGTCGAGGTGTTCGAGGTGGGCGGTGAGCTTGGCGCGGGCGGCGCCGTCCGGCCAGCCGGTCTGCTGGTCGAGCCAGTCGAGGGCGGTGGTGAGATGCTCCTCGGTGAGGAGGTCCTCTCGGGTGTGCCTTCCGTTCACCATATTGTCGGGCATAATTGATATTCCTCTCGGCGGGGGGACTCAAGAGGGCTTCGCGAGATTCTCGCAATTGGCCGATGGTCTTGCCATTCGTCACCACGGTACGTCAAACGATGGGTGTTCATCGGCCGAGTAGAAGAATTCCTCACCCGTGATGCAAGTTTTTTCAACACGTGTCTTCCCTGGTGCGGCGCCGAACCGGAGTTTCCGATAAAGCCCTAGTCGATGTCCCGCTTTTCATGATTTATGGCTTCAAAAAAGAGATAAAGGTACGGTGGGCGGGTGACCGAACTGGAAGAACTCATCGCGGCCGGGCGCAAACACGGTGCGCGCAGACAACTGATTCTGCTGCAGGCGGCCCGGCTGTTCGCCGAGCGCGGATACGACGCGACGGGGATCGACGACATCGGCGCGGCTGCGGGGGTCAGCGGGCCCGCGGTCTACCGGCACTTCGCGGGCAAGCAGGCGATCCTCACCGCGCTGAAGGACCTGTGCCTGGAACGGCTGTGCGAGGCGACCCGGGAGGCCCTCGACGTGCCCGACAGGGAACCCGAGCAGATGCTGGAGGCGCTCGTGGACCGCTTCCTCGACTGCACCCTGCGCAACCGGGACCTGACGGTGATCATGTACGCCCGGCTGACCGAGCTGTCCGAGCAGGAGCAGCAGCGCTTCGTGGAACAGGTCGTCGAGCTGCAGGAACGGTGGAAGGAAGCGCTACTGCGGGTACGGCCGGGCCTGTCCGAGCTGGACGCCATGATCACGGTCACCACCGCGCTGGCGATGCCGTCGTCGGTGTTCCTCGCCCGGCTGGCGGGCGACCTGGACGCGGCCCGAGCCCGGCTGCGGACCCAGATCCTGGCAGTGCTCGACGCTTGAAACAGAAAAGTTAACGGACCTATACTTTTTGCTCATGGAGCAAAAGATCGACACCAACGGTGTCCAACTCTGGTGTGAGACGTTCGGCGACCCCTCGGACCCGGCGGTCCTGCTCGTCATGGGACTCGGCGCGCAGGGCATCACCTGGCCCGAGCCGCTGTGCAAGGAACTCCAGGAGGCCGGCCGTTACGTCATCCGCTATGACAACCGCGACACCGGCCTGTCCTCCGTCGTCGACTTCGACGAACGGCCGTACACGATGACAGACCTCGCCGCCGACGCCGTCGGGCTGCTCGACGGTCTCGGCGTGGGCACCGCGCACGTGGTCGGCGCCTCCATGGGCGGCATGATCGGGCAGGAACTCGCGCTGGAGCACCCCGAGCGCCTGCGCACCCTGACGCTCATCATGTCGAGCGCCGCAGCCGCCGACCGGTCGAAGGGCGGCTTCGCGGGGACGGAGACCGACCCCGAGGTGGCCGCCTGGACCGAGGACCTGGCGACGAACCCGCCGACCACCGTGGAAGGGCTCGTCCAGACGCGGATCGACCTGGCCAGGATCGTCCACGGCTCCCTGGGCGACTTCGACGAGGAGGCGGTGCGGAAAACCGTCATGACCGAGCTCACCCGCTCCTCCGACGTCGGCAGGGCGATGGACAACCACACCAAGGCCTTCGCCGCCTCGCGCGACCGGACCGGGCTCATCTCCCAGATCACCGTCCCCACCCTGGTGATCCACGGTACGGAGGACCGCCTCGCGCCCTTCGCGCACGGCAAGGCGATGGCCGAGGCCATCGAGGGCAGCGTCTTCCTGCCCGTCGAGGGCATGGGCCACGGGCTGTCCGCCGCCGTGCAGGACATCGTGATCCCGGCCGTCATCGCCCACACCCGCTGATCCAGGTACCTCATGCGCGAATCAGGGCAGACCTTCTCACAGGGGGAGTCTGCTAAGGGGGACGCGCATGGGCGGGCTCGGCGGCAAGCCGTACAAGAAGGAACTGCTCCGCCTGCAGGGCGAGCTCGTGCGACTGCAGGAGTGGGTGAAGGCGGAGGGCGCGCGGGTCGTCATCGTCTTCGAGGGTCGTGACGCCGCCGGCAAGGGCGGCACCATCAAACGCGTCACCGAGTACCTCAACCCGCGCGTCGCCCGCATCGCCGCCCTCCCCGCGCCCAGTTCGCGCGAGCGCGGGCAGTGGTACTTCCAGCGGTACATCGCCCACCTGCCGGCGGCGGGGGAGATCGTGCTGTTCGACCGGAGCTGGTACAACCGCGCCGGGGTGGAGAAGGTCATGGGCTTCTGCACCCAGGAGGAGTACGCGCGGTTCCTCCACCAGGCCCCGATCTTCGAAAGGCTGCTCGTCGAGGACGGGATCCTGCTGCGCAAGTACTGGTTCTCGGTCAGCGACGAGGAGCAGGAACGCAGGTTCCACGACCGGTTGAAGGACCCGATGCGGCGGTGGAAACTGTCGCCGATGGACCTGGAGTCGATCAACCGCTGGGAGGACTACTCGCGGGCCAAGGACGAGATGCTCGTCCACACCGACATCCCGGAGGCGCCCTGGTACGACGTGGAGAGCGACGACAAGCGCAGCGCCCGCATCAACATGATCTCCCACCTGTTGTCGACGATCCCCTACCAGCACGTACGGCTGCAGCCGCTGGAGATCCCACCCCGCCCGCCCGCCGAGCACTACCACCGTCCACCCCGCCGCGCCGAGACCGCCGTCCCGGACGTCGCCGCCAAGCTGAACCGGGACTAGCCGCCCCTTCGCCCGCCGCCGGGACGGTTCCGTGATCCCGTGGCCCCGTTTCCCGTGGCCCCGTTTCCCGTGGCCCCGTTTCCCCGTGGTCCCGGGGTCCCGAGGGGTTGGGGGCCGGGTTCTGGAGGGTTCGGTGGTTCCGGGGTTCGGTGGTTCTGGGGGCGGACGCCGCAGAAGCCGCAACCCGGGGTCAGCATCCGTCACGCAGCAGACCGCTGCGGTTTTCCGCAGGGAGAGTGTGTGGCTTGCCCGGTGTCCCCGGCTATCCGCGCTCCCTAGCGTTGAGCCCATGTTCCTCGCCCTGACCCTCGCACTGTCCACCCTCGCCCCCGTCGACGGCGACGCCTTGCGCGATCAGCTCGACGCCGTGGTGAAGGCCAAGGCGGCGACCGCCGTCCTGGCGCTGGTCCGCGACGAAGGGCGCGACGTGAGCGTGGCGGCCGGGGTGCGCGACCTCGGCTCCAAGGCCCCCGCCGACGAGCGCGGCCACTTCCGCATCGGCAGCGTGACCAAGACGTTCGTGGCGACCGTCCTGCTGCAGCTCGTCGAAGAAGGCCGGATCGGGCTCGACGACAAGGTCGACGCCCACCTGCCCGGCGCGCTTCCGGCAGGCAGCCCGATCACGGTACGGCAGGTGCTCGACCACACCAGCGGCCTGTTCGATTACGCGGGCGCGGGCATCCCCGGCTGGTCGGTGCGCGACTACCGGCCCAAGGAGTCTCTCTACGATCAGACGCCCGAAGAACTGCTGGCCGTCGGGCGCTCGAAACCGCCCTACTTCCAGCCCGGCACCGGCTGGCGCTACTCGAACACCAACTACATCGTCGCGGCCATGCTGATCGAGAAGAAGACCGGTCGGCCGTACGCGGCCGAGATCGAGGACCGGATCCTGCGGCCGCTCGGCATGCGGCGAACCCACGTGCCCGGCCACGACACGGAGATGCCCCGGCCGCACGCGCGCGGCTACGAGCCCTACCGGGGCCGCATGGTCGACGCCACCCGGGCCAACCCGTCGCTGGAACACGGCGCCGGGGAGATGATCTCGACGACGGCCGACCTCGCGACCTTCCTCGACGCGCTGCTGGGCGGCAAGCTGATCAGCGCGACGACCCTCAAGCAGATGCGTACGGTGAACGCCTCCGACTACGGCCTCGGCCTCCAGGCGTTCCCGCTGCCGTGCGGCGGGAAGGCGTACGGCCACAGTGGGCGCTGGTTCGGCTATCTGACGTACGCGATCCGCTCCGACGCGGGCAAGACACTCATCGTGTCGGCCAACCCGTACACCGGCCAGATGCCCGCCGACGCCATGCCCAAACTACTCAAGACCGTCTTCTGCTAGCCCCCGGACGGGTCTGCCCGAAGGGTGAGCGTCGGTCCGCGACTGTCCTGCTCACGTTGTTCAGGCTTGGTATGCAAGTCCGTGCGAATCTACGACAGCGGAGGCGGCCACGGCCCTACGGTTCATCGGTGTAGACACCACCAGCGGCGGCAACAACATCTAACTATTCGATGTGGAACTAGCTGGTGTGGGCAAGGATCGCCGGGACCACCGCGTCCCACGTGTGGCGCGGGAAGATCTCGTGGCCGACGCCGTCCAGGACGAGCAGCCGGGCGCCGGGGATCTCGGCCGTAAGCGCCTCGGCGTGGCCGAGCGGGAACAGCGGATCCTGTGAACCGTGGACGACCAGCGTCGGGGCCGTGATCTCGCCCAGCCGGTCGCGCCACGGCTTGCCCGGGTCGATGAGGAAGGGGTTGGTGAGCTGCGCGGCCAGGTCCCGGGTGCGCTCGTAGGTGCGCTCGGCCGCGGCGCGCGAGCCGGCCGGGTCGAAGCGGTCGCCCGCGTACGGCCGCTCGCCCTCCACCAGGTACTCGATCACGGCCTCGCGGGAGGACCAGTCGGGCGCCGGCGCCTCCTCGGTGAACAGGGCCAGGATGTGGTCGGCCATCGGCGGGAGGTCGGGCTGCTCGTGGCCGGGGCCGCCGGGCGTCGCGGCGGCGAGGGTGAGCGTGGCGACGCGCTCGGGGTGGTCGAGGGCGAGCAGTTGGGCGACGGCGGAACCCTGAGAGAGGGCCACCACGTGCACCCGCGCCAGGCCCAGTGCCTCGATCAGTGCGGCGGCGTCGGCGACCAGGTCGCGCAGGCCGTACGGCGGCTGTCCGACGGGGAAGGAAGTCGAGCGGCCGGTGTCCCTGGCGTCCACGGCCACCACGTGGCGGCCGCCGGCGACGAGCCGGTCGACGAACTCCTGTTCCCAGGCCAGCAGTGACTGCCCGGCACCGTGCAGCAGCAGGACGGCGGGGTCCTCCGGCCGTCCCGCCGTGCGCACTCCCAGGGTGATCCCGTTGACGTCGATCGTCCGCTCCATGACCGCAGCTCCTCCGCAGAAGTTGGTTACGTGTAACGAAGACTAACCCAAACTCCGTTACATGTCACGAAAAATCATCTAAACTGTGGTCATGACCTCAGATGATCGGGTTCGGGAGGCGTGGGAGGCCTACCGGCGCCTGCGCCTGACGCTCGACGCCGAAGTGGCCCGCGACCTGGAGCGGAACTGTGGGCTGTCGATGCCCGACTACGACGTCCTGTCCGCTTTGACCGAGCTGTCCGGTGGCGAGCACTGCGTACGCGTACGCGGCCTCGCCGAACACCTCGGCTGGGCACACAGCCGCCTGTCCCGCCAGCTCGGCCGCATGGAGGGCCGCGACCTCATCGCCAGGGAAAGCTGCGGGCTCGACGGCAGGGGTGAGGACGTCGTCCTCACCGACACCGGCCGCCGCGCGCACGAGCAGGCCGCTCCGGTCCACCTGGCCTCGGTACGGCACCGCCTCGCCGACCGCCTCACCCCCGATCAGCTCACGGCGCTGACCACCATCGGCCTGGTCCTTTCGGCGGACCGTCCCCTGCCGAAAGTAAAGGGGTGAACCGGTCTTTCGGCGGTGATGGCTGATACAGGAGGATTCCTAGGCTCCTGCCATGACGAAGACCCGCCGCGTGATCGCGACCGCCCTTCTCGCCCTGACCCTCCCCACGGCGGTCGCCCTCCCCGCCGCCGCGCGGCAGGCGCCGCAGTTCTCCATCCCCAAGCCGACCGGTCAGTACGCCGTGGGCCGCGACACCCTCCATCTCGTGGACGGCAAGCGCCGCGACCCCTGGGTCCAGAGCGCCAAGGGGCGCGAGCTGATGGTCTCGCTGTACTACCCGGCGCGCTCCGGCGGCGACACCGCCGAGTACATGGGCGCCGAGGAGGCCGGGCTCATGCTCAAGGGCCTCAAGCTCGACGCCGTGTACAAGCCGGAGCACCTCACCGGCGTCCGCGTGAACGCCCGCACCGGCGCCCGTCCGGTCGGCGGAAAGCACCCGCTGGTGCTGCTCTCGCCGGGCTTCACGCTCAACCGCGCCACGCTGACCATGCTCGCCGAGGAACTGGCCTCGAAGGGGTACGTCGTCGCGCTGGTGGACCACGCCTACGAGTCGTTCGGGGCGGCCTTCCCGGGTGACCGTACCCTCACCTGTGTCGCCTGCGACACCGTCGAGAGCGCCCCCACCGAGGAGAAGAGCCGCGAACTGCTCGGCAAGGTCGCGGTGGGCAGGGGCGCCGACCTCTCCTTCGTGATCGACACCCTGACCAGGGGCAGGTACGGCAGGCTGATCGACAGCGGGCGCGTCGGCGCCGCCGGTCACTCGATCGGCGGCAACAGCGCGAGCGCCGTCATGGCCGCCGACCGCCGGGTCCGCGCCGGAGTGAACATGGACGGCACCTTCTTCTCGCAGCTTCCGAAATCCGGGCTGAACGGGCGGCCCTTCCTCATGCTCGGCACCCGGACGCTGCACGCGCCCGGCTCCGTGGACACGACCTGGTCGAAGGCGTGGAAGCGGCTGGACGGCTGGAAGCGCTGGCTGTCGGTCGAGGGCAGCGGTCACTTCACCTTCATCGACCTGCCGGTCCTCGCCGGTCAGGCCGGCGCCACCGACCCGGAGGTGCCGCTGTCGGGCAAGCGGTCGGGCGAGATCACCACGTCGTACGTGGGCGCCTTCTTCGACCAGCACCTTCGCGGTGAGCACCGCCCCCTGCTGACCGGCCCGTCCGCCGCCAACCCGGAAGTGGCCTTCCACCAGTAGCTGGAGGCAGTAGCTGGAGGAACAGGTGCCGATGCTCCCGGACCCAGGACTCGAACGGGCGGGCCGTGGGACGGCCCTGCTCGACGCCCCGCCTTCGCCAACGCCTTCAAGCGCCGCCACGGCATCGCGCCGGGAAGGTACCGGCGGGCCAGGTGAAGTCCCTCACGCGCCGACTCCCGGCTGGTAGACGCTGAGGGTGAAACGCGCCGGGCCGTCCCCCGGGTTCGCGTAGGCGTGGGGCTGGTCGCCGCTGAAGCTGACCGCGTCACCGGCGTCCAGGCGGAGCTCGTGCTCGCCGACCTGGAGCCGGACCCCGCCGCTGATGACGAGCAGGTGCTCGACGGTGCCGCTGGTGTGCGGCTCGCTCGTGTGCTCGTCCGAGGGGAACAGCGTCCAGTCCCACAGCTCCAGTACGTCCGGCGGCCCCGACCCCGCCACCAGGTGGGCGTGCCCGCCGCCCGCCCCCTCCCACAGCCGGGGGCCCTGACCGGCGCGCACGACGTTCGGCCTGGGCGGCTCGGGGAAGGCGACCAGTGCGGGCAGCCCCAGTCCGAGCGCGTCCGAGATGCGCAGCAGGGTGGCGACGTTCGGGTTGGCCTGGCCCTGCTCGATCTGCACGATCACCCGTCGGCTCAGGCCGGAGCGTGCGGCCATCTGGTCGAGGGTCCAGCCTCGGTCGCGGCGGGCGGCGCGCACGTTGGACGCGATCACCTGGGACATGTCCTGAAGGCTCGTCATTCGCCACCCCTTGAATAGGCTGCACTCAATAGTGCATTGTAGTGCACTATCCGGTCCGAGGAGGAGACATGACACAGCTCGGCTTCAGCACGCTCGCCGTCCACGGTGGAACCGAACTCGACCCCGTCACCGGCGCCGTCACCCCCTCCATCGCGACCTCGGTCACCTTCGCGGCCGAGTACGGCACCATCGGCTTCAGCGCGGAGGCGACCGTCGACGAGGACGTGCCCTTCGCCTACGCCCGCGAAGGCCACCCCAACGCCGCCCAGCTCGAACACCGGCTGGCCCTGCTCGACGGCGCGGAGGCGGCCGTGGTGTTCTCCACCGGCATCGCCGCGATCTCCGGCCTGCTGCTCGACGTGCTCTCCCCGGGAGACCACGTGCTGGTCAGCGACATCAGCTACGCGGGCACCGCCGAGTTCACCAGAGGGCTGCTGCCCTCGCTGGGCATCGAGGTCGGTGTCGCCGACCTGTCCGACCTCGACGACGTACAGGCCGCACTTCGGCCCAACACCCGCCTGGTGTACGCCGAGACGCCCTGCAACCCCGTCCTCAAGCTGGTGGACATCGCGGCGCTCGCCGACCTCGCGCACCGGCACGGCGCCGAGTTGTGCGTAGACGGGACCTTCGCCACCCCCGCCGTCACCCGCCCCCTGCGGTTCGGGGCCGACTACGTCGTGTACTCCCTCACCAAGTACATGGGCGGACACGGCGACGCGCTCGGCGGCGCGGTCCTCGGCCGGGCCGAGCCGATGGACCGGCTGCGCCGGGGCATCGGCGTCCACCTCGGCGGCACGCTCAGCCCGTTCAACTGCTGGCTGATCATGCGCGGCCTGGAGACCCTGCCGATCCGCATGGCCGCGTACGCCGAGGGCGCCACGCGGGTCGCCCGCTTCCTCGAAGAGCACCCCCGGGTGCGCTCGGTCCGCTACCCGGGGCTGCCGTCGCATCCGCAGTACGACCTGGCCGAACGGCAGATGAGCAGCCCGTCCGGGATGATCTCCTTCACCGTCGCCGACCACGACGCCTTCGGCGCGGGACTGAAGGACCGGCTTGAGGTCTTCCGCTACGCGGCATCACTGGGGCTGTCGCGCAGTCTCATCCTGGAGGCCCGTACGGACGACCTCCAGCGCACCACGTTCAAACTCGACGACGAGCACCTACGGCGCTACCGCGCCTGGGCCGGAGACGGCTTCTTCCGCCTGTCGATCGGGCTGGAGGACCCCGGCGACCTGTGCGACGACCTGGGCAGAGCACTGATGGAAGGATCCGACCCATGGCGATGACCCCCGAGCGGCTGGCGGAGTTCGGCGACGCGTGGAGCGCCCAGGACCTCGACCGGCTCCTGGAGTTCATGACCGACGACTGCGTCTTCCGCTCCTCCGTCGGCCCCGAGCCCGGCGCCACCTTCCGAGGCAAGGCCGAGGTACGGCGCGGCTTCGCGCTGATGATCGCCTACGACGCCGCCTGGGAGTCCCACGGTGGCGACGCGTTCGTCGCCGGCGACCGGGGCGCTTGTCAGTGGTCCTACTCGCGTACCGGCGAGGACGGTCGCACCCAGTGGGTGCACGGCTGCGACCTGTTCGAGTTCGAGGGCGACCTGATCCGGGTCAAGGACGCCTACCGCCGAGTCCACGCCGAGCTCGGCGGTCAGGCGTCCCCGCTTCAGGGGTGACTCACCAGTGACTTCGCGTGAGGGCGTCCGGCCGGGCGCCCTCACGCGTCTCGCGGTGCTTCCGGATCAGAAGTCGTCAGGGGTGCGGATCCGGTCGCGGATCCAGATACCCGCCTCCTTCAGCCTGCTCGTCCCGGCGTAGGGGCCGTTCGGGCAGGTGCCGGGTGTGAAGACGGCGCCGCTGCGGAAGTCGTCCGAGAAGTTCCAGCTGACCCAGCTGATCTTCTTCTGCGCCATCAGGTCGATGTACTGCTGCGACATCGCCATGTTGTTGCCGCCGTCACCGGAGGACGTCTGCGTGCCGAACTCGCTCACGAACATCGGCAGGACGTCGGCCGCCCGCGACAGCGCGTTCAGGTACGACGAGCCGTGCGAGGCGGCGTAGAAGTGGAAGGTGTACATGATGTTGGTGCCGCTGACCGGGTTGGCGCGGATCGTGTCGGTCTGGTCGCCGGGGCCGGAGACACCGAGCGAGGACCAGGCGGGGGTGCCGACCATGATCGGGGCGTCCGGGTCGTACTGGCGGATCACCGGGACGAGCTGGTTGGCGTAGTTGCGGATGACGCTCCAGGTCACGCTGTTGCCGTTGGGCTCGTTCGCGATCTCGTAGAGCACGTTCTTCTTGCCGTTGTGGCGCTGGGCGATCTCGGTGAAGAACGTCTTGGCCCGCGCGAGGTTGTAGTTGGGGTCACCGGGGGTGAGCATGTGCCAGTCGACCAGGGCGTACATGCCGCGCGCCGTGGCCATCTCGATCAGCTCGTGGACCCGGTCGGTGAACATGCGCGGGTTGGTCTCGTAGCCGCCCTCCTGGATGTACATCGAGATACGCAGGATGTCGGCCTTCCAGTCGTTGGCCAGGGCGTCGAGCGAGCCGCCGGTCAGGCACTGGCTGTACCACTGGAGACCGTGGCTGCTCATGCCGCGCAACTGGATCTGCTTGCCGTTCTCGTTGCACAGCTTGACGCCGCAGACGCGCAACTGTCCGTTCGCGGCGACCGGGGTGCCGCCCCCGCTGCCACCCGTCGTCTGTACGGTCACCGGCCCGCCGGCCGCCGACCGGTTGCCCGCCGCGTCCAGGGCGCGCACGGTGTAGGTGTACGGCGTCGAGGAGGCCAGGCCGGTGTCGGTGTGGCTGGTGCCGGACGCGGTCGCCACCACCGAACCGCCCCTCAGCACCTCGTAGCCGGTCACGCCGACGTTGTCGGTGGAGGCGTTCCAGGCCAGCGACACCGAGTTGGAACCGGCGCCGGTCGAGCGCAGGTTGCCCGGAGTGCTCGGCGGCGTGATGTCGCCGCCGCTCACCGGGGTGCCGTAGACCTCGAACTCGAACAGCGAGTAGCCGTACGGGGTGCCTCGGCTGGTGCCGTTCATGCGGACGTAGCGGCCGGTGCCCGTGACGGCGAGGTCGTCGATGTTGCCGTTACCCGAGCCGGTGGAGTGGACGCTGGTCCAGTCGTTGCCGTTGGGGGAGGTCTCGATGCTGTACGCGGAGGCGTAGGCGGCCTCCCAGTTCAGCACCACCCGGCTGATCGTGTGGGTGGAGCCGAGGTCGATCTGGATCCACTGCGGGTCGCTGCCCTCCTCCGAAGCCCAGCGGGTCGAAGTGTTTCCGTCCACCGCCTTGTTCGGCGTGAAGTTGGCGTCCTCGATGGACGAGGAGGTGGTGGACTTGTTCCTGGAGACGAGGGGGTCCGCCTGGACGGCCGTCGCGGTGGTGCTCGCGGTCTCGGCCTGGGCCTGGGACGGCAGGCCGATCATGGACTGTACGGCGAGGGCCAGCACTGTTGCCGCGATCACGAGGGGTGAGCGGCGGCGTCCTTGAGTAGGGGGCGATGGGCGCACCGTACGGAACATTGGCGCTCCTGGGGGGTTGGGGGGTGTCGACGAAGACCTCGGTGCCTCCGCCGGGCAGTCGATCGTTAGGAAGGTTTCCTAACTTTAGGCGGAGCGTAAATCGCCGATTGTTGGTTGCGCAAGGCCCACAAACGCATGACTACCACCACGCTAGGTCAAACCGGTCATAGGGCAAGGTCATGAGTGCGGATGATCGCCGCAGGTCAGGGGTGAATGGGGCGGGTGATTTGGGGTGGTGGCTGGGGTGGAATTTTATAGGTTTGGGTGAAATATCCTCTTATATATAGTTTTGGAGGTTATGTGAGGAATTTTGGTGGACGATCTTGTGGCGCCGCCGTTGGCGGTGCGGTCATCGGGTAGCGGCAAACCGCTTGTGTGCCGATCCATGTATGGAACACTGGGGCTCGCTATCGGGTCGTAGGCTCCGTGGGGGACAGGCGTGGCGATCACCGACAGAGACGAACTGTGTGCGCAACGGGTTCGAGACCTCGCGGACTGGGCGGCGGCCATGGAGGAGGACGTCGTCGAACTCGCCGAGGTGGTGGGGGTCGGTTCCCCGCAGACGTGGCTGTCGGATCCGCGCAAGGAATCGCGCCGCTCGGTGAACTCCTCGCGTACGAGGACATCGACGCGGCCGAGGAGAACGCCGACTGGATAACCGCCCGGCTGATGTCGTACGTCGGCGTCTATCTCATCGGCAAGTTCGCCGGAAAATGGGTCGTGGACATCGATCCGCAGTCACCGACCTATGCTCGATACCTCGTCGAACTGCCCGCGCCGAACGGCGGCCCGGACGTCCGCATCGACGTCGTCGGCGAAATCGACGCGTTTCTTCACGAGCCCGAGGGACACAGCTTTCTGATGTTCATCGTCGGACTCGAAGGAAGATTTCCCCTGTGAGCCCCAATGAGCGGCCGGTGATGCCGGTTTCGGGAGGCGGGCCGAGCTGCTAACGACGTGCCCGGGCTGCGACGGTGTGCGCGCAGACCACGGACTCGGTGTGCGTGGTGTCCACCACCAGGTCATAGGCCGCGCCCTCGTGGACCGCTTCCGCCTGTGAGACGGCCATCCCGCCGATCCGGTCACCCGGGCGATCTCGATACCCGCATCCGACGCCCGCATGGCGGCGGGCATCGCGTCGACCAGCGTGTCGACCGAGAGCGCTGGCCACGGATCCGCCAGGACCGCCTGCGGACACCGCGAGATCCCGGACTTGCCCGAACTGGAACCGCCGTTGAGAACAATCACCTGAGTCGCCACCGCGCCACGCTAGACCCGACCGCCCCGCATTCAAACGAGTTTCCACAGCCCAGTTCAATGGTGGTCCGGCGGTGTGCCGCGCATCGTGTCCCAGTCTTCACCCAGTCCGGCGCGTGCCGCCGCCTGCTCATGCAGCGTGCACAAGTCCAGCCCGGCTCGGTCTCTGTACGGTTTGAACGCGACATAACCGAGGAACTCGAATTCCGGCCACTCCTCAGCGGTCCACGTCCGAAGATCGATGAGATTGCGGGTCTCCGGAATCTCGAACAGCGTTTCAGGATCAGCGATGACACGCTCAAAGGTTTCACGCCCGAGGCCGATGAGCCACCTGCGGAAGTACAGAAACGAATCCGCAGACGACGTCAAGAAAGCGGCGGTGCCGGCACCCCAAACGTCCCACGTATTACCCTGGTATTCGCAGAGTGTCAGCCATTTCTGAAAGTCGATGATATCGTCTGCAGGGCGTCCGCCGAGCTGATTCTCCAGCCATTCCCGGCGAGATCTCTTCGTGCTGGTTTCCCGCCCGGACTGTTCGATGAGGGCCCAGAAGGCGTCCACGTCCACGGGCAGATCTTCGCATGTGGCACTGACATTTCGCGGTCTCGCGCTCGTAGGGTGCCCGGCATGATCTCTCTCCAAGCGTCCGACGTCACGGCGGCACTGGACACGGTGCTCACCACCCTGCGAGCAGCAGGTATCGACCTCACCTACCGACTCGCAGGCACGAGCGCGGCCCTCCTCCAGGGCGTTCGGCTGCCTGTCGGGGACATCGACCTCCTGGCGTCGCGACGGAAGGACGTGGACGACTTCGCCGCCGCCCTCACCTCGTTCCCCTGCATGTACGCCGCCTCCTGGCTGCCGACAGCCTCACAGTATTTCGTCAGATACGAGGTGAACGGGGCGATGGTGGAGATGAGCACCGTCGAAAGGGAGACCGACTCCGACGCGATGGAATGCATCGGCCGAGGCCCATGGCAGCACGTCGTGTGGGTCGACTGTGGCCCGCATCAGGTTCCCGCCGTCCGTCTGGAACTGCGGCTGGCGTCGGAACTCGTCCGTGACAGAGCCGACCGTTACGAACCCCTTCTTGAACACATGCGCACCCAAGGGTGCGACCTCGACCTGTTGCACCGGGCCATGACGGCCCAGGGCCTGTCGGCGGAACATCGGCGCCTGGTCCGGTCCCGCCTCGTCGATGGGTGACCTATGCGACCGCAGGCTCCTCCTGAACGACGTGTCGTAGCTTTCTGATGTTCGTCATCAGGCTCGAAGGAGAACTTCCGCTGTGAACCGTGGCAGGCGCTCCCGGTCAGACCGTGAGCCACACGAGCGCCCCGCGGCCGCGTGCGGAGGCCTCCTCGATCCAGTCGAGTTGCTGGGCCAGCATGGTCGTGTATTGCTCGGACCCAGCTCTGCCCGAGGCGACCTCGTCGATCGCCGCCCACGGCACCAGCGCCGCGAGCAGTGCCACCTCCCGGACGGTGCCGGGACGCAGCGACCACAGTAGGTTCGGGTGCGGCGCCACACCGGCGTCCACCCTCAACTCGTCGGCCCCCGCGCGGTCAGGGAAGAGCAGCCCCATCACAGCGTCGGCCGGCTTCCGGAGTGGCGGTGGCAGCGCGAGGCGCAACGAGTCGTACATCTGCGGAAGCTCTGGCAGGAACCGGCCAACTCCCCGCAGCGGCCGCCGGTCGAGCTGGGGGAGGACCCCGAGCCGCATATCCCCGGACGACAGGGATTTCCTGGGCCGCGCCCGAGGGCGTCCCCGCTCGTCGAGCTCCAGCGTGAACCGGCCCTGTGCCCGGACCCGCAGGTCTCCGTGCTCGTCCCAGGCGAAGGCGCAGGTGATCCCGGCGAAGTCCGCTTCGACCCAGCGGCGCGGACGATCGGGACGTACCCTCACCCCGTCCTCACCGAGGACGAACGCCGCGGTGCCCGCCGACGAGCAGGCGGCCACCAGCGGCGCCCACGCCGCGATCAGCCCTACCGCGCCCATACCCACAAAGTGATCTTATGGCGCTACGCCGGGGCTACCGGTGGCAGGCGCAGGCGGGTACCACGGCCTGAGCGGCCGGGGCCTGGGCGGCGGCTTGGACGTCCGCCAGGATGCGCTCGCGTTCCTGCGGGCCGATGAGGCGTCCCCGGGTCATCACGGCGTGGATCCGGCGCGTGTTGCGGATGTCGGCCAGCGGGTCGGCGTCCAGTACCACCAGGTCGGCGGCCTTGCCTGGGGCGAGGGTGCCCAGGGTGTCCTCGCGGCCGAGGAAGCGGGCGGCGTCCCGGGTCATGGTCTGGAGTGCGGCCATCGGGCTCAGGCCCGCCCGGACCAGGAGGGACAGTTCGTCATGGGCGCCGAATCCGGGGAAGACATAGGGGTTGTAGCAGTCGGTGCCGCCGACAAGGCCGACGCCGGCCCGGTGCAGGCGTCCGACCAGGGCCAGGAGCTGCCGGAAGAAGCGGCGCTCCCGGGTGATCTCCTCAGGGGTGCTGGGGGTGAAGAGCTTGATGCCCTCCGCCCAGTAGGCCCGGAGATGGGTGGGCATGTACTTCAGCCGCGGATCGTCGGCGTACGTCTCGGCGGGCTGGCTGAAGACGTTGAGGACCGTCAGGGTGGGTGAGTGCCAGCTGCCGTCGCGGGCGAGCTGCGCGTACAGTTCGCGCGCCTTGGCCTGGTCGTAGCTGTCGGCGGCCTGCCGTTCCAGGGAGCGCGCCAGGTTGAACCATTCGCGGGGCGCGGCCGGGTCGATCGGGGTGTCCTCCATCCGGCGCCGGAGCTCCTGCTCGCGGCCGGAGGTGGCCAGCGGCAGGCCGTACAGGTGCTCGAAGCTGCGCTGTCCGGCCCGGCTTGCCTCGGACATGGGGACCAGGTACGGGATGTGCCCGTCGACCGGGATGCCCGCCTTGCGGGCCTCGTCGGTCAGTGCCAGGAAGGGCTCTCGACCGAGGTAGGGGTAGATCTTGAGGAAGTCGGCGCCTTCGGCCTGCTGGGCGCGTACCACCTGCCTGGCCTCTGCCTCTGTCTCGACCTTGGTGTGGATCGGTGACAGCAGCGAGACGGGGCCGTCGATGATGTTGCCGGCCAGGACGATGCGGGGGCCGAGCAGTTCGCCGCGTTCGATCCGGTCGCGCAGTTGGTGGAGCTGGGGGAAGCCCCACGTCTCCCGGATCCCGAGGACGCCGTTGGCGATGAGCAGCGGTGGGACGATCTTCTCATCCTGGGTTCCGTGCGTGTGCATGTCCCACAGCCCGGGGATGACGAACTTGCCCCGCAGGTCCACCACCCGGCGTGCACGCCGCGCGGTGGCGTGGTGGTCCTCGCCGATCCAGGCGATCCGGCCGTCGGCGACCACGAGGCTGACTCCCCGGCGTGGCGGGGCGCCCGTCCCGTCGATCAGGGTGACCCCGCGCAGCACTGTGACGTCGTCGGGAGAGTCGGCGTGGGCCGCCGACTGCGCCGGGCTGATCAGCGCGGCGCCCGCACCCGCCAGTGTGAGCCGGCGCAGGACGTCGCGGCGGCTGGCGGGAACGGTCGGGTCACTCGGCATGGGATTCCTCAACGTCAACAATGATCGATTCCAGAACGGTGCCGCTGAAGGAGGCAGGGGAGAGCCGCGATTGGAGACGGTCGGTCGGTGCCGACGGACTCTACCGACGCAGAAGGGGCACCTGGAAGATCTCTGCAGCATGTTGCCAACGGGTGAGACCGGTTGCCAGACACGAGGTGAACGGGGCATGAGCACCGTCGAACACGTGCGCGCCCAAGGGTGCGATCTCGACCTGTTGTACCGGGCCATGGCGGCCCGGGGCCGGTCAGCGGACCATCGGCGCCTGGTCCGGGCCCGACTTACCACCAGGTGACTTCCCGAACAACGCGTTGCAGAGAACGGCCGAGATCACGAAGCCGGTCACCGCAGGGACGCCCACCAGCATGGCGTACGCGATGTTCTCGTGGGAGATCCAGGAGTCGTAGTCGGGCTGGACGAGGAGGACGGCGATCATGGCGAACGGCGCCAGCAGGCCGACGAGCGGCCAGACGGGCAGGCGCGCCAACCGGGCGGCCGGCATGCTGAGCAGAAAGGGCACCAGCAGGATCGCCAGCACCCACCTGTGCTCGGCGGCCGAGTCGTAGAACGGCCAGGAGACGACGGGCAGCAGCAGGATCGCAACCCCCGCTCCCGCAAGAGCCGATCGCAGGAGGAACCGCACCAGGGGATCATCCCAGACCGTACGGGTCGTCAGGCAGAGCTCCGGCCGGTCCACCACGTACGTCGTGTGCCTCTACAGCCCACCCGGGCAACCTGCTCGGCGACAACAGGGCACCGACGTCCCCGGCCGGTCGGGTAGCCGATGTCACCGATCTGAGGACACCCGCCGGGTCGGGTCACTACGGTTCCTCTCTGACTCGCTGAAAGGAAACGATATGTCCGTTGAATTCATCACCTTAGACGCCGAGAAGGGGCGAGAACTCGGGCTGTCAGAGGCCGACTTCGTGCTTCTCACCGAGACCGGGCTGCCCAGGGACGTGGCCGATCACTTCTGCACGGACATCCCCGACGGCCCGTTCGGACTGTTCGCCGTCCGCCGGCTGAACGCCGACAACCACGCCCTGATCCTGGGCGGAACCAGCTCCGACGGCGGCTTGGTGTACTTCCTGGACGTCAACGACGGCAACGTCGTCCTCCTCTCCTGGGATGACGACGGAGAGCCCCAGTACGAAGGGGTGAACACCACGCTGAGCGCCTTCGCCGAGTTCGTCGTCCGGTTGGGCGCGTACACCGAGTCGACCGGCGCGGAACTGGAGAAGCTCGACCCGGAGGCGTTCCGGCATCCGCATTGCTGGTGGGCGATGGTGGCGGCCCGCTACCGGCGGGAGGCGGCACGGCGCGAGAGGATGTCGGCGCCCGCCGCGTCGCACAGCGACGCCTTCGACAGAGCCCTCGACCGGCTGGAGGAGAAGGGGTGGCGGCACGTCTCGGGCAAGGAGTTCGCCTCCGCCACCGATGAGTACGGACTGCTGACTCTGCCGGAGGACTTCTCGAAAGCGTTCGCCGCAGACGGTGCCCTGATCAGGGACTTCAGCGCACGCTGGAGGGGCGGCCTGCCGCCGGAGATCCAGTCGGCCTTCGCGTGGGAGGGGCTCGTGGTCCTCGTCTCCGAGGAGGAACAGGATGAGGGCGACTTCGACGCCATCATGGACCAGATGCTGGCGGCGATCCACGACCGGCAGCAGCCGACCGATGGCACCCTGACCTGCCTGGCCACCGAGGAGACCAGCGACCTGTGCCGGATCCTGCGGGCCTTCGGACGGCTGGCCGCGAAGGGGTACGTCGCCGAGCCCGCGCTGTGGCCCACCACGTCGGGATGCTGGGAGCGGGTGGCCGAGCGAACCGAGGACACGGACTCGCCCAAAGCCGTCTTCTGGAACACCCAGAGCCATGACAGGGCCTTCGACGCCAGGGGCGACCTGATCGACGAGCTCTACCTCGGGTGGGCAGGCGACCACGAGGAGATCGCCGCAGCTCTCGCGGAGACGGGGCTCACGGTGAAGGTGCCGGAGAACGAGGGCACGACCTTCATCCTCGGCCCCGCCGAAACGCCGTAGCAGGCCCTGTCGCTGCCAGGATTCATCGGTGCGGCCCCCTCGCCGCTGACCGGTTCGTGCGTTCGCGGCGGTCCGAAACCCGAAGCCCGATGCGCGGGTACGGTCGCCGCTCGTCCGTCGGAAGCGTCCACACCCGACGAAAGGCACCCGATGGATCTGGGGATCGGTCTTCCTGTATGCGGCCCCTACGCGGGTCCGGAGGCGATCGGCCGGGCGGCCGAGACGGCCGAGCGGATCGGCCTGGCCGCAGTCTGGACGTACGAACGCCTGCTTCGCCCGGCCGAGCCGATGATGCTCGGCGTCGGCACCGTCCCGCTGCCGGAGTTCCAGGCCGCCGTGTACGACCCGCGGGAGACGCTGAGCTACGTCGCGGCCAGGACCAGCAGGATCCGGTTGGGGACGAGTGTCCTCAACGCGCTGTTCCACCCGCCGATCGTGCTGGCCCGCCGGTTGAGCACCCTGGACCGGCTCAGCGGCGGCCGGCTCACGGTCGGCCTGGGGCAGGGCTGGATGGCCCAGGAGTTCACCGCGACCGGCGTGCCGCCGGTCCGGCGCGGCGCCGGATTCGCCGAGCACATCGCCGCGATGCGCAGGGTGTGGGGTCCGGATCCGGTGCGGTTCGACGGACGGTTCTACCGGATCCCCGAGGGCGAGGCCGGTCCGAAGCCGAGCCGTCCGGACGGTCCGACGCTCTTCGCCGGCGCCTGGGCTCCCGCCGCCGTCGAACGGGCCGCGAGCATGGGCCTGGGCCTCATCACGGTGTTCTCCGATTGGGACACGTTGCGGAGCACGATCGCGACGTTCCGGAACGCCGGCTCGCTGCCCGTGGCGGTCCACGTCAACGGGGCGGTCACCACCGCGCCGGTCGAGGACCGCGCGCCGCTGACCGGGCCGGTGCGGCAGGTGGCCGGTGAGCTGGCCGAGCTGGCGTCGCTGGGCGTCGACCACGTCTTCTGGGTGGCCCCGGACCACGACCCCGACCACCTTCTCGATGCGCTGGGGCGGTTGCTCCGGGACGCTGGGGAAAAGTATACAAACGATCGGTCGTTAATGTAGTTTGTCGCCCATGACAACAGATGGTCGGCGGCTGCGCGGGTTGCGCAGTCGTGAGGCGATCCTTGAGCAGGCGGTGGCGCTGGCCTCCGTCGAAGGGCTGGACGGACTCTCCCTGGGACGGCTGGCAACCGCAACCGGCACCAGCAAGTCCGGATTTTTCGCCCATTGGCGCGACAAAGAGCAACTACAGGTGGATGCCGTGGACTGGGCCGTCCGCCAGTGGACCGAGCGCGTGGTCGCGCCCGCCCTGCGGGCCCCGGCCGGAGTGCGGCGGCTGTTCGCGCTGCACGAGGCGCGGCTGCGGTTCTACGGCGACGCCGTACTGCCCGGCGGGTGCTTCTTCTTCACCGTCCAGGCCGAGTACGACGATCGGCCCGGCCCGGTGCACGACCGCGTCGCGCAGGCCATGCGCGAATGGCTGGAGTTCATCCAGCGCCTGGTGACGCAGGCCACGGCGATGGGCGAACTGGCGGACGGCGTGGACGCCGGCCAGCTCGCCTACGAGATCGACGCCCTCGGGCAGTCCGTGGTCAGCTACTCCCGCCTGTACGACGGGCCGGCCGCGCACGCCCGCGCCCGCCGGGCCGTACTGGAACGCTTGCGCGCCCTCTGCCCCGACCCGACGCTTCTCCCGGAGGACTGATCATGATCGAAAATGGGGCGTACGAGCCTGTCCAGGTGCACTTCGACGACCTCGACGCCATGGGGCTGCTGCACAACTCCCGGTACGCGCTGCTGGTCGAGCGGGCGATCAGCGCGTTCTGGCACCGCCTGGGCTGGACGCCGGATCCGGCCGGGTCGGCGTTCAAGGACGTCTTCCTGGCCGTGCGCGAGTTCAAGGTGACCTACCACGTGCCCATCGCGGGGGCGGGCGAGCAGCAGGTGCACTTCTGGGTGGAACGCATGGGCCGTACCAGCGGTGTTTACGGCTTTCGCGTGCTGTCGGCGGACCGTACGGTGGTGCACGCCGACGGCTACCGCGTCAACGTCAACCTGGACCCGGCCACCCTGCGACCCACACCGTTCAGCGAAGAACTGCGCACCGCCGCCGAACCCCTGCTCCGCGTAACGACCCCATGCTGAAGCCCCACCGCGACACCCGACCAGCCGGCGGTGACCTAAGCCCCTCGGCTCCGCAGGCGACGTAGGCGGCGCCGATACTGTCCCGCGTACGAGCGCTGTGCCCGATCAATGAGGCGGACCTGAGGATCCGAGGCGTGCTCGAACAACTCCACCTCGAACGGATCGGCGTCATAGCCGATCAGGCCGCCGAGCACAGCACGATCCTGCTCCACCGAACCGTTGCGCTCCACAAGATCTCGCCAGACGTGTCCGCTCGCCTCCGCGTGATCCACGCCCACCACGATAGGCGTCGGTCCTCGACGCGGAAAGCGCGACGGGACCCGCCCGGTCGTCCCCACCAGCCGATGCTGCAGTACGTCGCCGTCCGGAAACGCGACCGTCCTGAACTGTCGTACACGATGACTACTCTCCGGCCATGACGGTCCCCGAGATCATTCCCATCATGCGCGAACCCGAATATCACACCGACACGATCGGCCATTGGGCAGGCGGCCAGTTCTTCGGCTCCGTCATCGCCGCCTTCCGCGAAGGCGATGTCCACACCGACGATTGGCGATCACGCAAACGCTGGTACGCCGTCCTGCACACCTTCGACGCCGCTGGCCACCACCTTGAATCCCGCATCGAGCACACCGGCGCAGACGACGACTATCGGGCAGCCGTGGATAGCGCGCAAGAACGATTGAACCGATGGCTCGACGCGCTTCCCGGCCTGCTTTACGGCGATATCGCCATCCGACCCTTTCGGCATACGCAGGACGGAGTCCTGTTCGGTCTGATCATCGAGACCTTCGACGGCGAGGAGCACGCTGAGTTCTACCCGAACAACATCGGCTTCTACGAACCGTGGGACGGCTCCTACGACACCTGAACACCTCACCCACTCAGGGGAAGACACACGCCGGCCGCCCGGGAATCGGTCCTTCGGCCGCACGCCCGGATGATGCCAATGGCGCAGGCCAGTGAGTTCGTCTCCCGAGTCCCTCTGTGTCAGGCTCAAATGGGACACACAGTGAGGAAGTTCTCAGTGTGGCA
>NZ_BAAAHQ010000003.1:0-7854 GCF_039525605.1 Nonomuraea longicatena | reverse complement strand
CGCCCGCGCGCTCTCGTCATAGACCCAGCGGGGCCGGCCACGGCGGGTCTCATCGATGCCCAGCACCGTGACCGACTGCGGCTCGGCCGACAGCACCCGTCCGGCATGTCCGTGGCCGTGCAAAAGGGCTCTGGCTCACTCTTGATGATCAGTGACGCAGGGTGAGTCAGACGGAGGATCCGGGGCAGCGCACACTGCGTCGCGATCTTGTAACTAGGTCCACAGGCAGGCGGCCGCTCATCGACGATCTGGGTTTGTCGAGAACCTGATCATCAACGAGCGGCCGTGGGGTTCACTGTGCTGCATGTGTCGGCAGGCGTGGATGCCTGCTGCCTTCCCTTGTTCTGTTGCCCTTCAGGGCGTCGATGTTCTGAAGGTTGAGGACCTCGGCAGTGCCGTATTGATCGTGGCGCGCACCGTGGTCGCCGAAGCCTCGTGCCCGGTGTGCGGTCTGCTCTCGGCCCGCGTGCACAGCCGGTATCGCCGGACCATCTCGGACCTGGCGATGAGCGGGCGTCCGGTCCGGATCGAGCTGGAGGTGCGCCGCTTCATCTGCGGCGAGCTCTCGTGTGAGCGAGGAATCTTCACCGAGCAGGTCGATGGGCTGACCCAGCGGCATGCACGTCGCAGCAACGCTTTGCGAGCGCTCCTCACCTCTATCGCCGTGGCGCTGGCCGGGCGAGCCGGCGCCCGCATGGCCCGTGTGGTCGGCGCGCCGGTCAGCCGGTCCACGCTGCTGCGGATGCTGCGGGCCTTACCCGATCCGGAAATCGGGCAGATCACCGTTCTGGGCGTCGACGACTTCGCCAAAAAGCGCGGAAACTCCTACGGCACCGTCCTGGTCGACATGGACACCCATCGTCCCGTCGATCTGCTGGACGGCCGGACCGCCGAGGACTTGGCCACCTGGCTGAAGGGGCATCCCGGCGTTCAGGTGATCTGCCGGGACAGAGCCGGATCCTATGCCGACGGCGCTCGTGAGGGCGCACCTGAGGCTGTCCAAGTCGCCGACCGCTTCCACCTTTGGCAGAACCTCGCCGCGGCGCTGGAGAAGACCGTCCGCGCACACCGATCCTGCCTGCAGGAAGCCCCCCAGCCGGACGCCGCCGTCACGGACTCAGTCGCCTGCGAAACGGTGCCTGTCGAGCGGCCGAAGACCTTGGATTCCTACGGACACGAACGTCCGATGGTGTCCCGAACGTATGAGCGCTATGCCCAGGTCCAGGAGCTGAAGGCCAAGAGCCTGTCGTTGAACGCCATCAGCCGCGAACTCGGCCTGGCCTTCCGCACCGTCCGCAAATACGCCAACGCCACCAGCGTAGACGACCTCCTGGCCCCGGCCCTCAATCGCTCCAGCAAGCTAGATGAGTTCAAGCCCTACCTCACCCGCCGCTGGAACGAAGGCTGCTACAACGCCGTCCAGCTCCATGCCGAGATCAAGGCTCAAGGCTTCACCGGCAGCCGCCGAGCCGTCCAGGGCTGGCTCTTGCCCCTGCGCGGACACCAGGAAGTACAGCAGGAGCCATGCCCACCACCCAAGCCCCGCCGCGTCACTGGCTGGCTCATGACCCATCCCGACCGTCTGGGCACCGAGGAGGAGGCCGGGCTGGGGCAGATCCTTGCCCGCTGCCCCGAACTCACCGACGCCGCCGAGCTGGTCCGCAGCTTCGCCACGATGATGACCAACCGCGACGGTCATCATCTCGACGACTGGATCGCCACCGCCCAAGCCGGAGCCTCGCTCCATCTGGCCACCTTCGCCACCGGACTCCGACGCGACCACGCCGCAGTGCAGGCCGGACTGACCCTGGACCACAGCAGTGGTGCCGTCGAGGGGACCGTGAACAAGATCAAATTCTTGAAGCGGCAGATGTTCGGCCGCGCAAACTTCGACCTTCTACGGGCCCGGGTCCTGCGCTACACCTGACAGATTGCACGCTCTGTCACGGAGATCATCAAGAGTGAGCCAGAGCCAAAATTGGTTCTGGCTCACTTTTGGTGCTGGAGCCACGGAGCGTCACCGACTCCGCGATCATGAACGGTTGTGGCCAACGCTCTCCTCCGCGACCTCTGGTTCCACCACGCCGACGAAATCACGCTCGGCACCATCACCATCCACCCCCACCACGTGACCCTCCACGCCACCACCACCAACGGCTATGCCGCGTGGAGGACGCGTTTGCGCAGGAGATCGAAGCCTGCGCCGCCGAACGTCTGCCGTTTCAACATCTTGATCTTGTTGTGGCCCTCGACCACGCCGGAGCTGTAGTCCAGGCTCAGACCCGCGACGACGGCGTCGAGGTCTTGGAGGAGGCCGGCGGCGAACGTGTGCAGGGCCGGGACCTGGTCCTTCTGGACCTGGGCGATCCATCCCTTGAGCTGTCGGCCCCGCCGCTCGTTCATGAGCTCGGCGAAGGCACGGACATGCCGGGCCGTGGCGGCCAGCGCCGGAATGCGGGCCAGGATCTCTTTCAGTCGCTGGGTGTCGTCGGCGTTGAGCCGGTCGGGACGGCGGGTGATCCAGCCGGTGACGTCGCGGACCGATGGCCCGCGCCGTGGTGGGTCCTGGCGTGGGAACGCCTGCCGGAGCCGGTGGACGTACTTGCGGACGATCTGTTCCTTGCCCGGATATCCGCGCTGGGCGATCTCCTCGAACAGGCGGCGGGCGTTGGTGCAGCCTTGGGCGAACCGCTGATCGATGTGTGGCTTGAACGGGTCGAGGATGCTGACGCGTCCGGTCCAGCGTCCGGCCAGTAGTTCGTCCGGACCAGCCGCGTGCGCGTAGCGGCGGACGGTGTTGCGGGCCAGTCCGAGCTCGCGGGCGATGGTCTTCAGACCGGCGCCTGCGGCGAGGAGGGCGTGGACGGCGGTGTGCTGCTCGCGGACCCGGTCGGCCAGACGTCCTGTGCTCCGGGGCGGAGTGGGCTGCGGTGACGATGGCAGGACTGGCGGTGCTGCGGACTCGGGTTCCGGCGCGGGCTCCGGCAGCAGGGCTCGGTGCTGGAGCACGGTCTTCTCGACTGCCTCGACGAGGTTCTTCCAGAGGTGATAGCGGTCGGCGACGTGGATCGCGTCGGGTGCGCCCAGGCGTCCGGCCTCGGCGAATGAAGCCGAGCGGTCGCGGCAGATCACTTCGATGCCGGGGTGGGCCGCCAGCCAGGCGGACACCGTCTCGATGCTGCGGTCGGGCAGGAGGTCGACCACGCGGCGGGTCTCGATGTCCACGAGCACGGTGGCGTAGACGTGGCCCTTGCGCAGGGCGAACTCGTCGATCCCCAGCACCCGCGGTGTGGCTGGCGCGCTGTCGGGAACGGCGTGTATCAGCCGCAGTAGCGTGGAGCGGCTCACCGGCGAGGCCAACGCGTCGGTGAGCCGGGCTCCGGCACGACCTGCCAGCATCAGCGCCACCCGCTGCAAGGACGCCTGCAGTGCCTGGCTCCGTCGGCCGTGGCGGAAGGTCAGCCCCGGCACCTGCTCTGCGAAGGTGGCCTTCGGGCACGCCTGTTCACGGCAGCGGAACCGACGGACCTGTAACTCCACCACCACCCGCCGGCTCGCGATGGCGGCCTCGTCGAGTCGACGAACGTACCGGCTGTGGACCCGGGACGAGACCGTGCCGCATGACGGACACGCGGCATAGCCGTTGGTGGTGGTGGCGTGGAGGGTCACGTGGTGGGGGTGGATGGTGATGGTGCCGAGCGTGATTTCGTCGGCGTGGTGGAACCAGAGGTCGCGGAGGAGAGCGTTGGCCACAACCGTTCATGATCGCGGAGTCGGTGACGCTCCGTGGCTCCAGCACCAAAAGTGATCCAGAACCCGAAAATTGACCCCGTGCAGCCTTCTGAAAATTGACCCCCGGTGGTCACGGTTGAACTTGTTATCGATGTGACTGAGAACCCGTCGTATGGAAGCCTTCGGGCATGCCTGATCTCCGAGAACATGTCGGCCGTCACTATGCCGTGCAGTTCCACTACTCGTTGCCGGACGATGCTTGGTGCATCGAGCTGAGTGAGGCGGTGCCGGTTCCGGAGTCGTGGACCGACATCCCAGGCTCACCCACCCACTTGCCCGGATTAGCCTTGATGATGGCCTTGGTGCCGGATGAGGATCCGGCTGCGGAACCGACCGTCCACCTCGGTAACGACCACGAACATGTCATCCCATATGAGATCGTGCGCTGGTTCATGGAAAAGGTGGCTGCGGAAGTCGAGCGTTGCCACGCGACGCTGGCGGCGATTGAGCCCGCAACCGACACCGGTCCTGACCTCTCATAGGACCGGTCAGCCGGTGTGGCCGTCGGTGTGGTGGCGGACGGCGGCCTGACGTCGTTGCCGGTCCTCGGCCAGCGCCGCTCGCATCTGCGCTGCGGTGGCGGCGTGGGCGGGGTCGGTGACCACGCCCTGTCTGGCCCAGGAGCGGTGGTGGCGTGCGACGAGGTTGCCGTCGCAGGTGATGGTGACGGTGTCCGTTGAGGCGACGATGTCGACGAACTTGCCGATGACGCGCGGGTCGACGGAGTAGTCGACCGTGTCCAGACGGACGTGGTAGTCGCGGCTGAGCCGGATCCGGTTGCGCAGGCCGACCTGCGGGCGGACCGGCGGCAGCGGAATCATCGCTTGGTAGTCGGTTTCCAGCAGGTCCACCGGACGCCCGGCGATCGAGCGGACGGTGCGGGCGTTCGCCTTGACCAGCCAATCGTCGAGCTGCTGGTTGAAGTCGGCCGGTGAGGCGAACAGGCGGCCGGGCAGGAAGGAGGTCTCCAGGAACTGGTTGGCCCGCTCGACCATCCCCTTGTATTCCGGATCACGGGGCGGGGCGAGTTTGATCTGCGTGGCCAGTGTGCCGGCGAACGCCGCCGCGAGTGTGGTGACCCGCCCGTTGCCGCCGATGGCCGATTCCCGATCCCAGATGAGGGTCTTGGTGACTCGGCCGATCCCGCGGATCGACCACCACATGCCCGCCAGGATGTCGCCGCCTTGGCGACTGGGAATCATCGTCGCGGTCATGAACCGGGAGAAGCCCAGCGTCATCACCAGCACCGGCAACACTCGCCGCTGCCCCGCGGCGACCGGGATCGGCGTCTCCGGGAACCACAGATCGCACTGGGCGACCTGCCCGGGCTCGTAGGCCACCCGATCCACCGGATCGATGCCGACATACTCCGGCCTGATCAACGTCAGCCGTTTCTTCAACGGCGACATCGAGTACGGCCAGCCGATCCGCTCGGCGATCACCGGCGCGGGCATCGTCGGCCATTCCGACAGCAGAGCGCGGATCTGCGGCTCGAACGGATCTGCCACCGAGCCCGTCGGCGCCCGCTGGTACTTCGGCGGCTCGTCCGATGCCAACGCCCGGCGCACCGTGTTCCGGGAGATCCCCAACCGCCGCACGATCGCCTTGATCGGCATTCCCTCAGCACGGTGCAAACGGCTGATTTCCGCCCAATCTTCCACTTTCAGTACCCTCATAGCTTCAAGGGGGGTCAACTTTCAAAAACCCCTGGGGGGTCAGTCTTCAGAAAGCTGCGATACCCCGGATCAGCGGGGCGGAGGGCGTGCTCGCCGACGGGTCGGTGACGGTCCGCATCGGCAGACACGAGTTCACCGCGCCGATCCTCGATCATCCCTCGGCGGTCAACCCTTACGGTGAGCCGGAGGCCAGGACTCCGGTGACGAAGTTCGCGAACTGTGCCCGTATCTCTTCCCGTGAAATGCGCTCTTCTCCGGCCAGGTGCTCGACGAGGTCGGCTCGTGTGGCGGCGAGCAGGGCGTGGGCGGTGAAGCCGCTGTCGGCCACACTGGGGATCTGCTCCAGTACGGCTTGGAGCAGGCCGTGCCACCGCTCGTAGTGCTCCGCCCGGTACGGGCTGCTGCTCCCGCCTTCCTCCAAGGCCAGCGCGAGGCGCCGGTTGTCGAGTTTGAAGCACAGGACGGCATCGAGCAGGGCGGGGACGCGATCCCGCGGTGGGGTCGCGGGCCCCAGGGGTGGTGGGCCGGTCTCGACGGCCTGCCTGATCGGTTCGAGCCGTGCCTCGTACAGCGCGCGGAGCAGACCTGCGCGATCGCCGAAGGCCCGGAAGAGCGTGCCCTTGCCGACGCCGGCCGCAGCCGCGACGTCGGCCATGGTGACGTCCTCGGGGCTCTCGCGGCGAGCGAAGAGGGCGTCGGCGGCCGCGAGCACGGCCTCCCGGTTGCGGATGGCGTCCTTGCGAGACGACTGACGTTCGGGCATGGCGCTCCTTCCATTTGCAAAACGGACCCGTGGTCCATATCGTTGAAACGGACCCAAGGTCCGGATTCTATGTTTTGGAGGATACCCATGTCCGCACCGACCTCCCCGGCGGATCTTTACCGCCACAGCCTGCGACTGCTGCTCGACAAGGACATGCCCGCGTGGGTCGCCCTGTGGGCCGAGGACGGCCGCATGGAGTTCCCCTTCGCCCCCGACGGCTGGCCCCGGCGCCTGGAGGGCAAGGAGGCCATCGCCGCCTACATGCGCCACTACCCGGATCACGTTGACCTGCACGACTTCCCCGACCTGCGGATCCACCAGACCACCGATCCACAGACCATCGTGGTCGAGATGCGCGGCGTCGGCCGCTTGGTGGAGAGCGACGCTCCCTTCGACATGACCTACATCGCCGTCGTGACCGTTCGAGACGGACACATCGCCTCCTACCGCGACTACTGGAACCCCCTCGCCGTACAGGAGCCCGGCGCCGACTTCACCAGGAGCAGCCGATGACCACCGCCCGCACCACTCTGGTCATCGGTGCCACCGGCACCACCGGAAGCCGCACCGCCGCGCAGTTGACGGCCGCGGGCCACCGCGTCAAAGCCGCCAGCCGTCAGGCCACCCTGGTCGCCGGGGCTGAGCCAGTCCCCTTCGACTGGCACGACCCCACCACCCACGCGGCCGCTCTCGACGGCGTCGACCGCGTCTACCTCATACCGCCCCCGGGTGACTCCGACCCTGCGGCAATCATGCTGCCGTTCCTCCATCAGGCCCGCACCGTCGGTGTGCGCCGCGCGGTGCTGCTGAGCTCCTCGGCCATCCCCGAGGGCGGCCCGGCGGTGGGAACGGTGCACCAGGCCCTGCCCGATCTGTTCGAACAGTGGGCGGTACTGCGGCCCTCGTGGTTCATGCAGAACTTCACCGGCACGCACGCGCATGCTCGCAGCATCCGCGACGAGGGCATCATCTGGACCGCCACCGAAACTGGCCGGGTCGGCTTCGTCGACGCCGAGGACATCGCGGCCGTCGCCGTGCGCGCTCTGACCGACGAGCAAGCCCCCAACACCGATCTCGTCCTCACCGGACCTGAGGCACTCAGCCACGACGACATTGCCGCAAGCATCTCCGAGGTCACCGATCGGCCCGTCGTCCACCGCCGTCTGTCCTACAAGCAGATGCGCGATCGCCTCACGACGCAGGTATCGGTGGAGTTCGCTGCGATGCTGGCCGACATGGACCGTGCTATCGCCGGAGGGGCGGAGGACCGCACTACCGACGCCGTCCACCGTCTTACCGGTCGGCCCCCGCGCACCTTCCGGGCCCTCCTTGACGGGGAGATGCGATGCAGCAGCTGATGTTCCAGGGCGATCAGCAGTTCGGGTTCGACCCCCTGCGCGATATCGGCCTGGCCGTCTACGGCGGCTCAGACATCGGAGAAGTCGTAGAAGCCGCCTCCCGGGTCACCTCCAGCGAACTACGACGCTGGCACGACGCCTGGCTGTTGGAGGTGAGTCGAAGCGGCCGTAGGGCTCGCGTAGGTCCACACCAGCGGGGAGACGGCTCTGCGCTAGTGGCCCGTCACGCAACCTTGGCCGGGTAACCGGTCCAGCTTCGGATCGG
>NZ_BAAAHQ010000002.1:189188-293645 GCF_039525605.1 Nonomuraea longicatena | reverse complement strand
ACCTACCTCTTCCAGACTTCTGTCAGCTTATGTAGCCGACTGTCCGGAATCTGCTGGGCACCTCATGTTTACGGACATGTATTTCGGGCGGGCGCTCGGTGGGTGCTCGTACGTCAGAGTACGGACCAGCACCGGGGCGGACTGGGCAGCACAGAAATCAGCGGAGTCGCGGACAACCCAGACCGTACACGGACTCCCCGGCACTCGCGCGGACAGGGCAACACCAAGACCCGCTGACTCTTAATCAGCGGGTCCCGGGTTCGAGTCCCTGGCGGCGCACCGATAATGGTCTCTGACCTGCACGAACGGTCTAGGAAACTAGGCCGTTTTCGTGTTTTCGGGGCCTCCAGTTCTGGTAGTTGAGCGGCTTGCCCTGGGCTGAGGTGAAGATCAGTCCTTCGGGGTCGCTGATGCCGTAGGCGGCAATATGCACGGCCAGTGCGTCGATCACCAGCCTCGGTAGCGGGATGGTGCGGTTGCTGGCTTTGGTTTTGGGCGGGATGAACAGCCCGTCCTTCCGGTCGCGGGCTGACTGGCGGTCCACCTTCACCACGCGGCGTAGGAAGTCCACGCGGTCTACGGTGAGTCCGGCTAGTTCTGACCAGCGCATGCCGGTGCCTGCGGCCATGATGACCATGGCCTTGAAACGGGCGGGGACGGCTTTAGCGATCGAGGTCACTTCGTCGGTCTCAAAGGGCTCGACTTCCTTGCGGACGCTGGCGGGGAGTTCGATGTCCCGGCACGGGGTGCGCCCGATCTTGTCGTCGGGCGACGGCGTTCGGAACGCCCGGTATCGGGGCGATCTCCACGCAGGACTCGCCTTCGCCGTCCTCGTTGTTGTTACCGCCGCACACGCGGCGGAACTTCAGGTCACCGAGATCCAGGTTGTACAACTCCATCTGTCTGCCCTCCCTTGTCGTCGGGCGCGGACGGCCCGACGTGGGCCACGGCCGGAGGGCTCTACCGGCCGTGAACCGTACGCCCCCGACCCAGGGCCACGGGGTGACGGGAAGGAAGCAGCCCACAGCCAAGACGCCTGTGGCCGATACGGAGGGCTGCATCCGTGCCCTGAGCCGGGGGCCGTCTAGGAGACCTTCCGCGCCGTATCGGGGGCGAGAAGGTGGATGAGGAACCCCTGCAAGATGACCGCCGCCCGGCCCTTGGCCTTCTCCGGGCCGGTGAACTCCTCACGCGGGAACGGCCTGCCGTCCGGCCGGGGAAGGTAGGTGTGCAGGAAGGTACCGAGCGGCCGGTTCTGGATCGAGAACACCCGCTGCCCGCCCGCGTAACCATGCTCGATCCCGTCCACACGCAGGGTCTTCTGCGCGAACTCCGATCCGATCCAGGTGACGGGGATCGTGGGCTCGCCGCTCACCGGCGCTGTCCCCTTCCCCGGATGGCGCCCGGTCTGTCACAGGGCCGGGCGCTCAGCGAGGCTTGGATCTCGAACTGCTCGGAGATCTTGTCGGCGAGCGTCTGCGGGTCGTGGTCCACGAATCCGTAGAGCAGGCCCTTGCCGTACATGTCCTGCGTGTACGGCTTGCGCACGACGGCGACCCCGATCACACCGATGATGAGCAGCCAGTTATGCCAGGCGCACAACGCGTCCAACTCAGCGACGGTCATGGCGCCCCCACCCCGCACGCGTGGGCGACCAGCCGCACCACGCGATGCGGCATCGCGGGAGGCACGAGCGCCCTCAGATCCGGCTTCGGCTCGTTGTACGGGCCGACCTGGGCCAGATCCACGATGCACATGCCGGAGCGCCGCCCGACTCCGACCGTGGCCACGCGCCAACCGGCATCCCTGTAGACCACCAGCGTCGGGGACTGGAAGGCCGTCTCGGCTGTCGGTTGGGACTCGCCTGTGGTCTGTTGGATCAGCTTGGGGCTGATCCATTCGGCGACCAGGTGCTGGTGAAGCCGCTCCAAAGCGGCCCCTGCCTCCGACGCCTGGTCGGGGGTTCGTGTGGTGTGTGCTCCCGTCATGCCCTGACGGTAGAAACCGTCAGGTTCTCAGGTCCATATTGTTGCTCCAAGATGCTCGCGCGTTGGTTGATGATTGCCAATGCGCCTGCTCCATAGACCGCCGAACCTGCTAATAAATCGCCCCGGGTTCGGTGGAGACTTGATCTCTTGAGAGGATCGAGTCCATGCCAGGCAAGTCTCCCTACCCCGATGAGTTGCGCAGGAGAGCGGTGCGGATGGTCGCCGAGGTGCGGCCGAACTACCCGACCGAGTGGGCCACGATCAACGCGGTCGCGACCAAACTCGGCATCGGCACCGCCGAGACACTGCGCACCTGGGTCCGCCAGGCGCAGATCGACGAAGGCAGCCGGCCCGGCCGCACCACGGACGAGTCGACCGAGCTGAAGCGGCTGCGCCGGGAGAACGCCGAACTGCGCCGCGCCAACGAGATCCTGAAGGCCGCCTCGGCTTTCTTCGCGGCCGAGCTCGACCGGCCACACACGCACTCGTGACCTTCATCGACCAGCACGCCGACGTGTTCGGTGTCGAGCCGATCTGCCGTGTCCTGACCGAACACGGTTACCCTGTCTCCACCAGCACTTACTACGCCGCAAAGAATCGCCCGCCGTCGCCGCGTGCGGTGCGCGACGCCGAGCTGGATGCCCACATCCGGCGCATCCACGCCGCCAACTACGGCGTCTACGGCGCCCGCAAGGTCTGGCAGCAGCTCCTACGAGAAGGGCATCGGGTGGCCCGCCGCACCGTCGAGCGACGCATGCGCACGCTCGGCCTGCAAGGCGCCCGGCGAGGTAAGAAGGTCCGCACCACGACGGCCGACCCTGCGCATGAGCGGGCGGCCGACCGGCTGCGGCGCGACTTCACCACGGAGGGGCCGAACGCTGCCTGGGTGGCCGACTTCACCCATGTGGCCGCCTGGTGCGGCGTCGTCTACGTCGCGTTCGTCGTTGACGTCTACTCCCGGGCGATCGTCGGCTGGGCCGCCTCGCTGACCAAGCACACCACGCTCGTGCTGGACGCCCTGGACATGGCCCTGTGGCGGCGCGAGCGCACCGGCCATCCGGTCAGGCCGGGACTGATTCATCACTCGGACGCGGGCAGTCAATACACGTCTTTCCGGTTCACCGCCCATCTGCTGGCGGCTGGCATCGATGCTTCCATCGGCACGGTCGGCGACGCGCTCGACAACGCCCTGACGGAATCGCAGATCGGCCTCTACAAGACCGAACTGATCAAGCCCCGCGGCCCGTGGCGAAGCCTGGCCGACGTGGAACTGGCCACCGCCGAATGGGTGGCCTGGTTCAACACCACTCGCCTGCACTCAGCCATCGGACACCTCCCGCCCGACGAGTTCGAGGCGATCTACTACGCTCAACACCAGTCCAACGAAGCCCTAGCAGTCAACCGCTGAGGTCTCCATCAAAGCCGGGGCGGTTCATACTTCGATGGTGCTCAAGTTGCATGGTCGCTCTGATCTTGAGCCCGCCAGGAAGCAGCGTCAAGGGGCTCGATGAAGTTGGGCCAGCACACTGTCGGAGTGCTCCGGTAGCAACCGAGATCGAGTGCGGAGCCCGCTTTGGGACACCTGTCTGACCTAGGGTTTTGAGTCGTTCGCAGTCAACCCCCCGTCAGCCGAAGGGGGAGAAACGACCCTGATCGGCCGTGAACAACGGACAATGTGTGACCCTGCCATAGCCCTGTCTACCTGCTCAAACGCCACAAACCCGGAGCAACTGACATTGCTCCGGATCCTTGATCTCATATCAGCGGGTCCGGGGTTCGAGTCCCTGGCGGCGCACAACGCGATCGAACAGCGCATCCGTGGTTCTCACGGGTGCGCTGTTCGCGTTCTCGGGTGCTCAGTGGGCGGGCCGTAGCCGGGAGAGGCCCGAGCTGTGCAGGCCGGAGGCCACGGCCAGGCGGGCGGCCAAGGCGCGGCCGCGGTCGATCTGGGTGGCCTCGTCGATCGTGGTGCAGGTGTGGTCGGCGACGACCCGGCGGCCGTCCACCCAGACCGAGCGGACGGCGCGCGGCGACGCGCCGTAGACGAGCTGGCCGCAGGGGTCGTGCAGGACCGACACGCACACGGAGTCCTGGAGGAGCACGAGGTCGGCGCGTTTGCCGGGCTCCAGGGAACCGACCAGGTGATCGAGGCCGAGGGCGCGGGCGCCGTCCAGGGTGGCCATCCGCAGGACCGTCGCGGCGTCGATGACCGAAGGGTCGAGGGCGTGGACCTTCTGCAGCAGGGCCGTGGTCTTGACGGCCTGGAGCATGTCCTGGCCGTCGTTGGAGGCGGCCCCGTCGGTGCCGATGCCGACGGCGATCCCGGCCGAGCGCAGCCGGGGCACCGGGCACACGCCGGAGCCGAGGATCATGTTGGCGACCGGGTTGTGCGCGATCGCGACGCCGTGGGCGGTGAGGAGCTCGATGTCGGCCTCGGTGACCCACACGCCGTGCCCGGCGATGAGCGGCCGGTCGAACAGGCCGAGGGCGAACGCGTGCGGGACGGTCCTGCGGCCCCAGCGCTGGGCGGCGGCCACGAGTTCCTCGCGGACCTCGGCGAGATGGGTGTGTACGGCCCAGCCCCGGTCCTCGCAGGCGGCGGCGCCCGCCTCCAGCAGGGCGTCGCTCTGCCCGAGCAGGGTGCCGATGCCGTACCTGAAGGAGACGAGGTCGGCGGCCGCGCACGCCTTGGCCAGGGCGTGCTGTTCGGCCATGACCCGCTCGACGTCCGCCCAGGGCGACGCTCCGGGAGTCGCGGCGTCTTCGGCGCCGAAGGACACGACGCCGCGCAGGCCCGCCTCCTCCAGCCCCGCGACGACGCCGACGCTGGCCGTGTCGTCGGGATTGCAGTGGACGAACATGTCGTTGACCGTCGTCACGCCGGACAGCAGCATCTCGATCGCGCGCAGCCGGGTGCCCTCGCGGGCGTCCTCGGCGGTCAGCGCGGAGCCGAGCGGCCCGACGATCCGCTCGCCCCACTCGAACAGCGTCAGCTCGGAGCCCATGCCGGTGGCGAGCGCCTCCGACAGGTGCGTGTGCGCGTTGACCAGGCCGGGGATGAGCAGGCCCGTCCCGTCGCCCTCGACCGGCAGGCCGGGCAGCCGGGCGCGCAGCTCGCGGTACGGTCCCACCTCGACGACGCGGCCGTCGCGCACGTGGGCGGCGCCGTCCTCGACCTCGCCCTGGGGCCCGACCGTGAGGACCCACGCGGCCCGGACCAGGACCTCCTCACGCGGTAGTCCGGTGGCGTTCTGCACGGAATCCTCCTGTCAGCGTTCGAGGCCGATGCTGGGGTCGATGAAGTCGTTGGTGACGAGGTCGCCGGGGGTGATGCCGGCGATGTCGGCGTCCGGCGCGTACTTGCCGATCAGGTCGATGAGAGTCTGGACGCGCTTGAGGTCGTAGTTCCCGAGGGTGGCGTCGTCGCCGTTGCCGACCAGGCCCAGCTCGACCTGCGCCTTGACGGCGGCCTCGGCCTGACCCGGCGTGTACGTCCAGCTCGTCCGGTACCTGTCGACGAGGTCGATGATCAGTTTGTCGGTGGCGGCGGGGTCGGTGACGTAGTCGACCTGGGCCCGCTGGAGGATCGGGACCAGCTTCGCGAGGCAGTCCTTCTCCTTGGTGACGTCCTCTTCGCGCACGACCACCGACTGGAAGTACTCCGGGAAGCCGGTGTCGTGGATGAGCTGTCCGACGACGGGCTTGCCCCAGGCTTCGGTCTCGACCTCGTACATGTACGGCTCGGCGGTGATGAAGCCCGTCTCCGCGACCTTGCCGCCTTCCGCCACGAACGTCGCCGGCTTGGGGGAGTCGCTCTGGTCCACCTGGGACTTGTCGACGAGGCCGGCGCCGACGAGGTACTCCTGCCAGACGGTGGCCTCCGCACCGAAAAGGATCTTGACCTTGTCCTTCTTGAGGTCGGCGATCGTCCTGGCGGCGGGGTAGGTGGCCGGATCCCAGTAGACGGCGTACGGGCTCTTCTCCAGTTGGGCGAAGACCGACACGACGGGAGTCGCCTTCTGGGTCACCAGGTGCTCGGACACGCGCCCGTAGCCGAGAAGGAGGCTCTTGTCCTGGTAGAGCAGGGGCGGGGCGGTCTGGTAGCCGACGGAGGCGCCGCCGATGCGGATCTCGACGTCCACTCCGGTGTCCGTCCCGGAGGCCAGGAGCGGCCCCTTGACCGACTTGGCCGCGACGTCGGCGGTGTAGTCGGCGCCGAGCAGCCGGTAGAGGCCGCCGTGCTCGGCCTCCGGCTCCCAGTCCGTCTGGATGGCGACGGTCGCGGGGCACACGCCGGACAGGACTCCGGAGCGGGCCGCCGAATCGGTACGCTCCACGCCCCCGCACGCGGCGACAAGGGTGAGAGAGACAGCGAGGGCCGTGACGCGACTGAACATGGCTCGTCCTTACGTGGTCGGGGGAGTCGGTCAGGAGTCACGGGCCGCCCGGTCGCCCGCGCCCCACGCCTCGGACCAGCGGCCGACGACCCTGCGGCCCAGGGCGCCGAAGAGCCAGAAGACGGCGACCCCGAGGAGGGCCGCGGCGAAGACCGTCGCCAGCATCTCGGCCGACTGAAGCCGTCCGCTGTAGCGCGACAGCAGGAGGCCGAGCCCGATGGCGCCTCTGCCGAAGAAGAAGTCGCCGACGACCGCGCCGACGATCGACAGCCCCGCCGCCGTCTGGAGCCCGACGAACACCTGCGGCAGCGCGGCCGGTATCTGGAGTTTCAGCAGCCGGGTCAGCGGTGTGGCCCGCGCGAGGGTGAGCAGGTCGTGCAGGCCACGGTCGGTGCCGAGCAGGCCCTGGAGCGGGTTGATGACCAGCGGGAAGATCGAGATGATGACGCAGACGACGACCCGGGCCGTCAGCTCGTAGCCGAACCAGAAGCCGATGACCGGGACGATCGCGAGGATCGGGATCGTCTGGAGGAACACCACCCACGGGTAGAGCGAGCGCTCGATCCAGCGCGCCCGCGCCATGAGCACCGCGAGCAGCGAGCCGAGGACGAACGCGACGGCCAGGCCGATGAGCGCCGCCTTCAGCGTCTCCCAGCTCGCCGTCAGGATGTCCGCCCGCACACTGTCGTCGAGGAACCCTTCGGTGACGACCTCGTCGGGAGGCGGCAGCAGGAACCTGCGGTCCTCGGCCAGCACCAGGTGGCTGACGGCGTACCAGCCGGCGATGATCAGGGCGAACACGCCGAGCGGGGGCAGCGCCCGGACCAGCCTGTTCACGACGCCTCCTCCAGCGCGCCTGCCACCTTTCCCGCCAGGTCGGCGAACTCCGCCGTGTAGCGCAGCTCCGCCGGGCGCGGGAAGGCGAACGGGACGGTGAACTCGGCGGTGATCCGTCCCGGCCTGGCCGACATCACGACGACCCGGCCGGACAGGAACACCGACTCCTCGACGGAGTGGGTGACGAACAGCGCGCCGAAACCGCGCTCCACGAACAGGTCCATGAGCTGCAGGTTCAGCCGGGTCCTGGTGATCTCGTCCAGGGCTCCGAACGGCTCGTCGAACAGGAACAGCACGGGTTCCATGACCAGGGCCCGCGCGAGACTCGCTCGCATCCGCATGCCGCCGGACAGTTGCCTGGGCAGGTGCCCGGCGAAGTCGGCGAGCCCCACGGCCTCCAGCGCCGCCTGCGCGCGCCGCCTGACGTCCTCGCGGCCGGCCCCGGACAACTCGCCGAGCAGTTCCACATTGCGCCGGACGGTCCGCCACGGCATCAGGGTGGCGTCCTGGAAGACGTAGGCCACCTCGTCCGTCGCGGTCCGGACCGCACCGGAGGACGCCTGGTCCAGCCCGGACGCGAGCCGCAGGAGCGTGGACTTCCCGCACCCCGACGGCCCGATGACCGACACGAACTCGCCCCGCCCGACCGCCAGCGTCACGGGGTCGAGCGCCCGGACGGACCCGAACCGCCGGGTCGCCTCGGTGAACGAGAGCAGCGGCCCCGTCCCCTTCAACTCGGCCCGCGCTTCGCATGATCCAATCCCATGACGACGACGATGCCGCGCGCGACGGGCTACCCACAAGGCCACAATGTTGTCGCCGCGACGGCACCTTGCCGAGAGCCCGGAGACTGCGCTAAGCGCCACCAGAGCACGGCGCGGGATAGACCTCGCAACCCTCAGCGCGGTTGCTGCAGGCAGTCGATGCCGTCGCCCGCCTGCTCGCCGCAGAGACGACCCCACCTCGGCGATAACGCGTGCCAGACGCTGTCCCGTGCCGATACCGGAGACGGTTCCTGCGGGTAACATGGGTCATGACCCAATTCACCGTCTTGTTCGTCTTCGCTGACATGCGGGTAACCGGGCGGCGATCGCTGCTCCGGACCTGCTGCGTCCACGGGATCATGTCACGGTCGACCCGGCCATCCGAGGCGGGATGCCGGTGATCGAAGGCACCCGGGTGCCGTATGACGAGATTGTGGCGCTGCTGCGGGACGGCGTTCCGGCTGAGCGGGTAGCGGAGTACTACCCGAGCGTCTCAGCAGGCGCTGCGCTGGACGCCGCCGACTTCGCCGATTACGTCGACAGTTACGAACGCCCCCAGGGAGCGGCGTGAGGCTGCTGCTGGACGAGAATGTGCCCCGCCCTCTGCATCAGGTCTTGACGAGCTTTGTGCTGAGCCACGACATCGTCCACCTGCTGGACCTTCCGGGTTGGTCGGGCACGCGGGATGAGGCCTTGTATCCGCGTGCTGCAGCCGAGGGGTTCCACGTCGTCCTCACCAATGACGGACGTCAGATGCAGCGACCTCGGGAAGTGGCCGCGATCGCCGCGTCTGGTCTGCATCGGATCGAGTATCCGCCCAAGTTCTGGTCTGCGGCTTCATAGCCTGCGCGGGTACGAGTCGTTCCCGGAGGGAGGTCTGGGACACGGACGGTTCAGGGGGATCGCGACCCGAGGGCTGCGGCGGGCCCCCGGCAGTTTCGCCGAGGAAGTCGCGCAACTCGGGGGCGTCGGCCGACTTGCGGTAGCGCTTGCACCGCACGGGGCCGTGGCCGGGAGTCAGGGCCGTGCGGAATCGGCTCACGTGTGCGAGCCCCTGTGGCTGGGGAGTACTCGGGAGAGGTTGCCAGAGGTTTTCCGATATTACCTATTGACTTTGAAGGAAATATCGGCTCAGTTGAAGGGTATGACGCTCTGGACGCCAGACCCCACGTTCTATCCCTCACCCAGGGACGCCGCGTCGGCGCCCGCCGAGACGCGGGCCTACGTGGCCGCCTTCGACCGGGCGGGGGAGCGGCCGGATGCCCTCGCCGTGCTCGACACCGCCACCGGCGAGGTGATCGGCTGGACGGATCTGCCGTACACGGGGGACGAACTCCATCATTTCGGTTGGAACGCGTGCAGTAGCGCGCTGTGCCCCTATGCGCCGCACCCCCACGTCGAGCGTCGCTACCTGATCGTCCCCGGCCTGCGCTCGTCGCGGATCTACGTCTACGACACCAAGGACCGGGTCAGTCCCGAGCTGGTCAAGGTCATCGAGGCCGATGAACTGGGCAAGCGGGCGGGGTACTCGCGCCCCCACACGGTGCACTGCGGACCGGAGGGTCTGTACGTCTCCGCGCTCGGCGGGTACGGCGAGGAGGGGCCGGGCGGCATCGCCGTCCTCGACCACACGAGTTTCGAGGTCCTCGGCCGCTGGGAGGTGGACAGGGGCCCGCAGTACCTGGCCTACGACTTCTGGTGGCACATCAACCACGACGTGCTCGTGACCTCCGAGTGGGGCACCCCGTCGATGATCGAGAACGGCGTCGTCGGCGAACTGCTGCTCGGCCGCAAGTACGGTCACCGCCTCCACTTCTGGGACCTGCGCCGCCGCAGGCACCTCCAGGAGGTCGATCTCGGCGACCAGTACCAGATGCCCCTGGAACTGCGCCCGGCCCACGACCCGACCCGCAAGTACGGCTTCGTCGGCGTCGTCACCAGCGTGGAGGACCTGTCGGCCTCGGTCTGGCTCTGGCATGAGGAGGGCGGCCGCTGGGCGGTGCGCAAGGTGATCGACATCCCGGCCGAGCCCGCCCCGCCGGAGGCGCTGCCCGACGTGCTGAAGCCGTTCGGCGCGGTCCCGCCGCTGGTCACCGACATCGCGCTGTCCGTGGACGACCAGCAGTTGTACGTCTCGGCCTGGGGCACCGGCGAGATCAAGCAGTTCGACGTCTCCGACCCGTTCAAGCCGGTGGAGACCGGCTCGCTGCGCATCGGCGGCATCGTCGGCCGGGGCGAGCACCCGGCGCGGCCGGGTCTGCCGCTGTCGGGCGGCCCGCAGATGGTCGAGGTCAGCCGCGACGGCAGCCGCGTCTACCTCACGAACTCCCTCTACGGCTCCTGGGACGACCAGTTCTACCCGGACGGCGTGGGCGCCTGGGCGGCGAAGATCGACACGGCGGGCTTCACCTTCGACACCGCCTTCTTCCCGCACGGCGACGACTTCAGAGGGCTGCGTCCGCACCAGATCAGGCTCCAGGGCGGCGACGCCTCGTCCGACTCCTACTGCTACCCGTGAGCCTGGCCGCCATCCTGCTCCTGGGCGCCTTCCACGGGCTGAATCCGGCGATGGGCTGGCTCTTCGCGGTCGCCCGGGGACTCCAGGAGCGCAACCGCGACCTGGTGCTGCAGTCGCTGCCGGTGATCGCGCTGGGCCACCTGGCCTCGGTGGGCCTGGTGGCGCTGGCCGCGGAGGCGACCGGGTCGCTGGTCGGCGGTACGGCGTTCGCGATCGGCTGCGGGGTGCTGCTGGTCGGGTTCGGGTTGTGGCGACTGCTGTCGCGGCGGCACTTCCGCTGGGTGGGGATGCGGGTGTCGCTGCCGCAACTGGCCGCGTGGTCGTTCCTGATGTCGTCGGCGCACGGCGCCGGGCTGATGGTGCTGCCGGCGCTGGTGCCGCAGGACGGCGGGCACCAGCACGGCTCGCCGGGTCTCATGGTGACGCTGCTGCACACGCTGGCGATGCTGGTCGCCTCGGCGGTGGTGGCGCTGGTCGTGTACGAGTTCGTCGGGCTGAAGGTGCTGCGCTGGGCGTGGGTGAACATGGACCGGATCTGGGCCTTCGCACTCGTGGGAGCGGGGGTGTTCACCCTGGCCACCCACCTGTGACGGCCTGACCCTGGCTCCGCCGTGACCGGCGCGGTGCCACAGGGACGGTGTTCACGCCAACCACGCCTCGACCTGCGGCGCCGTAGACAATTGATAGGTTTCTTAACAATAATGAGGACACGCGCACCCCCCAAATGTCGCGCCCCAGAAGGGTTGTCCTCATGACGCGAACACCGCGCCCGCTCCTGTTAGCGTTCCTGTCCGTCCTCCTCGCGGCCCTGGGTGTGATCGTCACCCAGACCTCGGCCAGCGCCGCCAACCTGCTCGCCAACCCCGGCTTCGAGTCCGGCACCCTGTCCCCGTGGACCTGCACGGGCAACCTCGGCTCCGTCGTCGCCACCCCGGTCCGCTCGGGCGGGCAGGCCCTCGCGGGCGCCGCGAGCGGCTCCGACATCGCCCGCTGCTCCCAGACCGTCACCGTCCAGCCGGGCAGCGCCTACACGCTGACCGCCTGGGTACGCGGCTACGCCCACCTCGGCGTCACCGGCGGCGGATCCACCTGGACGTCGTCGCCTTCGGCGTACACGCAGCTCACCGTGCCCTTCACCAGTGCGGCCGGCCAGACGAGCGTGACGGTCTACCTGCACGGCTGGTACGGCCAGGGCACCTACCACGCCGACGACGTCAGCTTCGACGGCCCCGGAACCCCGCCGTCCCCGATCCCGACGCCCACCGTGACGGTCAGCCCGACCGTCAGCCCCACGCCTCCGACGGACGTCACCTGCCCGCTGAAGGGCAAGCCGGCCGGGAAGATCCTCCAGGGCTACTGGGAGAACTGGGACGGCTCCGTCAACGGCGTGCACCCGCCGTTCGGCTGGACCCCGATCAACGACCGGCGCCTGCGCGACCACGGCTACAACGTGATCAACGCCGCGTTCCCGGTGATCCGCTCCGACGGCACCGTGCTGTGGGAGGACGGCATGGACAACACCGTGAAGGTCTCCACCCCGGCCGAGATGTGCGAGGCCAAGGGGATGGGGGCCACCATCCTCATGTCCATCGGCGGTGCGGCGGCGGGCATCGACCTCAGCTCCGCCGCCGTCGCCGACCGGTTCGTCGCGACCGTGGTGCCGATCCTCAAGCGCTACAACTTCGACGGCATCGACATCGACATCGAGACCGGTCTCACCGGCAGCGGCAACATCAACCAGCTCTCGACCTCGCAGGCCAACCTCATCCGCATCATCGACGGTGTCCTCGCCCAGATGCCGGCCGGGTTCGGGCTCACGATGGCGCCGGAGACCGCCTACGTCACCGGCGGCAGCGTGGTCTACGGCTCGATCTGGGGTTCCTACCTGCCCATCATCAAGAAGTACCTCGACAACGGCCGCCTGTGGTGGCTGAACATGCAGTACTACAACGGCAGCATGTACGGCTGCTCCGGCGACTCCTACCAGGCGGGCACCGTGCAGGGCTTCGTCGCCCAGACCACCTGCCTCAACACCGGCCTGGTCATCCAGGGCACCACCATCCGGGTTCCGTACGACAAGCAGGCGCCCGGCCTGCCCGCCCAGCAGGGCGCGGGCGGCGGATACATGCCGCCGCCGCTGGTCGCCCAGGCGTGGAACAGCTTCAACGGCCAGTTGAAGGGCCTCATGACCTGGTCCTTCAACTGGGACGGGTCGCGCAACTGGACGTTCGGCGACAACGTCAAGGCCCTTCAGGGGCGCTGAGATCAAGGGGCCGCCCGCCGACCGCGACCAGCCGTAGGCGGCGCGTGCCCCGCCGGCGTCTCCCGTACGCTCCCGCCGTCCGGCATCACCGGGTCGGCGGGAGCGCCCACGGCCGGCCCGCCCGTACGGCGCCGTCGGCGCCCACCTGCCCGGCCGGCCCCGCAGTACGGCGCGGTGAATCGACGAATCCAGACGGCCGAACACATCCGGCGCCCCTCATGGCGATTCCTGTCGGTGGCGGCTGGCACTCTTCAGGGGTGGCCCAACCGCTCAAGGAACTCGTCAACGCCGGCTCCGTCCAGGCCCTCGCCCACGGGCTCGCCCAGGTGTGGCCGGGCTTCGACGCCGACGCCTTCGTCCGCCGCGCCGCCGGGCCGCTGCCCGGCCTGAAGCTCAAGGAGCGGGTGAGACACGTCGCCTCGGCGCTGGCCGGGGCGCCGTTCCTGGAGACGGCCGCCGCGCTCACCGAGGCGGCGCGCGCGGTGAAGCTCGACCTGTGGAGCGGGTGGCCCGCCACCGACTACATCGCCGTCCACGGGCTCGACCACCTGCGGGAGTCCATGGCCGCGCTCGCCGTCCTCACTCCGCACGCCACCGGCGAGTTCGCCGTCCGGCCCTTCCTCGACCGCCACGGCCCCGACGCGCTGGCGATCATGTACGACTGGGCCCTGTCGCCGGACGAGCACCTGCGGCGGCTGGCCTCCGAAGGCAGCCGCCCCCGCCTGCCGTGGGCGGCCCGGGTGCCCTGGCTCATGTCCTTCGGGCCCACGGTGCCGATCCTCTCCCTGCTCCACGACGACCCCAGCGCCTATGTCCGCCGCTCGGTCGCCAACCACGTCAACGACCTGGCCAAAGACCATCCAGGCCAGGCCGTCGCGCTGCTGGCGGCCTGGCGCGAGCAGGGCGGGTCGCACGTGGAGCAGGTGCTGCGCCACGCGGTCAGGGGCCTGCTGCGGGCGGGTGACCCGCAGGCGCTGGTGCTCGTGGGCGCCACTCCCGGCGCGGGGTCGGTGCGGGCGCTCGACCTGGCCTCGCCGTCCGTGGCGGTGGGGGAGTCGCTGCGTTTCACCGTCACACTGGCCGCCGACGCGCCGGGGCCGCTGGTGCTGCGCTACGCGGTACGGCGTGACGGCTCCCGCCGCGTCTTCCACCTGGGCGAGCGCACCGCCGAGTCCGGCGGCCAGTCCTTCACCCTGTCCAAGGCCCATTCCTTCCGGCCGGTCACCACCCGCTCGGAGCCGCCCGGCCCGCGCGTCCTGGAGGTCGTCGTCAACGGCGTCACCCGGGCGAGCGTCCCCTTCACCCTCACACCCGCCTGATCGCTCTCATGACCGTACGGCGAGTCGGCCCGGCCGCATGAGAGAGGGCGTGCCGGCTGCCGGTGGTGACGAGGATCCGGGCGGCGAGCGGCGTATCGGCGCTCGGGCGGGACCTACCGGTGTCCACCAGGCGGCTCGATGGAAACTGCCGCGCATTCACCGAACAGCCGATGGGAGACTGCCACGTATGTACCGAACAGGCGACACGGCGCTGACCGTGCGGATTCCGGCGGCGGAGCCGGTCGTCGGGCGGTGGCGGGCCGCCCATGACCCTTCGGCCGCCTACGGTGTGCCGCCGCACGTCACCGTCCTCTACCCGTTCCTGCCGCCCGACCGTGTCGACGTGGACGAGCTGCGGCGGTTGTTCGCCGAGCACGAGCCGTTCGACCTCCGCTTCGAGCGCACCGCCCGCCTCCCCGGGCTGCTCTACCTGGCGCCGGAGCCGGACGGGCCGCTCCGGGAGCTCACCGACGCCGTGGCGGCGCGGTGGCCGGAGGCTCCGCCGTACCGGAACGCCCATCCGGGCGACGTCCCCCACCTGACGGTCGCCACGTCGGCGCTCGACGAGGTCGAGGACGGCCTGACAGGGCTGCCGGTGACCTGGCGGGTGGGCGGGGTGACGCTGTCGGCCTTCGACGGGCGGAGCTGGCGCGACACTGCGTACTTCCCGCTGGGCAGGCCCCCGGAGGCCGAGTTCGGTTTCCCGGGCGAGCTGCGCGACCGGCTGGTGGCCGCGATTCTGAGCGGGGAGAAGACGGCGACGAGCAGCCTCCTGCTGGAGTACGAGAAGGAGGGCGAGCCGCTGCCGTCGGCGGGGGAGTGGAGCGTGCTGGTCGACTCGGCCGGTCGGCGGATCGCGTTGCTGGAGACCTCCGAGGTGCGGGTGGTCCCGCTGCGCGACGTCGATGACCGCTTCGCCCGCGACGAGGGCGAGGGCTTCGCCGACACGGCCGAGTGGCGGGCGGCGCACGTGGCGTTCTGGACTAGCCCCGGCATGGTGGCGGCGCTGGGGGAGCGTCCGCTGATCGACGACGACACGCCGGTGGTCGCCGAACGGTTCCGCCTCCTCGACCGCTGGTGACCCGGGTCAGGCAGAAGCCGACCGCTTCGGGTGATCCGGGAGGTCAGCGGTCCTTGCGGATCAGGCTGAAGTCGTCCACACATCGGCCGAGCCCCAGGGCGACCGCCTCGACCGGGCGCTCCGCGCGCTGGACCGGGATGCCGAGTTCGGCGTGCAGCCGGTCGGGCAGCCCGTGCATGAGCGCGCCGCCGCCGGTGAGGGTCGCGCCGTGGTCGGTCACGTCCTCGGCGGTCTCGGGCGAGCACTCCTCGATGAGCCGCGTCGCGGCCCGTACGACGGTGTTCACGAGGGCACGCGTGGCGCGGTAGACCTCCTCGGCCGTCACCAGGAGGACGCTCTCTCCTTTGGTCTCCGGATCGGTCCCCCGTACGGTCGCCCGCGCCCGCGACGGCTTCCAAGCCGTGCCGACGCGCTGTTTGGCCTGTTCGGCGTCGTGTTCCCCGATGACCTGGTGGTGCTCGTGCCTGACCTGTGCGATCAGCGCGCGGTTGACGTCCCTGCCGCCCGCGTGGACGGTCACGGCCCGGACGACGGAGCCTCGGGACACGACGGCGATCCGGGTCGTGTCGCAGCCGAGATCGACGATCATGTGTGCGGTCGGGTCGCCGAGCTGCACCCCGGCGCCCAGGGCGGCGGCCAGGCCGTGTTGCACGAGGTAGACCTGCCTGGCCTCCGCCTCGAAGGCCATGTCGCGCAGGACGTCGCGGGCAAGGCCGGTGCTGTCGGCGGGCAGCGCGATGACCATCCGGGGGCGGGAGAAGGAGTGCCCGTGCACCTTGCGCAGGAAGTGGCGGATGAGCCGCCGGGTGAGTTCGTGGTCGGTGGGGACGCCGCGACTGACGGGGCACACCGCCACCGAGTCGGCCGTGCGGGGTTCCTCCGCGCCGAATCCGACGACCTCGCCGGTGGATTCGTCGCGCAGCACGAGAGAGGGTTCGTTGAGGACGATTCCGCGCTTTCTCACGTAGATCTGGGTGCTCGCCGCGCCGAGGTCCAGTGCCAGATCATGACCAAGAATGCGCATGGGGTTCATGGAAATGTCCTTTCCTGCGAAGTTTCACCACAATCTCAAGAGTTCGGCTGGTCTTGACGTGAGTAGTGGTACCTAGGGGCGATTGCGTCATTCACCCCATGTGTCGGCACTGTGGTGGGCGGCACGCTTGGCCCCATGAACGGCTTGTACGTCCTCAAGCCCTGGTACGCCGCCCGCCTCGGCGGCATCCGGGCCCGGCTCGTCGCCCATGACGTCCCCCCGTCGGTCATCACGGCCGCCGGGGTCGCGTTCGCCGCCTCGGCGGGCGCGGTGCTGGCCACCGTACGGACCGGGGTGGTCGCCGCCCTCGCCGTCGCGGTGCTGCTGGCCGCCCGGCTGGCCTGCGCGAACCTCGACGGCGGCGTGGCCCGCGAGAGCGGCCGCGCCACCCGCTTCGGCTCGGTGACCAACGAGGTGGGGGACCGGCTGGCCGAACTCGCCGTCCTCGCCGGATGCCTCGCCGTCGCCGACGCCGCGCTGGTGGCCGGGGCGGCGCTGGCGGCCACGCTGCCGTCGTGGGTCGCGCTCGCGGGCGCCGCCGCCGGGGCCCGCCGCCCGCAGAGCGGGCCGTTCGGCAAGACCGAGCGCTGCGTGCTGGTCGTTCTCCTCGCCCTCACCGGCTGGGCGCTCTGGCTCGTGGTGCTCGCGGCGGGGTCGGTGATCACGGCGCTGGTACGGCTGGCCGTCGTCCGCCGGGAGGTCTCATGATCGTCGAGGCGGTCCCCTACCTGGCGGGCGCTCTGGGAGCCAGTGGGCTGGCGGTGTGGGCGTCGCGGCGGCGGGAACTGGTGCTGCGCTGGCTGACGTGGGCGGTGGCCGCTCCCGTGGTCACGCTGGCGCTGCTGGCGGGGCCGTACGGCGCCGCGCTGCTCGCCGCCGGGCTGGGCGTGGTCTGCGCGGCCGAGTACGGCCGCCTGGCACGGCTGCGCCGCCCGGAGACCGGCGTCCTGGCCGTGGCGGTCGCCGCCCTCCCGCTCACCCTGGCTTTCCATCGAGGCGTGCCCGTGCTCGCCGAAGGAGCGGCCCTGGTGCTGCTCGTGCTGGTGCTCGTTCCCGTGGTGCGCGGGGACGCAGCCGACGGGGGGAAGCGGGCCGCGTACGCGGTGTTCGGCCTGCTGTGGCTGGCGCCGCTGAGCATGCTGGTCGTGCTGGCACCGCCGACGGCCTTCGCGGTCTGTCTGGCGGTCGCGCTGGCCGACGTGTCCGCCTGGTGCGGCGGCAAGCTGATCAAAGGGCCGGCGTTGTCGCCGCTGTCGCCCGCCAAGACCTGGGGCGGCGTCGTGGGCGGCGCGGTCGGCGGCCTCGCCGTACTGGGGGCTCTGGGTGCCCTCACCCCCGCCACGGCGCTGGCCGTCGCGGTCGGGGCGCCGCTGGGCGACCTGCTGGAGTCGATGTTCAAGCGCGGCGCGGGCGTCAAGGACGCCGGAACCTGGCTGCCGGGCTTCGGCGGGCTCCTCGACCGCCTGGACTCGCTGCTCGTGGCCCTGGCCGTCATGGCGGTGTTCGCATGAACCCGGCCACGCGCGGGCGTCCGACCGGAACGGGGGGACATCGGTGAGGTGGGTCGGCGCGATCGCCAGGCGGGCGTTGTGGCGCGCGGCGTTCGCGTGCAGTGGCGGTCTGGAGGTCGAGGGTCCGGTTCCGGAGGGTCCGTGTGTGCTGGTGGCCAATCACAGCTCGCACGCCGACACGGCCGCGCTTCTCGCCGCGTTGCCCGCCCGGCTGCGGCCGCGCGTGGCCGCAGCCGCGGACTACTGGTTCGCCGGTCCGCTGCGCTCGTTCGTCTGCCGCACCCTGGTCTCAGGCTTCCCGGTACGGCGAGGCGGCGGCGGCTCGGCCGACCTGGCGGCCGCCGTCAGGCTGCTGGAGCAGGGCCGGGTCCTGGTCGTCTACCCGGAGGGCACCCGTTCGCGCGACGGCCGGGTCGCCGAGTTCCGCACCGGCGCCGCCCGGCTGGCGGAGGCGGCGGACGTGCCGATCGTCCCGGTGCTCCTCCGTGGGACCGGCCAGGTGCTGCCCGTCCACGGCCGGCTGCGCCGCGCCCGCGTGCGCGTCCGCTTCTTCGCCCCCGTCCAAGACCTGCGAGCCGCCCACACCCTGCTGACGGCTCCCCACCCGCCCCTCGATCCCACCCCCGAAACTGCGGTGCACATCCGTTCAGCGCTTTCAGCAACCAGAGAACCAGGCACGGCGGACGTCCGGCGGTCCCCATCCCTCCAAAGCCTTCAGAAAGAGGAAATGTCATGAAGTGGTGGTTGATGCGGCTCCTGCTGCGTACCGTCGGCCGGCTCAGCCGGGGCATCCGCATCGGCTACCGGCACGGCTTCGACAGCGGCACCATGCTCGACTACGTCTACGCCGACCGCTCCCACGGCGCCCTGCTCATCGGCAGGCTCATCGACCGCGTCTACCTGAACGCCGTCGGCTGGCGAGCCATCCGAGCCCGCCGCGACCTCCTCGGCGACGTACTCAGGGAAGAGATCTCCGCCAGAGCGGGCCGCGCGCTCATCCTGGACGTCGCGGCCGGGCCCGGACGTTACCTGCTCGACGTCGCCAGGGAGCAGCCCGACGTCGAGGTCGTCTGCCGCGACCTCGCCCCCGCGGGGCTTGAGCTCGGACGGCGGCGGGCGGCCGCGCGCGGTCTCACCAACGTCCGCTTCGAGCGGGGCGACGCCTTCGACCCGGCCCCGCTGGGCCGTCCCGCCGACATCGTCGTGGTGTCCGGCCTGTACGAACTGATCCTGGACGACGACACGATCCGCGAGTCCTTCGTACGGCTGCGCGACCTGCTCGCCCCCGACGGCGTGCTGGTGTTCACCACGCAGACGCAGCACCCGCAACTGGAGTTCATCGCCAACGTGCTGCCCAACCGCGACGGCGAGTTGTGGGTGATGAAGTGCCGCCAGGCCGAGCAACTGCACGCCTGGGCCCTCGCGGCCGGGTACGGCGACGCGGTGAGTCGCCGCGAAAGAGTCGGCCTGTTCACGGTCACCACGGCCATGATGAAGGGATGAGGACTCGAGTCATCGGAACGACCGCTGTGAGCGCCGTCGGGCTGGGCGCCATGCCTATGTCGGTGCGGGGCCACATGCCTGACGAGGCCCAGTCGATCAGGACCGTCCACGCGGCGCTCGACGCCGGGGTGACCCTGATCGACACCGCCGACGCCTACACCCCCAGCCATACCGACGTGGGGCACAACGAACGGCTGGTCGCCAAGGCGCTGGCCTCCTGGGGCGGTGACGGCGACCGGGTGCTGGTGGCGACCAAGGGGGGTCACACCCGCGTGGAAGGCGGCGGGGGCTGGGAGGTCGACGGCAGGCCCGAATACCTGGTCCGGGCCTGCGAGGCGTCGCTGAAGGCGTTGGGCGTCGAGGCCATCGGCCTCTACCAGCACCATCGGCCCGACCCGGCGGTGCCGTACGAGGAGACGATCGGGGCGCTGCGCGATCTGCTCGACGCCGGGAAGATCCGGATGGCCGGAATCTCCAACGCCGATCCGGAGCAGATCAGGACGGCACAGCGGATTCTCGGCGGACGGCTGGCGAGTGTGCAGAACGAGTACTCGCCGCGCTTCCGCAGCAGTGAGCCGGAGGTGGACGTCTGCGCCGACCTGGGGCTCGCGTTCCTGCCGTGGTCGCCGCTCGGCGGCATGTCGGAGGCGGGCGAGCTGGGCGGCAGGCACGCGGTCTTCGCCGAGGTGGCGGCCGAGCGCGGGGTGTCGCCGCAGCGGGTGTGCATCGCCTGGGAGCTGGCCAGGAGCCCGGTGATGATCCCGATCCCGGGCGCCAGCCGTCCGTCGAGCATCCTGGACTGCGTGGCGGCGGCCGACCTCGACCTGACGGAGTCCGAGCTGGCCAGGCTGGGCTGAGGCGGGCGTCCGGTTTCGCGTCGCGCGAGCACACATGCGAAGCTGGGGGCGTCCCAAACACCAGGAGGTCCTCATGGCGGAATCACCGGAGCCCGAAGTCAGCGAAACTCCCGAGGACGAGATGAAGCGCAAGTTCCGGGAGGCACTGGACCGTAAGCGGAACCAGAATGCCGACGCGGGCGCGGGTGGCAGGGGCTCGGATCACTCGAAGATCCACGGCGCACATGGCCCCGCTGCCAACAAGCGATCGTTCCGACGCAAGAGCGGCTGAAACCGCGATATTTCCGGGGGGTACGGCTTACCGTACCCCCCTTTCTCTTGACCTTATTAGGTAGATCTTCGCCCGTTTCATGGCGTTTGCTTTGCATTTGTCGGGTTTGAGGCATACAGTCCATAGCGTTACCAGCTGGTGACCTGGCCCTTCACCAAGAAGGCCGACCGGCTGGCGCCGAATCCCGCTCCGGCGGGAACCGGGGAACCACGTTCCTTGGGGTGAATCCGACGAACCGTCGGTAGGGCACCTCCACGCCCGAACCCGTCAGCTAACCCGGTAGGCGAGATGGAGAGGACAGCTATCTCATGCACTGCCGCGACGTACCCCTCACCCGCGTAGCTTCACCCGCCGCCTACTGAGCGGCCCCTTCCTCAAGGATCACCACCCCCCCTAGCGCTCCCGCGTAGCGACCGTTCGGCCTTTTGCCCGGCTACGCGCCGATGACGAGCGCCATCCCTGACCCCGTACGAAGGACTTTGCTTTATGTCTCGCCGCTTCGGCATGCGTAGCTTTGCCATGTTCGTCTCCACCGCCGCCCTTGCCGGTGCCGTCACCGTCGGCGCCGGGGCGCCCGCGTCGGCCGACGACCACTTCACCGACAAGCAGACCCTCCTGCACGGCTCCACCACCGCCTCCTACTACTGGGACGACGGCTCCGGCCGCAACGGCGACACCGGCATGCCCGCCAGCGGCAAGCCCATGCAGAAGGGTCTGGCCGCCAGCCCGAGCTGGCCGCTGCTCACCGAGGGCTACGTCGTCTACAAGGGCAAGAAGATGCCCTTCTTCGTCGGCGACCGAGGCCCCGGCATCCCCTCCAACAGGGGCATCATGCTCGACCTCGACGCCAAGACCTTCGCCGACCTCACCGGCGGCACCTTCAACTCGCGCTCGCTGACCGTCGACGGCGTCGGCGGCCAGGGTCACATCAAGGTGGACTACGTCATCACCAAGTGGGGACCCGGCGTCGGCAAGAAGAACCACCCGGTCGCCTTCGCCACCGGCGCCTGGGGTCGCAAGGACCACAACCCGGCCAAGCCGCCGGTGATCGCCGCCGAGAAGCCGGCCGAGAAGCCGTCGCAGGACGCCGCGGAGAAGAACGCTCCCGCCGTGGTCGCCGAGCGGCCCAGCTCCACCCCCGGCGCCAAGAGCCCGAAGGCCGCGTCGGCTGAGAACGCGTCCGCGCAGCTCGCGGCGGCCAGCACCGCTGACGAGAGCCGTCCGACCGGCGTCGCCGCCCTCGCCGTCATCGGCGGGCTGGCCCTGCTCGGCGGCGGACTGTTCATCGGCCGCGACCGCCTGCGCAAGGTCTTCCAGCGCTGACCTGACGCACTCGAAAGCACGTACAAAAGGGCTGTCCACCCGTCTGCGTGAAGCGGGCGTCCCCAGACCTCACCGGTCGGGGGACGCCCGCTTCCGCCGTTTCCGGGGGACTCGTCAGCGCAGCCGTTCCAGGCCCTGCTTGACGGCCGCCAGCACCTCGGGATCCCGCATGGGGTTGGCGCGGGGCACGTGCGGCCCTTCCCGCCGGGCACTCCTGCCCCGCCTCGGCAACTCCCCGTACGGTGGCCTGCCCCGCCCGGCGGTGGCCGCCCCACCCGCGTCGGCGCGGGCCGCGGCCTCGGAAGGCGCCGTTTCCCGCCCACCGGTACGGCTCGCCAGGTCAGCGGGGGCTTCTTCGCCCAGGCCGGCGAGCGCCGTCGCGCCGGCAGCCGAGGCGTCCGCCACCTCGACCACGTCCACCATCTCGACCACGTCCGAGATATCGGCCTCGCCCACCACCTCGGCCACGTCCGAGACGTCGGCCCCGTCCACCGTCTCGGCCACGTCCGGCATTCTGGACGCGGCCGTCTTCTTGGACCGGTGGGGTTCTTCGGGAGGGGGCTGTGGGCCGGAGGCGGGTTCCGGGCGGGTGAGCAGGCCCAGGGCGGCCATCCGGCGCACGGTGAGCAGCACCGTGTAGACCGGCTGCCCGAGCCGGACCGCCAGGTCCGCCGGTGTGGCGACCCCGTCCGCGTGGATCAGGATCTCCCATTCGAGCTCCCCCACCGTGACCCGCTGTCCCGGCGGCCGGTGCGCGGGCGTGACGGGCACGCCGTCGAGCTCCGTCGATGGCCAGGTCTGCGCCAACTCGCTTCTCCTTCGCGCGCACTCGCGGATCAGCCAGGCGACCTCGAAGGCCCACACCTCACCGTACGGGTGCCGCTCACCCGGGCGGAACCTCGGCCGGGCGGAAAGTTCGGCGGAAAGCAGGAAACCGGCCGCGTCGAGCACCGTCCCCACCACACAGAACTGCAGCTCGGCCCGGGTCAGTCCGTCGATCGTGCGGCCTCTGGCCGTCAGCATGTCCTCAAGCGAGGGCGTCCCGTCGCTTTCGAGGAACGTCACGCGACCGCCGTCCAGGTACGCCTTGCCCGTGCCCGCGAGGCTGATCGACCCGGATGCCCGTTCGCGCGCCAGCCCGGTCAGCAGAGTCTGGATGGCGGCCATCGCTCAGCCGCTCATCCGGCCGGTGATCTCGCGCAGGCTGTCCCTGGCCCGGGTGAGGTCCCCCTGGGCGAGGTCGAGCCGCACATAGAAGACGAGCGGCCCGGCGAAGGGCATCTCGACCGGCCGCATCAGGTGGTAGCCGACGTCCGTCACCACGATGAGGTCCTCGACGCGGGCGGCGCCGGTGGGAGACGACTGGGCCAGCGCGTCCATCGTGGCGCGCAGTGACTCGCGGAGCGCGGGCGCGGAGCCTTCGAGGTCGGCGGCACCGCTCGCCGCGAACACCGTTCCGCTGAGGTGGTCGACCACCAGGGCGTCCAGCGCGCCAGGGATGTCCATTACCCTGAGCAAGCAGTCATCTAGTGCGAGCACTGGGGCAGCCTAGGACGGCGGGAGCGCCCTGCAGAGGCCCGCGTGGAAAAAAGTCCGCCAGCGGAGGAGAAATCTCCACCCGAGGTTGAGCTTTCCTACACAGCTTCGGACTCAGGCGCAGCGGCGGAGTCAAGTCCGGCGTCCGACTCGGGCAGTAGCGCGGACTCGTCGGGCTTGTGGACGAGTACCTGCTCCACGTATGACCGCACCGCCTTCTCCAGCCCGACGTCGCAGCCCGCCTCCTCCGACAGGAACCAGCGGTGGTCCAGCACCTCGTGGAAGATCTGCGCGGGCTCCAGTTTGCGCCGCATCGGCACCGGCACCGCCTCTATCGTCGGCTGGAACACCTCCGCCAGCCACCGGTGCGCCACGATCGCCTCGTCCTCGTGCCGCAGCCCTGTGGCCACCCGGAACCCGTCGAGGTCGTTCAGCAGCCGCCTGGCCTGGTTCTCCTCGACGTCCAGACCGGTCAGCCTGAGCAGACGCCGCTGGTGGTGGCCCGAGTCGACCACCTTCGGCCGCACGATCAGCCGCCCGGTGCCGACCTTGCGGCGCACCATCATCTCCGCCACGTCGAAGCCCAGCAGGTTGAGCCTGCGGATGCGCTGCTCCACCTTGTGCCAGTCGACCTCTTCGATGATCTCACTCTGGGTGATCTCCTCCCAGAGCCGGTGATAGCGGTTGACGATGTCCTCGGCCGTCTCCATCGGATCGATCGACGGGTGCAGCAGGCCGCCCGCCTCCAGGTCGAGCATCTCGCCGAAGATGTTGACGTGCGCCGTCTCGATGTCGGCCAGCCGCTGGCCGTCGCTGATCATCGGGTGCAGCTCGCCGGTCTCGGCGTCCACCAGATAGGCGGCGAACGCCCCGGCGTCCCGGCGGAACAGCGTGTTGGACAGCGAGCAGTCCCCCCAGTAGAAGCCGTTCAGGTGCAGCCGGACCAGCAGCACGGCCAGCGCGTCGAGCAGCCGCGTCAGCGTCTCCGGCCGCAGCGTGCCCGACATCACCGCGCGATAGGGCAGCGAGAACTGCAGATGGCGGGTGATGAGCGCGGCGTCGAGGCCCTCGTCGCGGCCGGTCACGTACGCCACCGGCTCGACCGAGGGCGCGTCGAGCCGGGTCAGGTCCCACAGCAGCTGGTACTCCCGCCGGGCGTACCTCTCGCTGATCTCCTTGATCGCGTAGACCTTCCCCGACAGGCGCGCGAAGCGCACCACGTGCCGTGAGATGCCGCGCGGCAGGTCCACGAGATGGTGCTGCGGCCACTCGGCGAGCGGAGTCTCCCAAGGGAGCCTGATCAGGTCGGGGTCACCCAGCGCGCCGGTGATCTGAAGGGGCATGTTTGCCAGGATATGGTGCGGCCTTGTGGATGAGTTTCTCGCCTGGCACTTCCAGAGCCACCCGATCGTCGCCGCGTACCTCGGCGCCGACGGCTACGACCACACTCTCGGCGACTTCTCCGCCGCCCACCTGCAGGCCGTCGAGCAGGAGGAGCGACGCTGGATCGCCCGCCTGTCGCAGTCGCAGGCCCCGACCCCCGACGACGCCGTCGACCGCGACCTCGTGCTGTCCCACCTGCGCGGCTCGGTCGCGATGGCGCAGTGGCCGACGTGGCGGCGCGACCCCGCCTTCTATCTGTCGCCGGTGTTCACCGCCCTCAACACCCCCTTCCAGCAGCGGCTCAAGCCCGAACCCGAACTCGTCTCCGCCGCTGTCGCCAAGCTCGCCGAGGTCCCCGGCGTGCTCGCCGCCTGCCGCGCCAACCTCGACCCGACGATCGCCTCGCCGCTGCTCGTCCAGCGCGGGCTCGGTCAGGCGCGCACCGGCCGCCACCTGCTGACCGTGACGATCCCCGGCCTGGTCGAGGACGACGGGCTGCGGGCCAAGCTCGCGGCCGCCGCCGTACCGGCCGCCGCGGCCTTCGACGGGCTGGTCGCCTTCCTGGAGGGCTTCACCTGCGGCGGGAGCTGGCGCATGGGGGAGGAGCTCTATTCACGCCTGCTGCGCGAACGCGAACTTCTCGGGTACGGCGCCGCCGACCTGCACGCCAAGGGCCAGAAGGCGTGGGCGGACCTCGACGGGCGCATGCGCGAGGTCGCCACCCGCGTCGACGGCACACACGACTGGCGGGCCGCCATGGAGTCCCTCATGGACGACCACCCGGCCACCCTCGCCGACATGCGCGCCGAGTACGAGGCGGAGACGCTGCGCGCCCGCGAGTTCGTCCGCGAACGCGACCTCGTCACCTTCCCCGACGGGGAGGAGTGCCTGGTCCAGCCGTCGGCGGAGTACGCGCGGCCGGTGCTGTCGGTCGCCCACTACCTCGCGCCGCCGCCGCTCGGCAGCTCGCGCACCGGCATCTTCTTCGTCCCCTACACGCCGGACGGCTTCACCCCAGAGCAGGTACGGCAGCGCCTGCGCACCAATTCGCGCGCCCAGATGCCGTCCATCGCCGTGCACGAGGCGTACCCCGGTCATCACTGGCATCTGTCGCACATCGCCGGGAACCCCCGCACGGTGCGCAAGGTCTTCCGCACGCCGTACTTCACCGAAGGGTGGGCCCTGTACGTCGAGAAGCTGCTGCACGAGCAGGGGTACTTCGACACACCCGCGACCGAACTGGCCCACCTGGACTGCCGGATCTTCCGGGCGGCGCGGATCGTCGTCGACACCGCGCTGCACTGCGAGGACATGACGATCGAGCAGGCCGAGGAGTTCATGTCCACGCGGGCGTCGCTGTCGCCGGGCACCGCTCAGGGCGAGGTCAACCGCTACTGCGCGTGGCCCACGCAGGCCCCGTCGTACCTGACGGGGGCGCTGGAGATCGAGCGGATCAGGCAGGCGTACGACGGGCCGCTGAAGACCTTCCACGACACGCTGGCGGGCTCGGGCGGGCTGCCGCTGGGGCTGGCGGAGAAGGCGGTGCTGGGGTAGGCCGACGCAGGGTCGTGACTCCCGGGCGGCCGGTCACGGGCGGCGGGGGAAGGGCGGCGAGTTCAGCGTGCGGTCGACGACGGCGGCGAGCTGCGCCTCCGTCAGGATGGCCGGCCGGCCGATCGACAGCGCGCGCACGTACACCTCGCACAGCCACTCCAGCAGCCGGGTGGCCTCGAACGCCTGCTCCAGCGACGCCCCGATCGTCACGCCGCCGTGGTTGGCCATCAGCACCGCCCGCTTGCCGGCCATGGCGGCGCGGACGTTGGCGGCCAGCTCCGGCGTGCCGTACGTGGCGTATTCGGCGACCTTGACCACGCCGCCGAGGATCAGCGCGTTGTAGTGGACCGGCGGGAGTTCGCTCATCGTGCTCGCCACCACGGTCCCGAACACCGAGTGGGTGTGCACGATCGCCTCGGCGTTCGTGCTCGCGTAGACGGCCAGGTGCATCGGGGTCTCGGAGGATGGCGGATGGTCGCCTTCCACCAGGTATCCCTCGATGTCCACGACGGGGCACATGTCGGGGGTGAGCCGGTCGAGGGCGCCGCCCGACGGCGTCACCGCGACCAGCTCGCCGTCGCGGACGCTCAGGTTGCCCGAGGTCCCGATGACCAGGCCCTGGTCGACGGCCCGTCTGCCGTACGCGCACAGCTCACGTCTGAGCTCGGCCATCCTCATACCCGGGCAATCTAGCCCACTCAGGACACAACCCAGCGGCCACCCCTGCTCAGGCGGTCAGTGTGGACAGGGCGGCGAGCATCAGGCGTTCGACGGAGGCGCGCGTCAGCCGGTCCGGATACAGGACCAGGTGCAGGCTGAGCCCGTCGACCAGCGCGAGCAGGGTCTCGGTCGCGTCGTCGAGGTCGGCGTCCGGCCGTACCTCTCCGTCCGTTCGCGCCCGGACCAGCAGCCCGTGTACGGCGGCGCGCAACTCCCCGGCCTCCGCCCGCTGCACCTCGGCCAGCGCGTCGGCCGCGAGACTCCGGCTCCAGAAGCTGATCTCCAGCCTGGTCTCCTCGGCGCGCTCGTCGTCCAGCGGCAGGTTGTCGAGCAGGACCGTACGCAGCGCCACCAGCCCGGAGGCGCCCTCGACCTTGCTGATGAGCCGCTGCCTGATGCGTTCGTGCGAGCGCCGCAGCGCCGACAGCAGGATCTCGTCCTTGTCGGCGAAGTAGTGGGACAGGACGCCGTTGGACAGTCCGGCCTCCTTGGCGATGGCCCGGGTGGTGGCGGCGTCGATGCCGTCGCGGACGATCACCCGGGTCGCGGCGGTGAGGACGTCCCGTCGGCGTTCGTCGTGGTCAACGATCTTCGGCATGATCGCATTCTATTGACTTTTTAGTCGGACGTCTGTCTACTAGCGGGGTATGACGGTCGTCACAGTCGGCGTACACATCGTCGACGTCCTGGCCAGGCCCGTCGAGCACCTGCCCGCAGGGCAGGGCACCGTGCTCGTCGACGAGATCCGGCTCACCGCCGCGGGTTCCGCCGCGGGCACCGCCGTGGACCTGGTGAAACTGGGCAACCCGGTGGCCTCGCTCGGCGCCGTCGGCTCGGACGAGCTCGGCGACTTCCTCCTCATGGTCATGGCCAGGCACGGCGTCGACGTCAGCCGGGTGCGGCGGCGGGCGGGTGACCGTGCCTCGGCCTCGATTCTGCCGATCAGCCCGGACGGCGGGCGCCCGAGCTTCCACACGCCCGGCGCCAACCTCACGCTCACCCCCGCCGACCTCGACGCGGACCTGCTGCGCGAGGCCCGAGCGGTCCACCTCGGCGGCGTCGACGTCACCTTCGGTCTCGGCGACCCCGCCTTCTTCGCCCTCCTCGACTCGATCAGGGCGGAGGGCACCGTCGTCACCATGGACCTGCTGTCCGAACTGCCCGACCTGTTAGGGCCCGCCAGGGCGTTCCTGCCGCACGTCGACTACGTCCTGCCCAACGAGTCGCAGGCCCTGCTGATGACGGGCGCCGCCGACGTCCGGGCGGCCGCGGCGTCCCTGCTGGCCGACGGGCCGCGCGCGGTCCTGGTGACACGGGGCGCGGCGGGGAGCTTGGTCGTCACCCCGTCGGGCGAGGAGTCGATCCCGGCCCTGAAGGTCGAGGTCAACGACACCACCGGCTGCGGCGACGCCTACTGCGCAGGATTCATCACCGGCCTCCTGCACGAGCGGGACCTGCTCACCGCCGCCCGCTGGGGCACGGCGGCGGCGGCGCGCGTGGCGGGCGGCCTGGGCTCGGACTTCGGCCTCACCGACCTCCCCTCCACCCTGTCCCTCCTGCGAGGTTTCCGACTGGAGGACGTGTGACGACAGACCGCGAACTTCGGGAGCGCGCCGGAAAAGTCATTCCAGGCGGCATGTACGGTCACCTGAACGCCGCCATCTTCGCCCCCGGCTACCCCCAGTTCTTCGAACGCGCCCGAGGCTGCCGCCAATGGGACGTGGACGGCCGCGAGTACCTCGACTTCATGTGCAGCTGGGGCCCGGTGGTCCTCGGCCACCGCCACCCCAGGGTCGAGGAGGCCGCCGCCCGGCAGGCCGCCAAGGGCGACTGCCTCAACGGCCCCGGCCCGGTCATGGTCGAGCTGGCCGAACTGCTCGTCGACACCGTCCCGAGCGCCGACTGGGTCATGTTCTCCAAGAACGGCACCGACGCCACCACCCAGGCCCTGATGGTGGCCAGAGCCGCGACCGGCCGTACCAAGGTGCTGATGGCGCACGGCGCTTACCACGGCGCCGACCCCTGGTGCACCCCGTCGCTCGCCGGAACCACCCCGAACGAGCGCGCCGACCTGGCCGAGTTCGCCTACAACTCGCTGACCGGCCTGGAGGAGGCCGCGGCCGCCCTCGACGGGGAGGTGGCGGCGATCATCGTCACCCCGTTCAAGCACGACTCGTTCGAGGACCAGGAGCTCGCCGAGCCCGAGTTCGCCCGAGGCGCCAGAAGGCTGGCCGACCGAATCGGCTCGGCCCTGGTGATCGACGACGTACGGGCCGGGTTCCGGGTGGACCTGCGGGGCTCGTGGGAGCAGTACGGCGTCCGTCCCGACCTGACCGCGTGGTCGAAGGCGATGGCCAACGGCTATCCGATCGCCGCCGTGACCGGTACGGACGCGTTGCGCGGCGCCGCCCAGACGCTGTACTCGACCGGTTCGTTCTGGTTCTCCGGGGTCGCGATGGCGGCGGCGAAGGCCACGATCGAGACCCTGCGCGACACCGACGCCATCACGGCCATGGAACGGGCGGGCGCCCGGCTCCGGGCGGGCCTGTACGCCCAGGCCGAATCGCACGGCTTCACGGTCAACCAGACCGGCCCGGTGACGATCCCATGGCTCAGCTTCGACGGCGACGCCGACCTCTCGGTCGCGATGCACTGGACGACCGAGTGCCTGCGCAACGGCGTCTATCTCCACCCGTGGCACAACTGGTTCCTCTCGGCGGCGCACACGGCGGAGGACATCGCTCTCGCCCTGGATGGCACCGATAGCGCCTTTTCCGCCACGAAGAGGCATTTTTCCTGATTTATGGGTGTAGTGGGGGGGTCTTGCCCCGCACGTCCCCGGTCGGTCATGCTGGCGTTCCCCGAGGGCTCCGATGGCGGCTGATGTCCCTTTTCGGGGCGCTCTCAGCAGGTCGAAGGTTACGGGTCGGTTGCGTCCTCTTGACGGGCATCGGGCGGTGTTCGTACGTTCGGGCAAAACCTTTAGGAAACTTTCCTAATTGAACGACTCTCAGGAGCGTCCGGATGTCCCACCCGGAAGAGATCACCCGACGTCAGCTGCTGCGTCGTGTCGGCATCACCGCCTTCGCCGTCGGCCCTGGGGCGAGCCTGCTTGCTGCCTGCGCCACCGGCGGTGGCAACACCCCCTCCGCCGCCCCCACGACCGCCGCCGCGGGCGCCGTCAGCCCGAAGAACCCCTTCGGTGTGGACGCCAAGAAGCCCCTCGAAGTCGTCATCTTCAGCGGCGGCTACACCGACAGCTACGCCAAGGACGGCCATGAGCCGCTCTACACCAAGGCGTACCCGGGCGTCACGATCAAGCACACCGGCACGCAGCAGATCGGCACCCAGCTGCGCCCGCGCTTCCTCGCCGGCGACGCTCCCGACGTGGTCAACAACTCCGGCCCCGAGTCGCTCGACCTCGCCGCCCTGGCCAACGAGGGCCACCTCGCCGACCTGACCCCGCTGTGGGACGCCCCCTCCGTCGACGACCCCAACAAGAAGATCCGCGACACCATCACCCCGGCCGCCATCGAGAACGCCAAGCTCAATGGCAAGGACCTGGTCCTCAACTACACCGTCTCCCACCGGGGCCTGTGGTACAACGCCAAGCTCTTCGCCACCAAGGGGTGGAAGCTGCCCCAGACCTGGGAGGAGTTCCTCGCGCTCGGCGAGACCGCGAAGAAGGAGGGCATCCACCTCTTCGCCTTCCCCGGCCAGAAGGGCCCGTACTACCAGCTCTGGAACATGCTCTACACAGCCGCGAAGATCGGCGGCAACCAGGTCATCATCGACATCGACAACCTGGTCGACAACGCCTGGAAGAGCCCGGCCGTCAAGGCGGCCGTCGAGGCCTGGCTGAACGTGCAGCTCAAGTACAGCGACAAGTCCTACCTCGGTCTCGACCACACCCAGGTCCAGGTCAAGCACCTGCAGAACAAGGTGCTGTTCTACCCCTGCGGCTCCTGGCTTGAGAACGAGATGATGAAGGACAAGCCCGCCGACTTCGAGTACGCGATCGCGCCCTTCCCGAACGTCACCGCCGGCGACGTCATGCCGTACGGTGCCATCCAGGTCGGTGTCGGCGAGAACTTCTTCGTCGGCGCCAAGGGCAAGAACGTGCAGGGCGGCCTCGAATACCTCCGCATCATGCTCTCCAAGGAGGGCGCGAAGGACTTCACGGCCAAGACCAAGAACCTCACCATCGTGAACGGCGGCGCCGAGGGCGTCGACCTGCCCCCCGGCCTGGTCAGCGCCGCCAAGGCCCAGGACGCCGCGGGCACCGACATCATCACCGACGCCCGGTTCGAGGGCTGGTACAAGCCGCTGTTCGACTACGCCTGGCAGCAGCAGAACACCCTCATGGCCGGCCGCATGTCCGTCGACGAGTACCTCGACAAGATCCAGAAGAAGGCCGACGACGTCAAGGCCGACTCCTCCGTCGCCAAGCAGTCAAGGAACTCCTAGACCGATGAAGGGTGAACCGAGGCAACGTGCGGAGCGGGCCGCCGCTCCGCGCGGGGAACGAAGCCCGGTGAGCGCGTTGAGAAGCCAGCGGCTGCGAAAGTACGGGTTCGTCGGGGGATTCCTCGTCGTGCCCGTCACCCTCTACCTGGTCTTCGTGATCAGTCCGTACATTCAGGCGTTCCAGCTCTCGCTGACGAGCTGGAACGGCTATCAGGCATCGCCGACGTACATCGGATTCGAGAACTTCACCCGCCTGCTGGGCGACTCCGTCTTCTGGAGCGCCGTCCGCAACCACGGGGTCCTCCTGCTGGTGCTCCCGCTCGTGACGATCGCGATCGCGCTCGTCTTCGCGTTCCTGCTGAACGTGGGCGGAGGCTCGCGGGGCGCCGGGATGACCGGCGTCGTGGGCTCGACCTTCTACAAGATCGTCTTCTTCGCTCCGCAGGTGCTGGCCGTCGCGATCGTGGGTGTGCTGTGGCGGGCCATCTACCGCCCGGACGAGAGCGGCGTCATCAACGGCGTGCTGATCGGCCTGGGGCTGGAACCGGTCGGCTGGATGACCGAACCGAGCCTCGCGCTGTGGTCACTGATCGCCGTCATGGTCTGGCAGGCCGTCGGCTTCTACGTGGTGCTGTTCTCGGCGGGCATGGCGGCCATCCCGAAGGACTACTTCGAGGCCGCGTCGCTCGACGGGGCGGGGCGGGTCCGGCTGTTCTTCTCGATCACGCTGCCGCTGCTCTGGGACACGATCCAGGTCGGCTGGGTCTATCTCGGCATCGCCGCCTTCGACGGGTTCGCGCTGGTGACCGTACTCACGATGGACGCGGGCGGGCCGGACAACGCGACCTCCGTACTACCGGTGGAGATCTTCAAGAACGCCTTCAACTACTCCAAGGTCGGCTACGCCTCGGCCATGGGTGTCGCGCTGTTCTTCCTGACCATCACCTTCGCGGTGCTGACCCTGCGGGTCTCCCGCCGTGAGAAGGTCGAGCTCTGACATGCACATCAAGGACAATCCAAAGGTGAGGGCTCGGCCCAAGGAGAAGTCGAACCCCTTCAGGGCGCTGTCGCATGTCGCGCTCGTCGTCTGGGCGCTGCTGATCATCCTGCCGTTGCTGTGGACGTTCCTGGCCGCGTTCAAGAGCAACTCCGAGATCTTCGGCAACGCGCTGCAACTGCCCGGCGCGCTGCGCTGGGACAACTGGGCGCGGGCCTGGGACAAGGCCAACGTCGGGCAGTACATGATCAACACCGTCATCGTCGTGGTCTTCAGTACGGCGGGGACGATGCTGTTCGGCTCGATGGCGGCCTACGTGCTGGCCAGGTACAAGTTCGTCGGCCAGCGCCTGATCTACCTGCTGTTCGTCTCCGGCATGGCCTTCCCGATCTTCCTGGCGGTCGGCCCGCTGTTCTTCGTGGTCAAGCAGTTCGGCCTGCTGGGCACGCACACCGGTCTCATCATCGTCTACATCGCGTACTCGCTGCCGTTCACGGTGTTCTTCCTGGCGGCGTTCTTCCGTACGCTCCCGGAGGCGGTGGCCGAGGCCGCGCTGATCGACGGCGCCTCGCACACGCGGACCTTCTTCCAGGTCATGCTGCCCATGGCGAAACCCGGCATGATCAGCATCACCATCTTCAACGTGCTCGGACAGTGGAACCAGTACCTACTGCCGCTGGCCCTGATCCCGGGGGACCGCAGCAAATGGGTCATCACCCAGGGCATCGCGGACATCTCCACGATCGCGGGCTACGAGGCCGACTGGCCGGCGCTGTTCGCCGCGCTGAACATGGCCATCATCCCGGTCCTGGTCATCTACATCATCTTCCAGCGCCAGATCCAGTCGGGTCTCGGGGCCGGAGCGCTGAAGTAGCGTGGGTGGTATGAGCGCATGGACACAGGACGGGCAGGTGCTCCGGCGCACGATCGAGGCGCCGGACTTCCCGACGGCCATCCGCATCGTCGACGACGTGGCGGTGCGGGCTGAGGAGATGAACCACCATCCCGACATCGACATCCGGTGGCGGACGCTGAGCTTCAGCCTGACCACCCACGACCAGGGCGGGGTGACCGAACTCGACCACCGGCTCGCGGCGGTCATCGACACAATCGCGACCGAACACGGGGCGTGATCGTATGGTGACTCGATAGAGTGGGCGGCCGTCAGTACCGATGGCCGCCGCTCTGGGAGTCGCTATGCGCTGGGTAGTCACCGTACCCGCTGTCCTCATACTCACCGCCTGTAGCGGGGGCACCAGTCCCGGCGCCGGCCCCAGCCCGAGGCCGGGCGAGGCGGTCGCCGGGCACGCCGGCCAGGCCGCCCACGTGGTCGCCCTGTCGGGCGGCGGCGAGTTCACGAAGAAGGGCCCGGCCGCGATCGTCTACGACCATAAGCTCGCACCCGAGGGCGCCCAGGCCAGCCTGACGGTTGAGTCGCAGGGCGGCAAGACGGTGTCCTCGCTGGTCGTCGAAGGGTTCCTGCCCGATCGCGCGTACGGCGCGCACCTGCACACCAAGCCGTGCGCCGCCGATCCCGACGCTGCGGGTCCCCACTACCAGCAGCACCACCACGACCCGGCCAGCCACGGCGCGACCGCCGCCAACGAGGTCTGGCTCGACCTGACCACCGACGAGTCCGGCTCCGGCCGCGCGACCGCCCGCAACGCCTGGTCGCTCGATCCCAACCGGCTGCCGCGCTCACTGGTCATCCACGCCCAGCGCACCACCTCGGCGGGCCCCAACGCGGGCACAGCCGGCCCGAGAGTCACCTGCATGACCCTGCGCTAACCGACACCGACACCGACACGGCCAGGTGCAGCTGGCCGCAGTGCCGCCCGCAGGCCCCCGCATTAACCCTCCGCGCAGGTGCGCGCCGCTGCGGTCCTCTGCGGTGAACGCGGGCACGGCTGACTTGAGGGCCACCTGTATGAGCCTGTGCACGACGCCAGCGGTTCCCGGACGGGCCCAGCTGGCCAGTGCCACCCGCACGGCCCCGCATCAGCCTCCGGGCAGGTGCGCACCGCCACGACCCTGCGGTGAGACGCGGGTACGATCGCCCCGAGGGGCGCCCCGTCACCTCTCCAGGTACCTCTCTCCAGGTACCTGTCAGCCCTCCAGATAGGCGAGCACCGCCGCGACCCTGCGGTTGATGTCGCCGGTGTTCTCCAGCCCGAGCTTGGAGAAGATGGCGTTGACGTTCTTCTCCACCGACGACAGCGACAGGTGCAGTTCCCGGCCGATCGCCGGGTTGGAACGGCCGCGCGCCATCTCGCGAAGTACCGCGCGCTCGCGCTCGGTCAGCGCCTCGGTGCCGCCGCGCACCGCCCGCAGCGACATCAGCCCCTCGACCACTTTGGGGTCGATCACCGAGCCGCCCTCGGCCACGACGGAGAGGGCGGCCAGCAGCTCATCTAGGTCGCCGACGCGATCTTTCAGCAGGTAGGCGAAACCCTCTGTGCCCTTCTTGAACAGCTCGAAGGCATACAACGCGTCGCCGAACTGCGACAGCACCACCACCCCGACCCCGGGGTGGTCGGCCTTGATGCGGTGGGCGGCGTCGATGCCCTCGAACCCCGGCCGCCAATCGCCGCCGGGCATCCGGATATCGGTGATCACCACGTCAGGGGCGAACCTGCGCACCGCGTCGAGCAGTTCGTCGGCGTCGCCGACGGCGGCGACCACGTCCACGCGCCCCGTGGTCTCCAGCAGCCGCCTGGTGCCCTCGCGGACCAGGTAGTGGTCGTCGGCGACGACCGTCCGCAGCGTTTCAACCATGCGCGGGTACCCATGCCTCCACTGTTGTCCCTTCTTCGACGGTACTCGTGACCTTCAGGTCGCCGCCGAGCGCGCTCAGCCGATCGGCCAGCGCGGCGAGCCCGCGTCGCGCGACCGCCGTCTCGTCGAATCCACGTCCGTCGTCGCGAACCTCGGCCCGCAACCGGCCGTCGCCGCGCGACAGCCGCACCTCCATCCTGCCCGCACCCGCGTGCTTCAGCGCGTTGGTCACCGCCTCGCTGACGGTGAAGTACAGCGCGCCCTCGACCTCGTCGGCGAACCGCGTGGCCCGCAGGCCGGGGTCGGCGAGTACGGTGGTCGCCACCGGTAGCCGCGAGCAGCGCGACTCGACGGCCTCGACCAGCCCGCCCTGGCCGAGTACGGACGGGTGGATCCCGGCGGCCAGTTCACGCAGGTCGTCGAGCGTCCGCTGCGCCTGTTCGCGCAGCGGCGGCAGCAGCGCCTGCCCGTCGCCCGAGGCCCGCGCGAGTTCCAGCCCGGCGATGAGCGCGACCAACTGCTGCTGGACACCGTCGTGGATGTCACGTTCCAGCCTGCGCCGCTCCGCCTCCTGCGCGTTGACGAGCCGCCCCGCCAGCGCCGCGCTCTGGATGGCCAGCCCGACGGGTACGGCGAACGCCCGCAACAGCCGCCGGTCCTCCGAGGTGAACCGCCCCGCGATCTTAGGACCACAGGCAAGCTGACCGAGCCCCCCTGCGACGACCAGCGTGGCCGCAGGCTCGGCGCCGCGTATGCCAGGAGCGGCCGTCTCACCGCGGTATGTGTCGGGGGCGGACACCTCCCTGCGGCCTGCACCCGAAGCGTATGTGTCGCCGTCGTGTGTGCCCCGAGTGGCCGCTTTGCCGTCGTGTGTACGTGAGGTGGCCGTATCGCTGCGGCGTGTGTCGGGGGCGAACATCTGCCTGTGGCCTGCGCCCGGGGCGTATGTGTCGTCGCCGTGTGTACCCGGAGTGGCCGCCTTGCCGTCATGTGTGCTGGAGGAGTGTTGTGGGTCATGGTGTGGGTTCAAAGCGAGGGTCGGGTCGGCACGTGTACGTGGGGTGGCTGTCTCGCGGCGGCTCCTGGCTGAGGTGGCCGTCTCGCTGCGGCGTGCGTCGGGGGCGGACACCTCACCACGGCGTGAGCCTGGAGCGCACGTGTCGCCGTCGGATGCGCGTGAGGTAACCGTTTCGCCGTCGTGTGTGCCCGAGGCGGTTCTGCCGCTTCGGGTGCCCGAAGCGGACATCACACCGCCGCGTGTGCCTGCGGTGAAGGTCTCGCCGGTTGCCGTGGTCACCGCCGCCCAGCGGACGTCGAGCCCCGCCCGTACGGCCTCGGCCAGTCCGGCGAGTTGCTCACCCGGTCCGGCGCGCTGCAACTCGGGGGACAGGTCGGACAGCAGCTCGGTCACGGTCGGGCGCAGGTCGAAGATCAGTGACAGCCGGGATCCTCTGACCCCGACGCGCAGGTCGAGCAGGCGGTGCCGGACCAGGGCGACGGCGATGGCGGCGGGCAGGGAGCCGACGGCGAGGAGGACGCCCATGGCGAACACGCTCGGGTCGCCCGCCGCGCCGATCGTGGTGGCGATCATCCCCACCATGTTGGCCAGCCCGCCGACGGCCAGCCAGCGGAGCTGACGGCGCTCGCGTTCCTGCGCCCGCCGCCACCGCACCAGCAGCCCGCAGAAGACGATCATGCTGACGGCGTAGACGACGAACTGCCCGAGGGCGTTGGCGATCATGGCGGGCGGCGGCCAACCGGCGAAGGAGGGCGGGCGGACTTCCGCCTGGACGACGCCCACCGGTATGAACACCGTTCCCGCCCAGTGGACGGCGATGCCGAGCGCGCCCGCCCAGGCGACCGGGCGCCAGCGGGAGGAGGGTAGGTGACCGTCGGGGAACAGCAGGGGCAGGAACACCCACAAGAGGCCGTAGAAGACCGCCAGCAGCGAGCTGAGGGCCTGCCCCGCCAGGATCGCGCCCTGCCCGTGCAGGCCGAGACCGAGAGCGCCGAGGCCGAAGGTGCAGGCGACGGCCAGGAGCAGCCAGCCGTACCCGAGCTCGGGCCGTCTGCGCGCGATCAGCAGACCGAGCGCGAGCGGGGGCGTGCCGAGGGCGAGGAGCAGCCACTGAGACGGGCCGAGGCCCTCCAGCAGGGCACTGGTGACCAAGCCCGCCGAGGCGAGCAGCGCCAGCGCGCCTGCGACGACTTTCATAGGTGTTCATCCTGCTGAACGGGGCGGGCGCGGTCTATGCGGTTGACCGTACATCGTCGTACGGTCACCCGGGTGGGCTCGCGCACGGGCGCGAGGTTGGCTGTCCACATGGACAAGCGACTGCGTTCGGTCTCCCTCGCCACAGCCGCCACGCTGACCCTGGGCGGCGCCGTCGGCGCCGGCCCTGCTGCGGCAGAGCCGACCTCGTCCGCGAGCACAGCGGTGGAGCCCGCCCCGTTCGCGAACGCTGTGGTGAAGCCTGCCCCGTTCGCGGGCATGGTGGCGGGGCCCGCCCTATCCAGAAGGAATGTGGCGGAGCCCGCGCTGTCCGCGAGCGCTGCGGCAGAGCCCGCCTCGTCCGCGAGCGTGGTGGCAGAGACTGCCCCGTTCGCGGGCATGGTGGCAGGGCCCGCCCTATCCAGGAGCACTGCGGCCGAGCCCGCGCTGTCTGCGAGCGCTGCGGTGGAGATTCCCGCCACTCCAGCGGGTGACCAGCTCAGGTGGCTGGTCGACGCGCTGCGCAGAGCCCCGGTCCCCGAGGCCGAGATCCGGGAGCGGATCACTGCCGAGTACCTCAGCCACATCACGCCAGCGCAGTTCAACGAGGTCTTCGTGGCCTTCGCCGACCTCAAGCTGACCGCCGTGTCCGCCACCGAGCCCGCTTCTGTGCACGCCCGCGCGACCTCCGGCGGCAAGAACTGGCGCGTGGCGGTGTACGTGGACGCCACCGGGAGGATCAGCCAGCTCCTCTTCAGAGAGATCGTGCCGCCGCCCCGGCCGCCGGGCGACTGGCCCGAGCTGGAGCGGCGACTGGCGGCGATCGCCCCCGAGGTGGGCTTCGTCGCCGCCGAGATCGACGGGCGCACCTGCCGCCCCGTGCGGGGCGTCGAGCCGCGCACGGCCCGCCCGCTGGGGTCGATGTTCAAGCTCTACATCCTCGGTACGGTCGCCAGACAGATCCGCGCGGGCCGCTACTCCTGGGACACCGAGCTGACCATCACCCCCGAGCTCAGGAGCCTCCAGGTCGGCGGCCTGGGCGCGCGGCCGGACGGCAGCAGGGTCAGTGTCAGGGAGGCGGCCGAGCTGATGATCTCCATCAGCGACAACATCGGCACCGACCTGCTGCTGCACAAGGCCGGGCGGAAGGCGGTCGAACGCACCGTCCTGGCCTGGGGCGCACCGGTCAAGGGCAACGTCCCGATGCTGAGCACGCGCGAGCTGTTCATGCTGAAGAGCGAGCACGCCTATCCGCAACTGGCCGACCAGTACAAGAAGCTGAGCGTGAAGGGCAAGCGCGCGTTCCTGGCCGACACCGTGGGCAAGATCCCGCTGTCGTCGTTCGGCCATTGGCCGGGGCCGCGTGAGCTGTCCGCGATCGAGTGGTTCGCCTCGCCCGCCGACATCTGCCGGGCGCACGCCGAACTGCGCGCGATGGCGGACCCCGCCGTGGAGAAGGCCATGTCGATCGCATCCGCCGGGATCCCGGGGGCCTGGTACAAAGGCGGTTCCGAGCCCGGCCTGCTCGACGTCGGCTATTCGGTGAAGGACGACGACGGCAAGGTCCGCTTCGTCACATTGATGGCCGCCGACCACGACAATCTTCTGCCGGAGGACACGATGGGGCCCGAGTTGGGGGCGCTTGCGGCGGGTGCGGTTGAACTCATGAGGTCAACCGCATAGTGGTGTACGGCCGTCGGGGTGGCCGCGACTGCTGGAGTTGGGGTGTGTGGGGTGGGTGCGGTCGGATTCATGTGGTTGGCCGCGTAGTGGTGTGCGGCCGTCGGGGTGGGCGCGACTGCTGGAGTTGGGGTGTGTGGGGTGGGTGCGGTCGGATTCATGCGGTTGACCGCATAGTGGTGTACGGCCGTCCGGGTGGGCGCGGCAACCGCGACCCGATTGGCTGGACGGCATGCACAACCGACGCACGAAGATCCTCTCCCTTTCCGCCGCACTCCTCGCCTCGGGCGGAATCCTGATCCCGGGCGCGGCCGTCGCCGACAGCGCGCCCACCTCGGCCGCCGGCAAGGCGGTCACGCCCGGGGCGGACATACCCGCCACCCCTGCGGGCGCCAAGCTGAAGTGGCTGCTCGACGCGATGTCCCGCGCGCCGATCCCCGAGGCCGAGGTCAAGGAGCACATTTCGGCCGGATACCTGGAGTACCTCTCGGCCGCCCAGTTCAACGAGGTCTTCAAGGCGTTCGCCGGGCTGAAGCTCACCGCCGTCCACGACCAGGCGCCTGACCGGCTCGGCGCCGCCGCCACGCTGGCAGGCAAGAAGTGGTGGTTGGTCCTCGACCTCGACCCCGACGGCAAGATCGAGATCTTGGGGTTCTCCGAGGTCAAGCCCCCGCCGCCCGCCCCCCGCGACTGGAAGGACCTGGAGCGGCGCCTGGGCAAGGTGACCACGGACGCCGGGTTCCTCGCGGCCGAGATCGACGGGCGTACCTGCCGCCCCGTGCGGGGGGTCGAACACCGCAAGGTCCGCCCGCTGGGGTCGATGTTCAAGCTATACATCCTCGGTACGGTCGCCAAGCAGATCCGCGCCGGTGACTACTCGTGGGACACCGAACTGACCATCACGCCCGAGCTGAAGAGCTTCCCCAGCGGCATCCTGCAGATGCGTCCCGACAACAGCAAGGTGACCGTCAGGGAGGCGGCCGAGCTGATGATCTCCATCAGCGACAACACCGGCACCGACCTGCTGCTGCACAAGGCCGGGCGGAAGAACGTCGAGCGCACCGCCCGATCGTGGGGCGCACCGGTGAAGGGCAACACGCCGATGCTGTCGATCCGGGAGATGTTCCTGCTGAAGAGCGAGCACGCGTATCCGAAGCTGGCCGACCAGTACAAGAAGCTCAGTGTGAAGGGCAAGCGCGCGTTCCTGGCCGACACGATCGCCAAGATCCCGAGGTCGTCGTTCAAGGTGTGGACCGCGCCGCGTGAGCTGTCCACGATCGAGTGGTTCGCCTCGCCCGCCGACATCTGCCGGGCGCACGCCGAACTGCGCGCGATGGCGGACCCCGCCGTGGAGAAGGCGATGGCCCGCAACAGCGGAGGCGTCCCCGGAGCGTGGTACAAGGGTGGCTCCGAGCCTGGCCTGCTGGACTTCGGCTACTCGGTGAAGGGCGCGGACGGCAAGGTCCGGTTCGTCACGACCATGGCGGTGGACAAGAAGAAGCCGTTCGACGTGGTCAAGGACCAGGACGAACTCATCGCCCTCTCTAGCGGCGCATTCAAACTGATGAGCTGATCGCCAGCCCTCACCAATCGTTCGGGGGCTGGTGAGGGCTGCTCATCGGTGGGGGTGCCCTCTGCTGCGCTCGGGCTGGGGGTTGGTTGTTGGTTCGGCGCTGTGCTCGGGTCGGAGCCGGGTTTGTTGTTGATTCGGGGGTGGTTGGTTCTTGGTTCGGTGGTGTGGTTGGGCTGGCGGGTGAGTGTCGGTTTCCGGTGGTGGAGGCTCGCAGTGGCGAGGGCGGGCTCTGGTCACCGTGGCGCGCTTGGACGGATGAGTTCATCGGTCCGGACGGCGCGAACGGCCCAAGCGGCCCAAGCGGCCCGAGCGGCCCGAGCGGCATGAACGGCGTGAGCGGCGTGAGCGGTCGGACGGCCCGAGCGGCCCGGACCCGCCGGACGGCCCGAGCGGCATGAACGGCGCGAACGGCATGAACAGCGCGGACGGCCCGAGCGGCTGGAGCGCTTGTTCTGGGCCGAGCGGCTGGGGCGCTCAGCTATGGCCGAGCAGCCCGAGCGCTCATCGCGGGCTGCTCGGCTGGGGCGCCAGCCCAGGGACGCCGCGTCGTGAGCCACCGGATCGAGGTGCACTTCGGTCCGTCGCCGTCGGCAATCGCCGGAACGTCCACGCTGTGTGGGAGGGCGTCCGCTGAGGTGGTCGCCCTCTTGCTCGTAGCCCGATGCCACGTACTCGGAATCAGATACTTCCGCTGCTTCTAATTGACAAGATAATTTTTCAATACTTAGTGTAGCCCTATGAGCGCTGACGTCGATGTGGTGCACGGGTCGCTGTCTCCATTGCGTCGACGCGTGCTGGAGGAACTGTGTGAGCCGGCCTCGGCGACGACCGTCGCCGCCAAGTTGGGGGAGAGTCGGCAGCGGATCAACTATCACCTGCGTGAGCTGGAGAAAGCCGGGCTGGTGGAACTGGTCGAGTTGCGGCAGCGACGTGGACGCCAAGAGCGGGTGGTGCGCGCGACCGCGCGCACCGTGGTGGTGGCGCCTGAGGTCATCGGCACCCTGTCCCCAGCGGAGCAGGACCGGTTCGCCGCTGACACGTTGCTGGCCGTGACCGCTCGCACCTTCAGTGAGGTGGCCGAACTGCGTGAACTCGCGGCCGAGGAGGGCAAACGGCTGGTCACCTTCACCATCGAGACCGAAGTCGGCTTCACCGAACCGGCCGACATCAGCCGGTTCGCCACCGACCTTGCGGCCCGTGTCGCCGACCTGGCCGCCTCGTATGACTCCCCGGCCGCTTCCCGCCGCTACCGGCTCATCATCGGCGGCCATCCTGTGGCTGGCTCCGGCACCCGAGATGTGGCTGGCTCCGGCACCCGAGATGTGGCTGGCTCCGGCACCCGAGATGTGGCTGGCTCCGGCACCCGAGATGTGGCTGGCTCCGGCACCCGAGATGTGGCTGCCACCGGCACCCGAGATGCGGCTGCCGCCGAGACTCAAGAAGCAGCTGCCACCGACACTCAAGAACCGGAGGAATGACCATGGACGGCAACAAGCGTCCCATCGTCGAACTGACCCTCGACGCGCCTCAGGATGCGGTCTGGCGTGCGGTCAGCACCGCCGAGGGGCTGCACGAGTGGTTCGGATACGACTACGACGCCGACCACAGCGGCCCCGCCCGGCCCGATGCGGGGCTCGCCGAGGAGATCCGCTCGATGGTGGACGGCTCGGAGCTTCATGGGCGCGAGCGTGTCGCCTTCGACGACGATACCGAGCTGACCTTGACCGCCGACGGCGAGCGCACGATCGTCCGGTTGGTCGTGCCGGACGTGGAGGGCGCCAACTGGGCGGAACTCTACGGCGGGGTGGCCGACGGCTGGCGGTTCTACCTGGAGCAGCTTCGCTTCTACCTGGAGACCAACCCGACCGGGCGCCGCCGTACGGTGTACCTGGCAGGCGAGGCGACCGGAGCCCAGGTCGCCGAACTCGTCCGGCCGGGCATGCCGTGGCACGCGGCAAGCATCGTCACCCCCGAAGGTCATCTCGTATCGGTCGGGGCCGACCCCGCTGACCCCGACTCCGCCCCGGTCAACGTGATCGTCACGGCCTACGGTCTCGATGACGACGCCTTCGCCGCACTGCAGGAGCGGTGGGCACACCGCTGGCAGGCAGTCGTCAAGAACCCCGAGATCATTCCGTAGGGTCAATGGGTCGGGCTCTGGTTGGGTGTTCGGGGCGACGCGCCCGCTCCACTCAGGAGGAGCAGGCGCGTCGCCGCCAGATCCACTCGGGCAGAGCCACGTGTCCGGGACACCGGCCGAAGACGGCCCCGGTCTGGAGGGGACAGTGAAGGAACGCCCTGGTCCGGATGCTCAGGGAAGAGGCGCCATGGTCCGGAGGGATGTCGGCTGAAAGGCGCCCCGGTCTGGATCGTCAGCGAAGGGGCGCCCTGGTCCGGGAAGGAGGTCTCGGTCAGGATGACGCGGTGATCGCCAGGTCCAGGAAGAGGGCGGCCGACCAGCCGAAGCCGGACGTCGCCCGCGTGGCCTTGGCCCCGGTCACGGGGTTCCAGTACTCATACAGGCCGCCGCCGTCGCGGACCATGGCGAGTGTCCGCTTGGTCAGTTCGTCGGCGGTCGCGCCGTACCCCGAGCGACGCAGCCCGTCGATGAGCAGATAGTTGACGTTGAGCCACACCGGCCCGCGCCACATGGCATCCGGATCGTGCAGCGGATCGTCGAAGGCGACCGTCGGCACCGGCCGCTCACCCCAGAAGCTCGGCGAGCGCAGATCGCTCGCCAGCTGGTCGGCGACCTCGGCCGGAAGCCGTCCGGTGAACAGCGGCATCAGGTCGAGCGGCGTGCGCACGGAGGCCGTCGGGGTGGTGAAGCGGACGCCGGTCCAGCGGCGGGAGACCATCAGGTCGGTGAGGGCCTGCGCCCGCTCGCGCCACTGCTCGCCGGGCCTGCCGATGGCCTGTGCGATGTCGGCCAGCCGGTCGTACTGCAGCGCCAGGTAGGCGTTGAGGTCGGGTGGCTCGGCCCGGGGCCCGTGGTCCCAGATGGGGCTGTCGTCCAGGCCGGAGGAGTACGGGTGGAGGTATTCGGCCAGGCCGTCGCCGTCGGGGTCGGAGTACCGGAACCACCACTCCTGGGAGCGGACGAGACGGTCGTAGACCTCTTCCAGGAAGCCGGTGTCGGGCGCGGCCTCGTGGATCTTCCAGACCGCCCACGCGGTGAGCGGCGGCTTGGTGACGGGTACGGCCTCGCGGACCGGCGGGCCGCCCACGTGCTGGGCGAGCCGGGCGAGGTCGGAGCGCGGCAGGTCGGTGGTCTCGCCGAGCACCCCGTGGTCGTGGACGACGTCGGGGATGAGCCCGTCCTCGCGCTGGTTGTCGAGGAGGATGCGGATCTGCTCCCTGGCGAGGTCGGGGTCGGCGTGCCTGAGGGCGATGGCGTGGAAGTAGGAGTCCCAGTTCCATAGGCCGACATAGCCGTACTTGGAGGGGATCAGCGACTCGCGGCCCCTGATGTCGACGAGGTTGACCGCCAGCGTCCACCAGGCCATCTCGGCGCGTTCGCGCAGGTCTTCGCGCACGTCGGGCAGGCGGGCGAACCAGGCGTCCCAGCGGGCGGCCGCCCGCTCGGGGGCGTCGGGGTGGTGGCCCTCGCCCACGAGCGTGTACGCGCCGTCGACGGCGGCCTCGCCCTGGTCCCATACGGCGCGGGCGGCGGACCCGGTGAGGACGAGGGTCTCGGCGTCGGCGAAGGCGAGCACGACCCCGCCGTCGAACTCGATCCGGGACGGCAGCGCCCGCCGTACCCTCAGTTCCTCCTCGCCCCTGAAGACCCGCAGGCCCGACAGGACGGTCGTGTCACTGAGGCGGGTCTCGTACAGGGCGCGGGCCACCCACAGGGAGCCGTCGTCCGCCGCCATCACCAGCAGGCGGGAGCCCCGGTCGGTGAAGGGGCGTTCGCGTAGGTCGAGCATCAGCGTCCTCCAAGGCCGGAGGCGGCCATCGAGTTGATGATCTTCCGTTGGCCGATCAGGAAGGCGATCAGCGTGGGCACCACCGAGATCGACGAGGCGGCCAGGATCAGGCCGTAGTCGATCGCGCCGAACTGCTTGGCGTAGGTGGCCAGCAGCAGCGGGACGGTGAACAGTTCGGGGGTGTTCAGGAAGATCAGTGGGGTGAAGTAGGAGTTCCAGGAGGCGAGGAAGGCGATGATGCCCAGCGCGCCCATCCCGGGCCTGATGTTGGGCAGGACGACCCGCCAGAAGGTCGTCCAGCGGTTGGCGCCGTCGATCCTGGCGGCCTCCTCCAGTTCCACGGGCACCGCCCGGATGAACTGGCGCAGCAGGAACACCGCGAACGGGTTGACGATCGTCGGCACGATCAGCGACAGGTGGGAGTCCACCCAGCCGATCTGCGCCAGCATCAGGTAGAGCGGGGCGACCGTCACCTGCGGCGGCACCATCTGGGTGGCCAGGAACACCACGAACAGCACGCCGGAGCCCCTGAAGCGGATCCGCGCGAAGGCGTAGGCGGCCATGGCCGAGGTGACCAGCGTCAGCGCGACGTTCAGCACTGCGATGTAGAAGCTGTTCCAGTACGCTCCCGCGATCGTGCTCTCGCCGAGGACCTGGGCGTAGTTGCCGGGAACCCACGGGTTGGGCAGCCAGTCGAGCGGGTTGTTGAGCATCTGGTGCGTGCCCTTGAAGGAGGTCAGCAGCATCCAGACGAACGGGAACAGCATGAGGAGCCCGCCGACGGTCAGCGAGACGTGCAGGGCGACCTGCCTGGTTCGCATGGGCGGTCCTAGGAGTCGTAGTGGACGAAGCGCTTCTGCGCCGTGAACTGGACGAGGGTGACGATCAGCGTCAGCACCAGCAGCAGGATCGACGCGGCGCTGCTCATGCCCCACTTGAAGTCCTGGAACCCGAGGTCGTAGAGCCGGTAGACGATCGTCTGCGCGCCCTCGTTGTCCTTGGGGTCGACCAGGACGTAGATCAGGTCGAACGCCTGGAGCGAGCTGATCAGCGCGACGACGGTGGAGAAGAAGATCGTCGGCGACAGCAGCGGGAGCGTGATGCGGCGGAAAGTGCTGAAGGCGCTCGCCCCGTCGATCTTCGACGCCTCGAAGACCTGCGGCGGGATCGTCTGGAGACCGGCCAGGAAGATGACCACGTTCATCCCGAGCGACGACCAGACGGTGACGACCGAGATCGAGAGGATCACCAGTTCGGGGTCGCCGAGCCAGTCGGGCCCGGTGATGCCGAACAGCCGCTGGAGCGTCGTGTTGAGCACGCCGCTCTCGTCGTTGGCCAGGATGACCTGCCAGATCAGCGCGACCGCCACCGAACTGGTGACGACCGGCATGAAGTACAGGACCCGGTAGAAGTTGCCGCCCCTGATGTTGTTCAGGCCGACCGCGATGAGCACGGCCAGCGTCAGTCCGACGGGCACGGTGATCAGCGCGATCTTGACGGTGTTCCACACGGCCCGCAGGAACAGCGGGTCGCCGAGCTGGGCCGCGAAGTTGGCCAGGCCGACCCAGGATTTCTCGCCGAGCGGATCCCAGTTCATGAACGACAGCACCAGGGCGAACCCGAGCGGCACCAGCAGGAACAGGACCAGCCCCAGCACCTGCGGCCCGAGGAAGAGCGCTGCCCAAAGACCGTCCCGGTTCCTGACCTTCTGGCCGGAGGCCGGGACGGTCTTTCGGCGAGTGAGCGTGGCCACTAGCCGAGCTTGCCTTCGACGAGCTTCTGCAGCTCGGTCATGCCCTCGTCGAAGCCGACCTTGCCGCTCCACACCTTCAGCAGGTGCTCGTTGATGTCGGCGGTGAGTCCGGGAACGGCGACCTCTTCCGGGTAGTTCGCGAAGCCGTTGTCGCGCACGTCGATGAAGGTCTGCGCGTGCTCGGGGTAGCCGTCGAGCACGATCGACTCGGCGCCCTTGATCGACGGCACCGCGCCGCCGCCCTTCATGCGGGCGAGCTGGCCGTCCTTGCCGACGAACTCGGTCAGGAAGGCGAAAGCCTCCTTGGCGTGCGGGGTGTCCTTGTTGATCGCCAGGTAGGAGGCGGCCACGGCACCGGACATCGGCTTGCCGTCGGGGGAGGGGAAGGGCACGATGTCGTAGTTCGCGCGGTCGCCGCCCTTCTTGAGGATGTCGATCACCCAGCGGCCTCCGGCGTAGAAGCCCGCCTTGTGCTTGAGGAACTGGGTGTTGCCGCCGTTGCTGGCCGGGAGCGTGTCGATGGAGACGAAGGTCTTGTCCTTGTAGCCCTTGGCGAGCGTCTGCAGGGCCTCACGGGCCTTCGCGTCGGTGGTCGCGGTGAACTTGCCGCCGTCCCACGCCTTGCCGCCGAAGCCGTGGATCATGCTGTACGTCGTGCCGTACCAGTTCCAGAACAGCGAGCCGGACTTGCCGGATTTGACGAGCTTGTCGCCCATCTCCAGGTATTTGGCCATGGTCCACTGGCCCGAGGCGTAGAGCTCGGCCGGGTTCTCGGTGATCCCGGCGTCCTTCAGCGCCTGCTTGTCGAACCAGAGCACCTCGGGGTTGACGTCGTTGGGGACGCCGAAGACCTGGCCGTCCTTCTTGGCGCCGCCGTACACGCCCTCGAAGAACTCCTCCGGCTTGCTCTTGGACTCGGCGCTCGCGAGCTTGTCGTTGAGCGGGGTGAGGACACCGGCGGAGACGAACTTGCCGATGTTGTCGTCGCCCACGAAGAAGACGTCCGGCGCGGTCTTGCTGGTGAGCTGGGTGAGCAGCTTGGGGTGGTAGTCCTCGTACTTGGCCACCGGCTCCAGCTTGAGCTTGATGTTCGGGTGCCTGGCCTCGAACTCCTTGACCAGCGGCTGGTAGTTCTTCATGTCCTCGGCCGAGCCCCAGGCCGACCACCGGATCGTCACCGGCCCGCCGGACTCCGCCTTGGAGCCGGTCACTCCGGGGGCGCCGCCCCCGCCGCTGCACGCGGCCGTGGCCACTGCCAGCAGGGATATCGCGATAATCGCGCGTTTCATGGGGGGTACCTCCAGTTATGCGAGCCCGCCGCCGTCGACGACGAGGGCTGATCCGGTGATGTAGCTGGCGGCGTCGCTCGCCAGGAAGAGAACGGCCTGGGCGATCTCGTCAGGCGTTCCCGAGCGGCCCATGGGACGGTCGGCGGCGTCCTTCTCGAACGCGGCCCAGTCCTCGTTGAGCTGCTTGGCCTCCTCGCGGAGCATCGGCGTGTCCGTGTCGCCGGGGTTGACGGAGTTGACGCGGATGCCGGCCTTGGCGTGGTCGATGGCCAGCGCCCGCGTCATGTTCACGACGGCCGCCTTGGACGCGCAGTAGGACAGGGCGTTGCCACCGCCCTTCAGTCCCCAGCCGGAGCCGGTGTTGACGATCGAGCCGCCCCCGGACATGGCGGGGATCGCGTACTTGCACATCAGGAACACCGAGCGCACGTTGACGGCCATCACCCGGTCCCACTCCTCGACGTCGATGTCGAGGGCGGTGGTGCGGCGGATGATCCCGGCGTTGTTGAACAGCACGTGCAGGCCGCCGTAGGTCTCGGTGGCGGTCCTGACGATGCGCTCGCAGTCGGCGGGGTCGGACACGTCGGCCTGTACGGCGACGCCCCCCGCCGCCTCGGCCACGGCCTCGGCCCCGGCCCCGTCGAGGTCGGCGACGACGACCTTCGCGCCCTCCCGGGCGAACAGGAGCGCGGTCGCGCGGCCGATGCCGGAGGCACCGCCCGTGACGATCGCGACCTTGCCGTCGAGCGTGCTCATGATGAGAACTCCTTACTTGCCGGACAAATCCGATAAATCGTGCTTTCGCGGTAACCGGTGATTACCCGGACATGTCCGCTGAGCTTGGTGTCTGTCTCCTCGTCGCCGGTGTCGGCCAGCAGCGGGCGCCCGCCGAGCGCGGCCAGCTTCTGCTGCGTGGCCAGCACGATCAGTTCGCCGCCGCCGTCGCGGACCGCGTCCACCACCCGGGGCGAGACCTGCTGGTTGCCCCGGCCGAGCACGAAGCCCTGGCCGCCGATCACCGACAGCACCAGGGCGGCGGGGCCGCCTGAGACCAGGGCGAACAGCTCGGCCTCCGAGACGTCCGCACCGGCCACGATCCCGCCGACGCCGCCGAAACCGGCGCCGCCGCGCTCGACCACGTCCACGCCCAGCAGGGTCGTGGACAGGCCGAGTTCCCGGCCGACCGCCATCGTGGTGGCGCCGGGGCCGAGCACGTAGCGGGTGCCCGGCCGCATTTTGGCCACCGCCTCCCGGGCGATCCCCTCCACGGTCCCCTCCGAGGTGGCGGAGGAACCCGTCTTCCGCCCCGACAGCGCGGCCCGGACGGCGGGCACGGCCAGCGAGCCGTACAGGCGGGGGCTGACCGCGCCCCGGCGGTAGAGGTCCTCGTCGAGGTCCACGACCTCGGCCGGCGTCGTCGTCCCGTCGAAGGCCGCCGCCACGAACCCGGCCGTGGCCGGGCTCAGGGCGAAGCAGCCCGAGTAGACCTTCACCCCGGCCGGGATGCCCAGCACGGGCGGGGCCGTCGCGAGGCCGGACACCGCGTCGAGGACGTCGCGCGCGGTCCCGTCGCCTCCGGCGAACAGCAGCAGGTCCACTCCGGCCAATGCCGCCACGGCTGCCCGGGTGTCGGACGACGTGGTGGCGGCTCGGGGCTGGTGCCGTACCAGGTCGTGGGGGGCACTCACCGAGTGCTCGCCCATCGCGCCCGGGACCGTGACGATCCGGGCGTCCGGGCGGCGCGAGAGCAGCGTGCGGACGGCGACGGCCGCGCGCTCGCCGGACCTCGGGGCCGCGCCCCTGGCCCGGGCCTCGCGCTGGACGTCGGCGCCGTCGCTGCCCTTGAGCCCCACGGCGCCGCCCAGCCCCGCGACCGGGTTGACGACCAGCCCCACCGTGAACATGTCTAGCCCTTGCCGCTCAGGTGCTTGCGGACGTAGGCGCGCCAGGTGGGCGCCCACTGATCGGGGTCGTCCAGCGAGGTCATGTCGATCTTGTGGACCGTCTGGTTGTACGGCGCGCCCTTGACGAACTCGGGGTCGCGGCGAGCCTCCTCGGCGACGTGCGCCAGGATCGCGGCGTACTCGTCGAGGTCCTCCTTGGAGTACGACTCGGTCGGCTCCAGCGTGAAGGGCTCCGGCACCAGGTACGGGTGGTGCGAGGTCCAGTAGTGGACGCCGAAGTCGGCGGCACGCACGCCGATCTCCTCCGAGTGCACGCCGGTTTCCTCCGACAGCTGCTGCCAGGAGTAGCGGGCCTGTTCGATGCGTCGTCGGCCCCAGGGGGCGGAGGCACCGGGAATCTGGAGGATCTTGTGCATGAGGTAGTTGTTGTTGAGCGCCGCGGTCTCGGCGACCGTGCGCAGTCCGTCGCCGCCCAGCGCCATGATCCAGGCGTACGCTCGCACGATGTTCTGGGTGACACCGAGGAACGGCCGGATCTTGCCAACGGACTTTTCAGGATATTTGAGGATAAATCGCCCATCGTGTGCTTCGACCACCGGCCCCGGCAGGAACGGCGCCAGCGCCTCAGACACCCCGCTCGCGCCCGCCGCCGGACCGCCGCACATGTGCGGCGTCGAGAACGTCTTGTGCAGGTTGAAGTGGCACAGGTCGAAGCCCGCGTCCCTGGCCCTGGTGATGCCGAGGATGCCGTTGGCGTTCGCCTGGTCGTAGCAGGCCAGGCCGCCCACGCTGTGCACCAGGTCGACGAACTCCTTGATGCGCGGGTTGAAGATGCCCGTGTCCTCGGGATTGGTGATCATCAGCGCGGCGGTGCGCGGCCCGACGGCCGCCCTCAGCGCCTCGATGTCCGGCTGGCCGTCGGCGTTCGGCATCAGCGTGATGACCTCGTAGCCCGCCGTCTTGGCGCAGGCCGCGTTGGACGGGTGCGAGAAGATCGTGGTGATCACCTGGTCGCGGTGTCCCTCGCCGTTGGCGGCGTGGTACGCGCGGATCATCGCGATGTTGGCGTAGATCGCCGCCGACCCCGAGCCCGGCTGCAGCGATACCCGGGACATGCCGGAGATCTCAGCCAGCATGCTCTCCATGCGCGCGTAGATCTCCAGCACGCCCTGCACACTGTCCTCGGGCTGCCGAGGGTGCAGGTCGGCGATGGCCTTGGCGAACCCGTCGTTGACCTTCGGGCTGTACTTCATCGTGCAGGTGCCCTGGCCGACGTCGATGTTGAGGTCGAAGCCCAGGTTCTCCTGCGACAGCCGCAGATAGTGCCGCAGGACGTGCGGCTGCGACATCTCGGGCAGCTTCGGCGCCCGCTCGCGCCGCACCGACTCGGGCAGCTCCACGGCGGGCGCACCCGGCTCGGGCACGGCGACGCCGCGCCGTCCCGGCTGCGACAGCTCGAAGATGATCGGCTCGTCCCACCGGGCCTGGTGGAAGCGGCGCACCGGCGGCTTGGGCGCCACCGGAAGCTGGGCGAAGGACTCTCCAGACGCGCTCACGCGAGCACCTCCTTGACGGCTGCGGCGAGCCGGTCGATGTCGTCGATGGAGTGGCACTCGGTCACGCAGACCAGCACCGTGCGGTCGTCGAGGGCGACGCCGCCGAAGATGTCCCGCTCGCGCAGGCCGTCCAGCAGCTCCCGCGCCGAGGGCACCTCGATCGCGAACTCGCGGAAGTGCACGTCGCCGCCGTGCAGCACCGTCACGTGCGCGCCGAGCGCGTCCATGGCGTAACGGGTGCGGGCCAGGACGGTCTCGCCCAGCTCCTTCATGCCCTGCGGGCCCATGAGGGCCAGGTAGACGCCCGCGGTGATGCCCCACAGGGCGGACGCGGTACCCACCCACTCCTTGCCCTCCTCGCGGTGGGCGAAGGAGGTGCGGTCGTAGTAGACGTCGCCGAAGCCGTACTCGCCGGGGACCTTCGTCGGCGCGATGCCGAACAGCCGCGACGGGAACTCCGCGACCAGCGGCTGATGGTCGTGGGTGGCGATGTATCCGGCGTGGCCGCCGCCGTAGCTCGGGTGCATGCCGAGCGACTGGATGTCGCCGCAGACGATGTCGGCCCCGTACGCCGCAGGGGGAGCCAGTACGCCCAGCGAGATCGGGTCGGTGCTGACGACGAGCAGCGCGCCGTGGGCGTGCGCGAGGTCGGCCAGTTCCCGGCCCCGGGTCTCGACCCGGCCGAACACGTCGGGGGTCTCCACGAAGATCGCGGCGAAGCTGTCGTCCACCTCGACCTCGGTCCCGGCCGCGCCGGTCACGATGTCGATGTCGTGCGACAGGAAGTCGCGCAGCTTGCTCATCAGGTCCGCGCTGATCGCCGAGTGGACGAGCACCCGGTTGCGCCCGGTGTAGCGGCAGGCCATCCGGATCGCCGTCCCCGCGGCCTGGAAGCCGTCGTAGGTGGGGACGTTGACCACGTCCATCTCCAGCAGCTCGCCCATCATGCTGACGTACTCGAACAGGGCCTGGAAACGCCCATGGTCCTCGTACGGCTCGCCCGCGTACGCGGTGAGGAACTCGCTACGGGTGTTCACCTCGTCGCAGACGGCGGGGACGTAGTGCGCGTAGGCGCCGTGGCCGAGGAAGCTGAGCGCCCGCTGGTTCTTGGCGAGCAGGCCCTCCATGTGGCGGACCAGGTCCGGCTCGGAGACGAACGGCTCAGGCAGGTTCAGGGGCCGGGCGAGGCGCAGGTCCGCCGGGATGTCCGCGTAGAACTCCTCGACGCTCTCCGCGCCGACGGCGGCGAGCATCTCGGCCCGGACGCCCGGCTCGGCGTTGGGGATGTACGGGTGGGTCAACGGATCTCCTTCAGCACGATGGCGTCTCGGGCGGCGAGTTCGACCTCGCCGTGCATGCCGGTCTGGGTGAGCAGGTCGGTGCCCGGGTACGGCAGTGCGACCCGCACGGCCTCGTTCGTGTGGTTGAGCAGGAACAGGTAGCCGCCCCTGCGCACCGCCTCGACCCCGGCGGGCACCTCGACGCCGGTGACCCCCGCCCTGGTCAGCACGTCGTCGAGCACGGGTGTCACGTCGTCGAGCAGGCAGCTCAGGTACGTGGCCCGGCCCTTGCGGGTGACGGCGGGCAGGCCGTCGAGGTCGCCGCCCCGGTAGTGGGCGAGGGGGGTGGCGCCCTCCGGGCGTACCCACTCGGCCCAGGTGCGGGCGGTGCCCAGCGAGGTCTCCTGGGCGGTGCCGTCGGGCAGCGGCCACCACTCCTCCACGCTCACGCCGAGCAGGTCACGCAGCGGGCCGGGGGCGCCGCCGTCGCGGACGCGGTCGCTCTCGTCGACGACGCCGCTGAACGGCCCGACGACCAGTTCTCCCTCGTACGCCGTGAGCTCCGGCCCCGCCATGTACAGGTTGGGGGCGATGACCAGCTTGTACTCGGACAGGTCGCGGCCGGGCGGTGCCAGGTCGACGGCGATGCCGCGCGCGTGCAGCGGCGCGTACCACGCCAGCAGGAGCTCCTTGAGCTTCAGCCGGTTGGACGGCATCGACTCCGGCGCCTCCAGGCCCCACCAGCTGTCCCAGTCGAGCACCAGCGCGACCTCGGCGGGGGAGTGCGCCCCGGCGACCTCGGCCAGCCTGCCGAGGTCGGCGCCCAGCGCAAGGGTCTCCTTCCAGACGCGTGTCTCGGTGCCGCCGTGCGGCAGCAGCGCGGAGTGGAACTTCTCCGGGCCGTACTTCGCCTGCCGCCACTGGAAGAACATGACGCCGTCGGAGCCGTGGGCGAGCGCCTGGAGGCTGTGCAGGCGCATCATGCCGGGCGGCTTGGGCGCGTTGACCTCGCGCCAGGACACGGCGGAGGGAGCGGACTCCAGCAGCAGCCACGGCTGCCGCTTCAGCGAGCGCATGAGGTCGTAGCTGAGGGCGACGGCCACGTGCGAGGCGGGGTCGGCCGGGTCGGGGTAGGCGTCGTCGCTGACCAGGTCTTCGGCGGCGGCCCACTTCCAGTAGTCGAGGCCGTGCAGGATGCTCATGAAGTTGGTGGTGACCTTGACCCCGGGGGTCACGGCCCGCAGCACGGCCTTCTCCGCCTCGAAGAGTTCGAGGAGGGCGTCGCTGCAGAAGCGCCGCCAGTCGAGGACCTGGGCGGGGTTGACCGGGCCGGGGGCGGTGCGCGGCGGCTCGACCTGGGCGAGGTCGGTGTAGTGCTGGCCCCAGCAGGAGGTGCCCCAGGCGGCGTTGAGCCCTTCGACGCCGTCGTAGCGCCGGGCGAGCCAGCGGCGGAAGTGCGCGGCCGATTCGGGGCAGAAGCACTCAAGGGTGTGATCGGCGTACTCGTTGCCGATGTGCCACAGGGCGAGGGCCGGGTGGTCCTTGTAGCGCTCGGCCATGGTGGTCGCCAGCCGTACGACGTGCTCCTTGAAGACCGGCGAGCTGGGGCAGTAGCCCTGGCGGGAGCCGAACTCCAGCCGGACGCCGTCGGCGGTGACGGGCATGACCTCGGGGTGCTCGCGCACCAGCCACGGCGGCGGGGTCGCGGTCGCGGTGGCGAGGTCGGCGGCGATGCCGTTCGCGTGGAGCAGATCGAGCACACGGTCGAGCCAGCCGAAGTCGTACTCGCCGCGCCGGGGCTCCAGACGTGACCAGGAGAACACGGCGACGGTGGCCATGTTCACGCCCGCCTCGACCATCAGCGCGACGTCTTCGGCCCAGACTTCCTCCGGCCATTGCTCGGGGTTGTAGTCGCCGCCGAACAGCAGGCCGGGAACCCGGGTCAGACCCACCCTCACTCCTAACATGTGACCTGTAATATTTTGTACACAGAATTCATAGTGCAGTATTTTGCATGTCGTCAAGCGTTAGTCTGAGCAGGGAAGATCACATCGAAGGAGCGCCATGCCGATCGAGCGGCGACCGTTGCGTGAGCAGATCAGGGACGAACTGCTGAGGAGACTCGATCGCGGCTACTTCTCCGCGGGAACCGACATCAACGAGGCGGCGCTCGCCGCCGACCTCGGTGTCAGCCGTACCCCCCTCCGTGAGGCGCTGATCACCCTGGCCGGAGAGGGCGTGCTGGAGAGCAGCCAGGGGCGCGGCTTCCGGTTCGCGCCGGTCAGCCGCAAGGAGTTCCGGGAACTGTGCGAGATCGTCGCCGCCCTGGAGGCGCTCGCGCTGGAGGGCTCCGACGCGGCGTACCTGAAGAAGATCGCTCCCGAACTGCTGCGCCTGGCCCGCGACTTCCCCGACCCGGTCGCCGAGCACCAGGTCATAGAACGGCACGACGACGAGTGGCACGACCTGCTGCTGAGCGGCTGCCGCAACGAGCGGCTGCTCGATCTGATCACCAGCGTGAAGGCCGGGATGCGGCGCTACGCCCACCTGCTCGCCGGTGACGACGCGCCCCTCGAACGCGAGGCCGACGAGCACTGCCGGGTGGCCGAACTCCTCATGAAGGGGGACCTGCGCGCCGCCACCGAGGCGCTGCGCGACAATTGGGTCAACGGGATGGCGCGCATGCTGTCCCGTATCCCGGTGGAATAGTTGAAAGATAAACTGGGTTGGTCTCCGTCAGAAAGGAGCCCGACATGCCCGCAGTAACCGTTGAGAACCCGCTGACCCTGCCGCGCATCCCCGTGCCAGGGGGACCGCAGCGTAAGGTGCTCGCCGTCGAGACGGCGCCGAGCGGCTTCGAGGGCGAGGGATTCCCCGTCCGCAAGGCCCTGGCCGCGATCAAGCCCGAGTACCTCGACCCGTTCATCATGATGGACCAGATGGGCGAGGTGGACTACGCGCCAGGTGAGCCCAAAGGCACCCCGTGGCACCCGCACCGGGGCTTCGAGACCGTCACGTACATCATCGACGGCACCTTCGTCCACCAGGACTCCCACGGCGGCGGCGGCGTCATCGCGGACGGCGACACCCAGTGGATGACCGCAGGTTCCGGCCTGCTCCACATCGAGGCGCCGCCGGAGTGGCTCGTCCAGAAGGGCGGCCTGTTCCACGGCATCCAGCTCTGGGTGAACCTGCCGTCCAGGGACAAGATGCTCGCCCCGAAATATCAGGACATCGGGCGCTCCAACGTGGTCCTGCTCAGCAGCCACGACGGCGGCGCGCTCGTACGCCTGATCGCGGGCGACGTCGCCGGGCACGCCGGGCCGGGCGCCACGCACACCCCGATCACGCTGCTCCACGCCACCATCAGCCCCGGTGCGCAGCTCACGCTGCCGTGGCGGACGGACTTCAACGCCCTCGCCTACGCCCTGTCGGGCAAGGGGACGGCGGGCGTGGAGAAGCGGCCGATCGAAAGCGGGCAGCTCGCGGTCTTCGACGGCTTCGGCAACCGGCCGGGCCACACGACCGACGGCCAGTCGATCACGATCACGGCCGCGCCGAAGACGACGCTGGAGATGATCGTGCTCGGCGGCGAGCCCATCGGCGAGCCGGTCGCGCACTACGGCCCGTTCGTGATGAACACCAGGGCCGAACTGCTCCAGGCCTTCGAGGACTACCAGGCAGGACGCCTCGGCACCATCCCGGCCGAGCACCCCTGACCCGCGCGGTCAGCCGAACACCGGCGGCGGCGGCACCGGTGCGAGCACCGCGTCGCCGTCGTGGATCGGGGCGGCCCCCGCCACGAAGTTGGCCAGGGCCTGGCCGTGGACGCAGCGCGCCTGGGTCAGGCCGCCCGCCGCGCTGCGGGTGAGCTGCTCGACGGGCAGCGGGCGGCGGGAGGCGGCGACGATCAGGTTGCCGAACCGGCGCCCCCGCATGACGGCGGGCTCGGCCATCAGCGCCACATGCCCGAAGGTCCCCCGTACGGTCGCCACCAACCGCCTGGCGAAGGCCAGCCCCTTGCCGTCGGCGATGTTGACCAGCAGCGTCCCGGTGGGCCGCAGGACCCGGGTGAGGTCCGCGAAGTACTCGGCGGTGGCCAGTTCGACCGGCATGGTGGCGCCGCTGAAGGCGTCCAGGACGACCAGGTCGGCGCTGTCGTCCCAGATCTTCTGGGTGCCTTCCCTGCCGCCCGCGACGATCACCTTGAGCTTGGGCACCGACCTCAGATCGAGCTGTTCGCGCACCAGGTCGACCAGGAGCCCGTCGGGCTCGACGACCAGGTGCCTGGAGCCGGGACGGGTGGCGGTGACGTACCTCGGGATGCTGCACGCGCCGCCGCCGACGTGCACGCAACCGAGCGGGCCGTCGTCGAGTACGTCGATCACGTCGGCCATCAGCCGCACATACTCGAATTCCAGGAACGTCGGGTCTTGAAGGTCCACATACGACTGAGGTACGCCATCCTTGGACAACACCCAGCCGTTCTGCCTGTCGAGGTCCCGGAGAAGCTCGACCTCACCGAACGTCACCGGATACCGGCCTGGCATCGGCTCCCGCTGTCCACGCGCCACGCTTTGTCCCCTTTCCTGGGAGAAACGGTATGCGAAGACGCAGGTTGCTCGCGATCCTCGTCGCGATTGTGGCGGTGACGGCCGCCAGTGCGCTCGCGGTTGCGGCATCTCGCCGTACGCACGGCACGGCGGAGCAGATCGCGCGCTCGTACTTCCAGGCGTGGGGCCGCAGCGACGTGCCGGGCATGAGCGCCCTGGTCCACGAGGCGCCGAGCGACTTCTTCGAGCAGCATCGCACCTTCTCGACGTCCCTGGGGGTGGACGAGATCGAGCTGAAGCCGGGCGCGGTGCGCGCGACGGGAGAGGAGAGCGCGGAGGTGCCCTTCAGCGGCCGGCGTAAGCTGCGGGCGCTGGGCTGGTGGGAGTTCGAGAGCACGCTGCGGCTGGCCGTCAGGGAGGGCGCGTGGCGGGTGCTGTGGACGCCGGAGACGCTCCACCCGCTGCTGAAGGACGGCGGCATCCTGGAGATCGACAAGGTCGAGAGCCCCTCGGTGGTGCTCGTCACGGCGGAGGGGGAGAAGTTCCCGGCGGACAGCTACGCCCGCCACTACCTGGACCGGCTGGCCGCCGGTTACCCGAACGCGGTGGGCCAGGCGCTGCAGGTGATCCTGCCGGACGACAGCGTCAGGCGGCTGATCAGCACGGTGGACAAGCCGAAGCGGCAGCGCACGACGTTGTCGCGGCCGATCCAGGCCGCGGCGGCGCGGGCGCTGGACGGGGTGCCGGAGGCGGCGATCGTGGCGATCCGCTCCAGCACCGGCGAGGTGCTGGCGGTGGCCGACCGGCTGAGCGGCGGCGAGCGGGCCTTCTCCACCTTCTACCCGCCGGGCTCGACCTTCAAGGTGGTGGTCGCCGCCGCGCTGCTGCGGAGCGGGCTGACCCCGTCGGACCCGGTCGGCTGCCCGGCCGCGTACACGGTCCCGTTCAGCGTGACGATCCCGAACGCCGACGACGCCGACCGGGGCACCCTGCCGTTTCTGGAGGCGTTCGCCCACTCGTGCAACACCTCGTTCGTCGAGCAGGCCGTGACCCGGCTGGGGCCGGAGGAGCTGACGGAGGTGTCGGCCGAGTGGGGGTTTCGCCCGATGACGCTCCCGACCGGGGTGGGCGGCGGCTGCGGCCAGCTCGGCGACCTCACCGACCCGGACAATTTCGGCGAGGCGGTGATCGGGGGTGTGAGCACGGTCACGGCCACGCCGCTGTGCATGGCGGCGGTGGCGGCGGCGGTCGAGAGCGGCGTCTGGCGCTCGCCCCGCTTGCTGCCCGCGAAGGAGGCGGAGCGGCTGGACGGCCCCGCGCCGTCCGAGGTCGAGCTGGGCGAGGACGTCGCGGGCGCGCTGCGCGAGATGATGTCGGCCACGGTGTCCATGGGCACGGCCGCCGGGATGGGCCTGCCCGAGGGCACGGCGGGCAAGACGGGGACGGCGGAGGTGGCGCAGCAGAGGTCGCACGCGTGGCTCATCGGCTACCGCGACGACGTGGCGTTCGCGGTCTTCGTGCGCAACGGCGGCTCGGGACGTGCGGCGGCGGTGCCGATCGCGGCCCGCTTTCTGCAGGGTCTGTAACCTACGCTACCGTAGGTTTCATGACGGCCATCACCGCGAAGCCCAGGCTACGAGGCTGGTTGCACACCGGAGCGCTGCCCGTGACCCTGGTCGCCGGGTTCGTGCTCGTGGCGCTCGGCCCCACCCTCCAGGCCAGGCTCGCCTCCGCGATCTACGCGATCACCTCGGGCCTGCTCTTCGGCATCTCCGCCACCTACCACCGGGGCACTCTCGGCCCCCGGCTGGCCGAGATGCTGCGGCGCTTCGACCACGCCAACATCTATCTGATCATCGCGGGCACCTACACGCCGTTCGCGCTGCTCGCCCTCGACGGCGCGGCCCGGATCGCGGTGCTGACGGTCACCTGGGGCGGCGCCCTGTCCGGGGTGATGTTCCGGGTGTGCTGGATGAACGCCCCGCGCTGGCTCTACACCGTCCTCTACCTGGCGCTGGGCTGGACGGCGATCTTCGTGATGCCGCAGTTGCTGGCGGGCGCGGGGGTGGCCGCCGTGGTGCTCGTCGCGGTCGGCGGCGTCTTCTACAGCGCCGGAGCCGTCGTGTACGGCCTGCGCCGCCCCGACCCGTCGCCGCGCTGGTTCGGTTTCCACGAGGTTTTCCACGCCTTCACCCTTGCCGCCTACCTGGTGCAGTACATCGCGGTCTCGATCGTGGTCTACTCGCATGTGTGAACCTCGGCTCTGAGAAGTACGTCTCGGTCACCACCTTCCGCAAGGACGCCACTCCGGTGGCCACCCCGGTGTGGTGCGCGCAGGACGACGACGCGCTGGTCTTCTGGACGGTCACCGACTCGGGCAAGGTCAAACGCATCCGCCGCGACCCGTCGGTGAGCGTCGCGCCGTGCGACGTGCGGGGCAGGGTGACGGGCGAGCCGGTCGCGGGGCGGGCGGAGATCCTGTCGGCGGCGGAGACCGAGCGGGTGCGCGGCCTGCTGCGGCGGAAGTACGGGCTGATCGGCCGGATCACCCTGCTGGGCAGCCGGATCAGGCGGGGACCTTCAGGTACGGTCGCCGTCCGGGTAACCGAGATTTGACCTGACCCTGGTCTGATTTCGGGATCTTTCTGGATATGGGCCACTTATGGAGCAAATCGCGCGTACGTGGTGGCTCATCCTGATCCGGGGTATCTGTGCCATCATCTTCGGCATCCTGGCCCTGGTGTGGCCCGGGATCACCGTATTCGTGCTGGTGATCATCTTCGGCGCCTACGCGATCGTGAGCGGAATCTTCTCGCTCTGGGCCGGGTTCGGGCACAATGTCGACTCTCGGGCCTGGCTCATCATCGCCGGAATCATCGGGATCCTCGCCGGTATCGTGGCCTTCGTCTGGCCGGGCATCACCGCGCTGGCCCTGCTGTACGTGATCGCCTTCTGGGCCATCCTCAGCGGTATCGCCGAGATCGTGGCCGGGATCAAGCTGCGGCAGAGCATCGACAACGAGTGGATGCTGATCGTCGGCGGCATCCTGTCGGTGATCTTCGGTGTAATCCTCTTCGTCTGGCCCGGCAGCGGCATGCTGGCCCTCACCTGGCTGCTCGGCATCTTCGCCATCGTCTACGGCATCGCCATGGTGATCCTCTCCTTCAAGGTGAAGAACCTGGCGTCCTGAAACTCGTACACCGCAAGATTTGCGGGTATTTACGGGATAAATAGGGAAGGTATGGCGTGTCAGGCCCTAGGAGGAGGACGACATGGACGTACTTGACCGCCTCTCCCGCCACCTTCTCGTCGATGGCTACCGGCTCGTGCTCGACCTCGAACGCAGCCAGGGGTCCTGGCTCGTGGACGCCCGTACCGGCCGGAGGTACCTCGACTTCTACACCTTCTTCGCCTCCGCCCCCCTCGGGGTGAACCCCCCGTTCGACCCCGCGCTCGCCCGGCTCCTCGGCGAGGTCGCCCGCAACAAGCCGGCCAACCCCGACATGTACACCGAGCACCTGGCCGACTTCGTCGACACCTTCGCCCGCGTGCTCGGCGACCCCGCGCTGCCGCACCTGTTCTTCGTCGAGGGCGGCGCCCTCGCCGTCGAGAACGCGCTCAAGACCGCCTTCGACTGGAAGAGCCGCCGCAACGAGGCCGCCGGACGCTCCCGCGACCTCGGCACCCGGGTCCTGCACCTGACGCGGGCCTTCCACGGCCGTTCGGGGTACACGCTCAGCCTCACCAACACCGACCCGACCAAGACCGACCGGTTCCCGCGCTTCGACTGGCCGCGCATCGACGTACCCGCCGTCCACCACGGCGACGTCGAGGCCGCGGAGGAGCGTGCGCTCGCCCAGGCCCGCGCCGCCTTCGAACGCCACCCGCACGACATCGCCTGCTTCATCGCCGAACCCATCCAGGGGGAGGGCGGCGACAACCACATGCGGCCGGAGTTCCTGCGGGCGATGCAGCGGCTGTGCCTCGAACACGACGCGCTGTTCGTCCTGGACGAGGTGCAGACCGGCGCGGGCACCACCGGCACCGCCTGGGCCTACCAGCAACTCGGGCTCGAACCCGACATCGTGGCCTTCGCGAAGAAGGTGCAGGTCGGCGGGATCATGGCGGGCCGCCGTGTGGACGAGGTGCCGGACAACGTGTTCCGGGTCAGCAGCCGGATCAACTCGACGTGGGGCGGCGGGCTGGTGGACATGGTGCGCTCACGCGGCCTGCTGGAGATCATCGAGCGGGACGGGCTGATCGAGCGGGCCGCCGAACTCGGCACGTGGCTGCTGGAGAACCTGCTCAAGCTGCAGGCCGAGCACCCGGAGCGGGTGTCGTCGGCACGCGGGCGCGGCCTGATGGCCGCCTTCGACCTGCGGTCGGGAGCCGAACGCGACGAGGTGGTGACCCGGCTGAGGGAGGAGGAGGGCGTCCTGGTGCTGCCGTGCGGAACCCGCAGCATCCGCCTGCGCCCGGCCCTGAACATCCCGGAGCCCGACCTGTCCGAGGGCGTCCGCGCCCTCTCCCGCGCCCTGACGTAGCGCCTTCCTCCCCTCTTCACCGGTAAAACCTCCCAAGCATCTTTTACGGCAAGCCCTCCCAAGGCCATCCGCCGTCGCCGGCGGGCGGCCTCCAGGGGCACGCTCCGCCCCGTCCGGCCCCCCGCCGTGACGACCACGCCGTACAAGGGCACGGCATCGGGCATCCACGCTCTGATCACACCGTGAGATCGGGCCCCCGAGCCCGTGCCAGCGGCGCCAGCCACGAGCACTGCATGCACGCACGCGGATACCCGGCCGACCACCGGATCGGTTGCCGCTCTCGCCACACACCACGGGCGACCACCCCGCACAACGTCGGGATCTGCTCTCCTGGACGCGGCCGGCCCGCGAGCGCGTGCAGCACCCGCCCGCGATCACCCGCCACCCCGCAGCACAGGACCTCCGCATACGCGACGGGCGCTGGCGGCGGCACCCACGGCTCCAGATCCAGCAGTGAGAACCGCCAGATCTTACGCCGGTCCACCTCTTCGTCCAAGCGCACCCGAGCCCACGAGTCGCCACGGACCAAGAGCACCACTCCATGCATGCCGACCAGGTGCGCGGCCCACCTGCTGGCCGTCGCCGCCGTGTCACCGTCCTCGACGCGCACGACCACCACCCAGTCACCCGGCTCCACGGTCCGCGCCGGACGCCCGGTCGAGCAGTTGTCCGGCCCCTGGTCACCCGTCACCGGCCAGGCACCCGTCACTGTGATCCGCCTCCAGTTCGGCCCAAACCACACGGCCGCACCCTGTGCCCGCCGAGGCGAACCCCCAGCGCCGAGCCAGACCGGCCACCACCAGCAGCCCCCGCCCACCCTCGGCCGACGTGGAGACCGGCCGCACCTCAGGGCGCCCGGCAGACCCCTGATCGTGCACGGCCACGGACACCACGGTCCGCCCGTCACGAATCCTCTGCCAGATCTCCACCGAGAACTCCCCGTGGGGACCGCCCGAGGCAGTGTGACGGACGGCATTGCCCCCCAACTCGCCCAGCACGGCCTCCGCGTCGGCGACTACGCTCGGCAGGCAGCCCACACCCGGCAGAGTGAGCCCCGCACATTGCCGAGCCAGCCGCACCGACAGATCGGTACCCGGCAGCGTGAGGGTCATCGCCAGCCCTGCCCGTCTCATCACAGCCCGACCTCCGACAGCGCCGATACCGAGGTCAACAGCCGGCATCCCGTTACCCCCTCTGTCCAGGGTGATCAACTCCGCATATCCGGAGCGTGACCGCTTCGTTGCCGTTAGTATGATGCCGGTAAGGTCAGCAGAATGGCAAGATGCCATTTGAAGGTTTCCGTTTTGCCTGTGTTTGGCGTCACGCAGGGCGCTCCGCAGGCGGAGCCGTCTTCCGAAGAGAGGTGACCGCGTTGACAACGGGAAGCAGTCCCACGGTGAGGCGCAGACGACTGGCGGGCGAGCTTCGCCGTCTCCGGAAGGAGGCAGGTCTCACCGCCGAGGCGGTGGGCGAGAGGCTGGAACTCGATCCGTCATGGGTCAGCCGCATCGAAAACGGACGACGGCGGATTCGCCCGATCGATCTGCGCGCACTCCTGGACGTCTACAACATCCACGGCAGCGCCCGCGAAGAGCTGCTCACCCTCGCCAGAGAAGCCCGACAGCGCGGATGGTGGCACACCTTCGGCGATGTGATCCCCGAGTGGTTCCAAGCCTTCGTCGGACTGGAGGCTGAAGTCTCCGAGCTGCGCAGCTACAACACCGAACTTGTGCCCGGACTGCTCCAGACACCCGACTACTACCGGGGCTACATCCGGACGGACCCGACGGCATCGAGCCCTGAAGAGATCGACCGGAAGATCGACTTTCGGCAGGCGAGGCAAGTCCGGCTCACCGACTCCAATCCACTGCAGCTGTGGGTCGTCATGAACGAGGCCGTGATTCGCCGCCCGGTCGGAGGTCGGGAGACCATGCAAGCCCAACTCCGTCACCTGGTCGAGATGTCCGAACGGCCCAACGTCACGCTTCAAGTCCTTCCATTCGAGGCGGGGCCACATCCGGCGATGGATGGCGGGTTCGTCGTCCTTGGGTTCCAGGCCCCAGATCCGGACGTGGTCTACCTGGAGAACCCCGTCGGCAGCCTCTATCTGGAGGAGCAGAAAGCGGTAGATCGGTATAACCTGGTCTTTAACCACCTACGCGCGAAGGCCCTCGATCCGGACCGGACCCGGAACCTGCTCGCGCAGGTGGCGGAGGAAGCGTGATATGCGTGGACAATGACCCAAGGGTGGATGTGGACCTCACCCTCCTTGAGTGGCGTAAGAGCCGGTTCAGCAACAACGGCGGAGACTGTGTCGAGGTTGCTTCCAATCTGCCCGGCGTTGTGGGTGTCAGGGACAGCAAGGATCCGACCGGCCCGGCTCTGATCTTCACCCCGAGCGAGTGGTCCGCGTTCCTGCGCGGCGCCAAGAGTGGCGAGTTCGACCTCTGAGCCCGTCAAAGAGCCCTCGTCACGACGAGGGCTCTTTGCATTCCGGTCGCCGACGAGCTGATTGCGTTCTGGTCGCTGACCAACCGACCACGCGACGACGAACCCCGACGGGCCGACCTGATCAGTCTGCTGATGAATGGGTAGCTCTTACTGAGCGGGTGGCACGCGATCTTCAGTAGCACCCGACGACTGAGGAGGTGCAGGATGTCGCACTACGATCTGTCCCATGCCGTTTGGCGGAAGTCTTCCATGAGCAACGGTCAGGGCGGCGCATGTGTCGAGGTTGCCCGCAACCTGCCAGACATCATCGCTGTGCGTGACAGCAAGAACCCCGGCGGCCCAGCACTGGTCTTCACTCACGCTGAGTGGGCGGCCTTCCTCGATGGCGTAAGCCACCGAGAGTTCGACTTGCCATAGCAGGCTGGCCGTCACCGGGCCAATCCACATCGATGAAGCCCGACTACCTGTGAGGTGGCCGGGCTTCGTCGCGGACGCCTCGCCCTGCAGGCGAGGGTAGACGTGACGATGTACCTCTAGGCCATAGTTCTGCGACTTCATAGGTGCGGTAGATCGGTATAGCCTGGTTCTCAATCACCTAGGCCCTTGATCCGGATCAGACCCGGAGCCTGCTCAAGCAGGTAGCGAAGGACGTGATGATCGTGAACAGTGACGGTCCAAGGGTGGATGTGGATCTCGATCGCTTTGAGTGGCGTAAGAGCCGGTTCAGCAACAACGGCGGGAACTGTGTCGAGGTTGCTTCCAACCTGCCCGGCGTTGTCGGAGTCAGGGACAGCAAGGATCCGACCGGCCCAGCACTGATCTTCACTCCAAGCGAGTGGTCCGCGTTCCTGCGCGGCGCCAAGAGTGGCGAGTTCGACCTCTGAGCCCGTCAAGGAGCCCTCGTCGCGACGGGGGCTCTTTGCCTTTATGCCGCCAAGGTGTCACGTGCGGCCATGAGGGCGAAGCCGAGCAGGTTCAGCCCCCGCCACGTCGAGGGCGAGGCCGCCCGCTCGTTGGCGGCGCCGAGGCCGATGCCCCAGATCCGGTCGCGGGGGCTGGCCTCGACGAGTACCCGGCCCCGCGAGGTGGCCAGGTAGGCGCCCAGATCCGGGTGCTGGCCGAACTTCGCCACGCTGGCGCGGACGACGATGCCGAATCGTTCGCGTTCCCACACGGCCTGGTCGAAGCCGCGCGCCTTCCTGCCGAGTTCCTTGGCATCACGCGGATGGCCGCAGGCCAGGATCTGCTCGGCCGTCTCCGCGTCGCCGAACAGCCACGCCTTGTGGGCCATCATGTAGTGCTCGGCCGAGCGGTAGAGGTGACCGTCCTCGGTGAAGTCGATCGGCCACCACTGGCTGAGGCAGCCGGGGCCGACACTGCCGTCGCGGGTGGGCTGATGGCCCCAGAAGAACAGGTACTTGAACTGCCGCCCCGCCTGCTCGGCCGCGATCGCCTCGTCCCGGGTGAGTGGAAGATCCATGGTTGGTCATGGTTTCGCATGAGCGGCCGGGCGGTCCACCGCTTTACCCCGAGCGGCGCGCTGCGAGAGACAGGCGCCGCTCCCGGGCGGCGCCCTTACGATGGGGCGTTCCTGGACAGCCACAGGCCGATCGCGGTGGGGCGGGAGTCCACGCCGAGTTTGGCGTAGATGCGATTGACGTGATTCTTCACCGTCTTCTCGCTGAGGAATAAGCGCCTGGCTATCTGGCCGTTGGACTCGCCGGTCGCGATGAGGTCCATGACCTCGGCCTCGCGCTTGCTCAAAGACGTGAACACGCCGTCGAAGGCGGTGTCGTCGACTCTCATCCGGCCTCCGAGGGCACGATGTCGGTCAGATCATCGCCAGTGGCCCCCGAGCTCCGGCGTGTTGCGGTAGACAGCGAGCATAACTCGCATTGTCTGCTTTTGGGGGCGTTGCTGGAGAAAACGCGGTGTTCGTAGGGAACGGTCCGCCCACAGGAAAGCCGAAGGGCCAGTCTCCGTGAAGACCGGCCCTTCGAGCATGGGGTGAGCGAGGGGACTTGAACCCCCGACATCCAGGACCACAACCTGGCGCTCTGCCAACTGAGCTACGCCCACCATGCGCCACGACTAGCGCGGCACAGGAAAAGTGTAGCGGTGTTCGGGACTCTTTTCGCCACTGGATTACTCGCTGACGTGTTCGGCGAGTTCCCGGGCGGTCGCCGAGTCGGGACCCGGCTGGGGCACGAACACGGCCGCACGGTAGTAGCGCAGCTCCCTGATGGACTCGGTGATGTCGGCCAGCGCCCGGTGGCCGCCCTGCTTCTCGGGCGCGGCGAAGTAGACGCGTGGGTACCAGCGGCGTACCAGCTCCTTGATCGACGAGACGTCGATCATGCGGTAGTGCAGGTGCGCGTCCACAGTGGGCATGTCGCGGGCGATGAAGGTGCGGTCGGTGCCGATGGAGTTGCCGCACAGCGGCGCCCGCTTCGCGTCGGGCACGTGCCGCCGGATGTAGTCGAGCACCAGCGACTCGGCCTCGGCCAGCGTCACCCCCTCGGCCAGCAGCGGCAGCAGGCCGGAGGCCGTGTGCATCTCGCGCACCACCTCCGACATCTGCGCCAGCGACTCGGGCGGCGGCTTGATGACCACGTCGACGCCCTCGTCGAGCTGGTTCAGCTCGCTGTCGGTGACCACGCACGCCACCTCGACGAGCGCGTCGCGCCCGAGGTCCAGCCCTGTCATCTCGCAGTCGATCCAGACCAGCACGTCACTCATGGGCTCAGCCTAGTGCCCCTGCTCAGGCGGGCTTGAGGGAGCTGAGAACCTTGCCCAGCACATCGGTGCCCAGATTGTCCGGTACGGAGGCGTACACGAGGGTCGGACGCTCGCCCTGAGCGCGCTCCATCAGTACGACGGCGCCGCTCTCCTTCTTCCACTTGTAGCCCTTCTCGTCGGAGATCCTGGTGAAGTCCAGCTCGAACTGCACGAGCCAGCCCTTCTTGTCGCCGATCGTGATGGCCTTGTTCTCGACGATCTTGCGGGTGTGCTCCAGCTTGTAGTACTCGCCGAAGGCCGCGACGACGGCGGTGGCCGTGGGGGCGAGGCTCTGGCCGCTCTCGTACGGGAAGAGCTGGTTGAGCTCGCCCGCGTAGATGTTGCCGATCCAGTTGTTGTCGGTCTTGCCGTTGTAGGCGGCGTGGGAGACGCGTTCGACCGCGCTCGACCACAGCTGCCTGGTGACCTCGTTGTTGCCGTTGAGAGCCTTGTACTCCGGCACCTGCCAGCCCTCGGGGACGGCGAACGAGACGCCCGCCCGGGTGTCGGTGATCACACCGTCGGACGGCTGGGGCAGCGTGGTGGGCGGCGGGGCCTGGGTGGGTGGGGCGCTGGACGGCGGGTCCGGGACGGTCTCCGAGGTCGGCGGCGGGGAGACCCGGGCGAGCGGTTCCGGGTCCGAGTCGGAGTTGACGACCACGACCGCGGCGATCACGATCAGCACCACGACCACGAGCGCGCCGACCCCGCCGATGATCCACGGCGTCGCACTGCCGCCCGACTTGCGCGGCCGGCCATAGCCACCGGGACCGGGCACCTGCCCGTAGGGCCCCGGTTGCCCATGCTGACCCGATTGCCCGTAAGGGCCTGATTGCCCATGCTGACCCGATTGCCCGTAGGGCCCTGGCTGTCCGTACTGGCCCGGCTGTCCGTATGCCCCCGGCTGGCTGCTGGGCCCGGGTTGACCGTACTGGCCCGGCTGTCCGTAGGGCCCTGGTTGGCTGCCGGGCTCTGGCTGTCCGTACTGGCCCTGTTGTCCGTATGCGCCCGGCTGGCCATACTGCTGGCCATACGGTTGCTGTCCGTAGGGCTGCTGGCCGTACGGGCTCTGAGGGGTGTTGTACGGCGGCGCCTGGCCGGGCCCGCCGGGGTTCGCGAACGGCGACTCGGCGGGATGCGAGCCGATGACCTCCGGCGGAGCGAACTGCGGCCCCGACGACTGCGGACCCGAACCCTGTGGACCCGAAGGCTGGGGGCCCGAACCCTGGAGACCCGGATCCTGGGAGCCTGAGGTCTGCGAGCCTGCGGGGTCCGGGCCCGAAGGCGGTGCGCCCGGCGGGTGCGAGCCGGAGAACTGCGGGCCCGAGGTCTCCTGGGTGGGCGCCTCCGGTCCGCCGAACTGGTCCTGGCCCTGCACCGGCAGACCGTACTGCATCGTGGGGTTGGCCGGGTGCGCGGTCCAGTCGGGAGCCTCATGGGCGGGGAGGACGGCGGTGGGCCCGAGGGTGGGCCCGGCGGTGGGCACAGGGCGGTCCTGCGCCGGTCCTTGGGGCTGCTCCTGCGCGTGGGTCGCGTCTGTCCACTGGGTGCCGTCCCACCAGCGCAGTTGGGGCGATCCGTAGGGGTCCGGGTACCAGCCCGCGGGGGTCTGCGTGGTCATGCTGCCAGAGTAGTAAGAACTGCTATGAGATGCATTGTCAGCACTGGTAGGTGAAGTCGGCCCGTTTCTCCAACCGGTCTGGGGAGACGATGGTGAGAGTCGCCGTGAGCTTCACCGTGCTCTTGCCCGCGACACTCCATCGCAGCGGCAGCGTGTACTCCGTCGTACCCGCCGTCACCTGCTGCGTCCTGCGTGTTCGCGTCGCCCTGTCGCTCTGGGACCACTCGTAGACGATCTCCCCGGGAGCGCCGTTCGTGGTCACCCGGCCGGTGACGATCACCGCTGAGTCGCAGCCGACGGTCGTCTCCGACGTACGGACCTCCAGGGTGGTGACCGTGAGCGGCACCGAGCCCCCCGATCGCGCCCACGCGAACACCACCCCCGCGACGACCACGGCGACCACCAGAGCGACGACCGACACCGGACGCGCCCGGTTCCGGCCTGATCCGCGACCGGAACCCTGTCGGCGTCCGGAACCCGGCCCGCGACCGCGTGTCGGTGCGGCCGTCGTCGCATCCGTCGGCCCGGTGGCCACCCCTGGGCCGAAGCGCTGCGGCGGTGCCGTCGGCACCCGCCGCACTGTGACGATCTCACCCTCGTCGCGGTCGGCACCGGACGCAGGGACGGTGGGCCGGGTGCCGGGGTTCTCCGTCGGCCGGCCGGCGGCCGGGTGGCGGGATTCCACGGCGGCTCGATGGCGGGCTTCCATGGCCAGCCGGTCGAGGCTGATCCGTCCGGCCGGTAACCGGTCGTGGTCGCCGAGCAGGGTGGCACGTGCGGTGGCCAGGCCGTGCCGTACGGCGGCTGCGGCGGCTCTTTCGAACATCTCGGCCACGTGCGGCGGAGCGCTCGCCGCCAGTTCTCCGGCCAGCCGTGCCCAGGCGGCCACGTCCTGGCCGGGCGCGGAGACCACGCCGTGCACGGCGTCGGCGAGACCACGTTCGAGGAGGTGCACCGAGCCGTCCTCGGCGACCACGACCGTGGCGGCACTCAGCGAACCGTGCGTCACCCCCGCGCCGTACGCCCGATCAGACGCCCCCCGAGCGGCGTGCGGCGGCTCGGACGGCGTCGGGGCGGTCTGAGGCGCTTGTGGGGACTCGGCGGTGTGGAGTGTCATCAGGATCCGGGCGGTCTCCACGAGGACGGCCGCCGCCCCCGCAGCGTCTACGACGCCTGCCGTCAGCAGTTCCGACAGCACCGGGCTCACCGGCCGGTCGGTCAGCAGCCACACCTCGTCGCCGACCGCCGCCAGATCGGCCGGTGGCACCAGGCCCGCGACGCCGCTCGCCGCCAGCTGCCGGTCGGTGACCACGGCGGCGATCAGCCGTTCGCGCACGCCGGGCAGCCCGACGACGTGCGGGTCGAACCGCAGCACCCCCGCCCGCCGTCCATCGGGCGTGATCGCACCGCTCCAGGAACCGAGCTCGGCGATCCGCGTGCGCCCCGTCAGCCGGTATCCGGCGATATCCCCGTGTCCGTCGCCCATGGCCGCACCTGCCCGTTCATCCGGCTCCTCCCGCCAGTGTGACCGCGAGCGCGCCGGACGTCACCAGCCACTTGCGGACACCTCACCGCCGCCGCCCCGGCCGGCACCGGCCGACCCCTGAACGGCCGGTCGCGGGGGTGGCCGTTTGCCCAGGCCGTCCCAGGAGTGGCCGGTCGCCGGGACGGCCGGTTGCCCGGGGTGGGTCAGCCGGTCGCGGGGATGTCTCCGGGGCCGGTCGGCGCGGGGCCGGTCGGCGGGAGCGTCGTGGCCGGAGGCGGCGGAGTCTCCCCGAGGCCGTGGCTGCCGGTGAGCTCCGGGTACGGCGTCTCGGAAGGGGTCGGCGTCGGCGCGGGGGTGGTCCTCGTCGGCGTTCGCGACGGCGTCCGTGTCGGCGTGGGTGTGGGTGTGGGGGTCTTCGTCTTCGACGGGGACGGTTTCACACTCGGCGCCACGGTGCGCACGGGAGGTGTGGGCGTCGGCGTCGGCCTGGGGGTCTTCGAGCGTTTCGCGGTGGTGGGGGTCTCCGACGGCTCCTCGGCGGGCTCGTCCGTGACGGGCACTTCCAGCGGCGGGGGCGTGGGAGTCGACTGCACGCTCTGCGTCCGCAACGCGGGCGTGTCGTCGGAGCCGTTCACCACCAGGACGGCGGCACCGGCCACCACCCCCAGGAAGACCACGCCGATCACGACCTTGGCCCCCATCGCCACCGGACGCCTGCCCCGCCGCTTCCGGCCCCCACGGTCGGGGGGCGTCTCCGAGAGGACGATGTCCGCCTCGTTCACCGGCTCCGGGAAGAACAGCAGCAGCATCGAGGCCATCCTGGCCAGGGTCCGGCGCCCGCGTTCCTCCCAGTCGGGGCCGTACGACGCGGCGGCGACCGCCTCCAGCATCGAAAGCAGCGCCTCGGCCGACGGCGGGCGCTCGCCCGGCTGCTTGGCCAGCCCCCGTTCGACGAGTCCCCGCAGTTGCTCCGGTACGTCGTCGACCGGCGGCGCCGCGGTGCGGTGCTGGTGGGCGAGCGCGGCCGGACTGGAGGCCCGGTAGGGCCGGTTGCCGGTCAGGCACTCGTAGAAGACGACCGTGGCGGCGTACACGTCGGCCGTGGGCGCCAGCGCGGAGCCCGCCCACTGCTCCGGCGCCATGTACGCCGGGCTGCCCGCGACCGCCGTACCCTCACCCGCTCGTACGGCGATGCCGAAGTCCAGCAGCTTGCAGCTGCCGTCCACCTGGATCATCACGTTCTCGGGCTTGAAGTCCCTGTGCACGACGCCGAGTGCGTGGGCGGCGGCCAGCCCGTGCAGCGAGCCCTTCAGCACCGACAACGCCGCCTCCGGGCCGGTGGGCCCCTCCGCGCCGAGCAGTTCGCGCAGGGGGACGCCGTTCACCAGCTCCATGATGATCGCCGAGCCCTCGCGGGTCTCCAGGTAGTCGATCAGCCGGGCATTGTGCGGGCCGCGCATGGTGGACAGCAGCCTGGCCTCGTGCCGGAACCTGGCGACGAAGCCGACGTCGGCCCTCAGTTCCTCGGACAGGTATTTGATCGCGACCCTGGCCTCGTCGTGGGCGCTGGCTGCGAGGACGACCCGGCCGGTCGCGCCGTTGCCGAGTTCGCGGATCTCCGTGTAACCGGGAACCCCCCACCGCCCCTGCATCACGCCTCTTCCCTATGAGTGGTCCGGGCCCCGCCGACAGCAGACGATCGGCAGTTTAACTGCATCAACACCTGTAGAGCCCGCTTAATCACGATTTAGCATGATTGCTTGGCCTGAAGGGTCGAACTCCGCGCAGATCACGCGGGCGGCTCGACCGTCTGTCACGGAGACGAAGGCGGCGGGCCGTCACGGGAGGTGATGGCTTCGAGGGTGCCGAGGGCGTCGTCGAGGGACGGGAGTTCGAGCGAGGGCGTACGTTGCGAAGGGCTGGGGGTGTCCACCGGGCACGGCGGTGTGGTGCCCGTGGCGGTGGCGACCCGGCCGCCCGCCTCGGCCCTGACCGACCACGGGCTGCCGCACGGGACGTCCCCCGTCGCGAAGCCGACCGAGCGGGTGTACGACGTGGCACCGGACAGGTCCAGCGTCTGGGCACCCACCGGGCGCCCGTCGACGGTGAGGGTGACGGTGAGCTGTACCGGCTGGTCGTTCACGGTCGACACGGCGACCGTGGCGCCCCCCTGCCCCCGGGTCAGGTAGGCGCGCTGGACGTCCACCTGGTGGACACCCGCCGGGCAGTCCATCGTGGTGTGCGCCCGCGCCTCGCGGCCGCCTGCGGCGACCACGGCGGTCACGGTCGCGCCGCACGGGCGTGCCCGGAAGGTGTAGGAGTACGAGCCTTCGTACACGGTCCGCCCGGAGAGGGATGATTCCCGCGTGGCGACGACGTCGCCGTTCACGAGCCACTGGACGCGCACCGGGATCGCCTCCGTCCCCGTCGCCTCCATCCGCACCCTCGCCTGTACGGCGGTGCCCGGCTGTCTGGCCGAGGACACCGCGACACGCAGACCGGTCACCTCGGTCGGACACGCGGCCCCGACCGCACTGGAGGACAGCGGGCCGGTCGGGGACGGGGGCGAGGTCGTCACCGTGAGCGTCACACGCCGGCCGCAGGGACGTTCGGCGAGGGTGTGGCGGAGGGTCCGTTCGTAGGAGGTCGCGCCGCTGAGCCGTACCGTCGTGGTCCTCACGACCGCTCCCGCGACCGTGAACCTGGCCGTCACCTTGACGGTGCCGCCGCCTGTGGTCCGTACGGTGGCCGCCGCGGCCGCATCCCGCCCGTCGACGTCCAGCTTGCCGAGCGACAGCCCCGCCACCTCCGTCGGGGGAGCCGGGGTCGCGGTGGTCGGCACCCCGGACGGCACAACCGCGGGCGGCGCCCCTGTGGGGGGCGGTGTCGTGGGATTCAGGGGAGTCGGCAGGGGCACGGCAGGGGAGGGCGAGTTCCGCGCCGGAGGATTGGCCCGTGCCTTGGCCGAGGCTTCGGGCGGCACGGGCCCACCGCTCGCACGCGAGCTACCGGGCGGCGGGGTGCCGAGTGAGGGCGGGTCGGGCGGGGTGCCCAACTGCCCTGGCGGCGGCTGTCCGTTCGACGGCTGGGCGGCGACGACGTCGATCGGCAGCGGCCGGGTCTCTCGACCGGCCAGCAGGAGCACCACCACGGAAACCATGGCGGCGACACCGGCACCGACGGCCATACGGGCGGCATTGCTCCTTGTGGCCCGCCGTACGAACCCCTTCCGCGCCGCCCGCCGCGCGGCCTTCACGGTGGTGTGGGAGCCGAGCCGAGCAGTGGCAGGGGAGCCGAACCGGGCGGCGGCCTCCGCGCCGGGGCGAGCCGTGGCGTCGGCGCTGAGCCGGGTGGTGTCCTCCGAGTCGGGATGAGCAGTGGCATCGGAGCCGGGAGGGGCGGTGTCGGGGTTGAGGCGGGCAGTGGCGCCGGGAACGGCCTCCGCCTGTGGGGCGCCGAGGTCCGCACCGGCCGGGTCGGAGTGCGCGGAGGCCGCGCCGGGCTCGGGTAAGGCGCGGGCGGTGTCCGGGGTCGCCGACGACGGGTGGAGGCCGACGTCGGGCTGGGTGGGAAAGGTGCTCTCCGCGAAGGTCGTCCCGACCTCCGGCGCTCCCGGCGGCGGCGCCGGGAACAACGCCCCCAGCACGCTCAGCAGCCCGACCAGCCGCCTGTGCCCCCGCTCCTCCCAGTCCTCGCCGTACCCGGCGACGGCCACCCGCTCCAACTCCCGCACGAACTCCGCCGCACTCGGCGGACGCAGCGACGGATGCTTGGCCATCCCCCGCTCGACCAGCCCGCGCACGGCCGGCGGCGCGTCCGCGACCGGGACGGGCGCGTGCAGATGCTGGTAGCCGAGCACACTCGGCTCGGTCGAACGGTACGGCCGGTGCCCGGTCAGGCACTCGAAGAACACCGCCGTGGCCGCGTACACGTCGGTCGCGGCAGAGGCGGTTCCGCCCGCCCACAGCTCGGGCGCCATGTACGGCGGCGTCCCCTCGGGCCGCGCCGCCGTACCCTGCCGGACGGCGATGCCGAAGTCGATCAGCTTGCTGACCCCGTCCTCGCGCACGACGACGTTCTCCGGCTTGTAGTCGCGGTGCACCAGCCCGATCTCGTGCGCCCGCGCCAGCCCGAGCAGCGACCCCTTGAGCAGGGCCAGCGCCGCCTCGGCCCCGGTGGTGCCGTTCTCGCGCAGCAGCCTGCGCAGCGACACCCCGTTGACCAGTTCCATGACGATGGCGGCGCCGCCGGGTTCCTGGACGTACTCCCACATGGTGGCGATGTGCTGGTCGCGCAGCGTCGTGAGCAGCCGCGCCTCGGACTGGAACCTGGCCACGGCCGAGGCGTCGCGCAGCAGCCGCTCGGACAGGTACTTGACCGCCACCTTGGTGCCGGTCGCCTCGTGCAGCGCGAGCACGACGCGCCCACTGCCGCCGGTGGCGAGCTGCCGGATCTCGGTGTATCCGGGTGCACTCCATTCCATTGCCAACTCCCGTCAGGAGGCGGCCCACCGGATTGGACGTGCGATCCAGGGGTCAAGTTCTCATGAAACTACCGACGCGCCCGAATGTGAACCGGTACGTCCACATCTTCGGGAAGTGCCGGATCGGGTACGACCGGCCCCCACGCGGTGACCAGCGGCAACACCCCGGCCCACACCGGAAGCGCGTAGTCGGCGTCGTCGTCCATCGGACCGCCTCTGCGGATCTTGACCGACGCCTCCTCCAGCGAGAGCGCCAGCACGGACGTGGCCGCGAGCTCCTTGCGGCTGGGCTGCCTGGCGTAGTCCCACTGGCCGGGGGCGAGCTGCTCGGTCAGCGCGCGCAGCCCGGCGAGGCGCTCGTCGGGGTCGGTGACCAGGCGGGCGCGGCCGTACACCATGGCGGAGCGGTAGTTGACGGAGTGGTGGAAGACCGACCTGGCCAGCACGATGCCGTCCGCGTGGGTGACGGTGACGCACACCTCGCCGCCCGCGCCCGCCCGCAGCGAACTGGCCCCGGTGGAGCCGTGCAGGTAGAGGGTGTCGCCGATGCGGCCGTACCCGGTGGGGATCACCACGGGATGGCCGTCGACCACCACCCCGAGGTGGCAGATGAGGCCGCTGTCGAGCACGTCGTACAGGTCGGCGCGGTCGGTGCTGCCGCGGTCCTTCTCGCGTCCGAGGGTGGTGCGCGGGGTGGTGGAGAGCATGCCCCAAGCCTGCCCCGAAGTGGACTTGTAGATTAGGGCCACTAAAACCGGAAATCTGGAGACCACTTCGTGCGTAGCCTCGTTGACCTGCCGATATCCCTGGACAGGGACTCGTCGCGGCCGCTCGCCGCGCAACTGGCGGGCCGGCTGCGCGAGGCGATGCTCGGCGGCACACCGGCGCCGGGCGAGCGGCTGCCCTCGACGCGCGGCCTCGCGGCGCAGCTCGGGGTGAGCCGTACCGTCGTCACGGAGGCGTACCAGCAGTTGTACGCCGAAGGCTGGCTGGACGGCCGCCACGGCTCCGGCACCTTCGTGGCCGAGTTCTCCCCGCCGCCGTCCCCGCCCAGGTCGCGGCCCGCCCCCCGGCACCGTGGCGAGGCGCACTGCGACCGGCCCCCGCGCCCCGGCGCGGTCATCGACCTCACGCCCGGCGCCCCGTGGGTGCGCGACTACGACCGCGCGGCCTGGAAACGGGCCTGGCGCCGCGCGGCGGAGCTGCCGCCCGGCGACGACCCCGACCCGTACGGCCTGCCCCACCTGCGCGAACTGCTCGCCGTCCACCTCAGGAGGACCAGGGCGGTGGCGGTCGGCGCCGAGAACATCCTGGTCACCCGGGGCACGGGCAACGGCCTCGACCTGGTGGCCCTCGCCCTGCTGGGCCACGGCGCCCGCGCCGGGGTGGAGGATCCCGGCTACCGGGTGGCGCGCAACGTCTTCGCCGCCAGGGGCGCGCAGGTCGTGCCGTGCCCGGCCGACCAGGACGGCGTTGTCGTGGACGGCCTGCCCGGCGACCTCGCCGTGCTCTACACGACGCCCGCCCACCAGTACCCGCTCGGCGGCAGGCTGCCGATCCCGCGCAGGGAGCGGTTGCTGGCCTGGGCCAGGCGCACCGGCGCGGTCGTCGTCGAGGACGACTACGACGCCGAGTTCAGGTACGACGTGGCCCCCCTGCCCGCCCTGTACGGCCTGGACCCGTCACAGGTCGTGCTGCTGGGGACACTGTCGAAGTCCCTGGCCCCGGACGTCGGGCTCGGCTGGCTGGTCGGCCCGCCGGAGCTGCTGGCGCGCGTCGCCGAGCTGCGGGAGGAGGTCGGCGACCGTACGAGCGGGCCGGTGCAGCAGGCGGTGGCGACGCTGCTGGCCGACGGCGACCTCGACCGGCACCTGCGGCGGATGCGGCTGGAGTACGCCAGGCGCCGCGCGGTCGTCGTCGAGACGCTCGGCGGCCTCTGCCGCCTGCGCGGGGACACGGCGGGCCTGCACGTGCTGGCCGAACTGCCCGAGCACGTGGTCGAGGACGTCGTCGCCGCCGCCCACGAGGCCGGCGTCCTGCTCGACACGACGCTGCGCCACCACCACGCCGCGCCGCGCGTCCACGGCCTGGTCATCGGGTACGGCTCGGCCTCCCTCGCCGACGTCGGGAAGGGCTGCCGCATCGTGGCGGAACTGATCGCCCCGGCCGTAGGACGGCGGTGAGGGCACGGTCGGCGTCCAGCGGGTCCACCATCGGGCATCTGAAAGACGGTGGATCCCCAACTGTTGTCGTTCGCACGGATACGCAACGTTACGCGCTCGTCGGCTGGTATTAGGGGGAGAATGGCGTTGTAATGAGGGACCATGACCGTACCCGGGATCGACTGGCCGAGACTGGTCACATGGATGGCGGCGCACGTCCCCGACGTGGGCGAGCCTGAATCCGTTTCCCTGATCTCCGGCGGGAAGTCGAACCTCACCTACCTGCTGCGGACCCGGAATCGCCTGCTGGTCCTGCGCCGTCCGCCGCTCGGTCACGTACTGCCCACCGCCCACGACATGCGCCGCGAGTGGCGGGTGGTCTCCGCGCTGGCCCCGACGCCGGTGCCGGTCCCCGAACCGGTCGCCTTCTGCGGCGACGAGAGCGTGATCGGCGCCCCCTTCTACGTCATGGGCCACGTGGCCGGAGCCTCGGTCAGGACCTCCGGCGAACTGGACTCGCCCTCGCCGCAGGCCACCAGGCGGCTGTCCGAGCGGCTGGCCGAGGTGCTCGCCGCCGTCCACGCCGTCGACTACCGCGCCGCAGGGCTGGGCGACTTCGGACGGCCGGACGGCTACCTCGCCAGGCAACTCGACCGCTGGTGCCTGCAGTGGGAGCGATCGAAGACCGCCGAGCGGCCCGACTTCGACCGGCTGGCCGCCCGCCTGCGCGAGCGGCTGCCCCGGAACTCCGCCGCGACGCTCGTGCACGGCGACTACCGGCTCGACAACACCCTCGTGCGCACCGCGCCGGAACCCGAGATCCTCGCGGTCGTCGACTGGGAGATGTCCACGCTCGGCGACCCGCTCGCCGATCTGGGCCTCACCCTGACGTACTGGCAGGAGCCCGGCGACGCCGAACGTGCGAGCATCCCCGTGGCGGGCGACGTGACCCTCGCGCCCGGATTCCTCGACGCGGCCGGATTCGCGGCCCACTACGCCAAAGTCTCCGGCCGGGATCTGTCCGATCTCGGGTTCTATGTCGGGTTGGGCAACTTCAAACTCGCCGTGATCGTCGAAGGTATTCACGCTCGCTTCCTTCAGGGCAAGACGGTAGGGGAAGGATTCGAGGAGATCGGCTCGGCCGTGCCCACGCTGATCACCCGTGCCCATCGCATGCTCGACCAGGAGGCCCCATGAGCAACGTCGCGCTCGTCACCGGAGCGGCCAGCGGCATCGGCGCCGCCGTCACCCGCAGACTCGCGGCCGGAGGAGCACGCTGCGTGCTCGTCGACCTCGACGCCGACGGCGCGCAACGGGTGGCGGAGGAGGTCGGCGGCGTGTGGCTGGCCGCCGACGTCAGCGACCCGGAGACCGCGCGGCAGGCCGTCGAACTGGCCAGGAGCACCTACGGCCGCCTCGACCTGGTCCACCTCAACGCGGGCATCTCCAGCGGCGTCGACTTCGCCGCCTTCGACCTGGCGCGCTACCGCAGGGCCGTCGGCGTGAACATGGACGGCGTCGTCTTCGGCGTCGAGGCGGCCGTGCCGCTGATGGCCGAGAGCGGCGGCGGGGCCATCGTCGTCACCTCCTCGCTGGCCGGGCTGGTCGGCTTCGGCGGCGACCCCGTCTACACGATGACCAAGCACGCGGTCGTCGGCCTGGTACGCGCGCTGGCCCAGCCGCTGGCCGCCGTGGGCGTCAGGATCGGCGCGGTCTGCCCGGGATTCACCGACACTCCGCTGGTGGCGGGCACCAGCGTCAGGGAGACCCTCGTCAGGGCCGGGTTCCCGCTGTTGAGCGCCGAGGAGGTGGCGGCGGCCGTCGAGTCCGCCTTCTACGCGGAGGAACCGGGCACGCTGCTGGTCGTCCAGCCGGGGATCCATCCGGTGCCGTACCGCTACGCGGGCGTTCCCGGCCCCCTCGGCGTGCAGCACCCTCCCGTGGCCGGGTGATGCGACGGGTCCGCAGGCGGCCTCGCCTCCCTGCTCCCGGTCGCGGGCCGGGCCGCCGGGGCGCACCGAGGCGGGGCCGGCCGTCGCAGCGGGCCGGGCCGCCGGGGCTCGGCGAGCGGGGCTAGCCGTCGCAGCGGGGTGCGCACAGGCGGCGTGCCATACCCTGCGCGAAGAAGTCCCTGACCTGCATGATGTTCCGGGCGATGTACGCCTCGCCGCCCGTCGCCCGCGCCAGCGCGTCCATCTGCGCCTTGCCGCGCGGCGCGTCCGGCCCGAAGGCGATCAGCAGGATGCTGACCGGCCGCTTGGGATCGTAGGTCTTCTTCAGGTAGCTCAGCAGTTCGGCGTCGGCGATGCCGCCCTCGGGGTCGTCGTTGCCCGCCCCGTCCGTGAGCACCACCACCGTGTTGATCTTGTCGTCGGCGTACTCCTTGGACATCTGGGCGTAGGCGGCCTTCAGCGTGTCGTTCAGCCCGGTGTTGCCGGTCGGCTTGACCTGCACCGCGCTGAGCTGCGACAGCAGCGCGTCCTTGCGCAGCACCCCGCCCGCCGACTCGCTCAGCGGGCCCACCGCCACCAGCTCCCGCCAGTCCTGGGTGCCCTCCAGATGCGTCGAGAACGCCCACACGCCGATCTCGGTGTTCGCCTCGAACAGCGACAGCCCCTCACCGGCGATCTTCGTGATGGCCTGCATGCGCGTCATCGTCGTGCCGGGCACCGGGTAGGCCATCGTGCCCGACACGTCCAGCAGCGCCAGCATCCGGGTGCCGAGGCTGAGCCGCGACCACGACTGGGACATCGCCGCAACCCGCTTCGGGTTGGGCCGGTTCAGCGCGGGCGGACGGGCCGGGTTGAACCCGCCCGCCTTGGTGAGCACGTCGCCGCCCGCCCGGCCGTCCGGGGTGCGGAAGCCCTGGCGCTGCAGCGTCTTCTGCGCGCTCTGCCCGCCCAGTTCCTTCTGGAAGGCCGCCGCCGCCTTCTGCCGCGCGGGGTCCTTCGTCGTGATCACCAGCGGGTAGTCGAGGCTCAGCGTGCCCTCGCTCGGGTAGAACGGCACGACCAGCGAGTCCGGCTTCTTGGAGTTGTGCGCGTAGACCGACTGCTCGGAGGTCACGCCGAGCGGCACCCGCTTGCCCGAGCGCACCCCGAGCGTCGCCAGCAGCGCCTCCGGGCTGGTCACCACCTGGTCGGACAGCTCCTTGAGCGCGCCCACCATCGCGTTGTCGTCGAGCTTGGCCTGCTTGGCCGCGCCGGCGGCGGCCAGCAGCGCGCCCAGCCCGGCGGAGTTCTTCTTCGGGTCGAGCGCCAGCACCCGCACCTTGCGCCCGGGGCCGTCGGGGTCGGCGACGTTCGCCGCCGAGATCATCGAGGCCCAGCTCGGCTGCAGCGCCCCGGACAGCTTGTCCGCCATCGACTTGGCGGCGGCCAGCACGATCGGCGAGTTGGCCACGGAACCGGACGGCTCGGGCAGCGCCGCGCCCGCCTTGGACGCGCGCGCCTCCGCCACCATGAAGGAGGAGTCGGCCACCCAGACGTCCGCGGTCACCTTGCCGGAGGCGAGGCCGCTCGCCGTGCGGAACGGGTTCTCGGCGGTGACCTTGACCTCGACGCACCTGCTGTCGATCGAGTGCAGCGACTTGTTGAAGCTCTTGGCGACCTTGCCGATCGCCGGCTGGATGTCGGGGGCCGCGACCACGGACAACTGCAACTTCCCGCCGGTGCAGTCGTGGTCGCGGGTGAAGATGACGAAGGCGGCCACACCCAGCAGCACCGCCAGCGCCACGGCTCCGGCCAGGGGGACGAGGACCCGGCCGCGTCCGCTCGGCGTACGGCGGCGCGGCGGCGGCTCGGCCGCCTGGGGTCCGTCATCGAGCTCGTCTGTGCGGTGTCGCCCCACGATGTCCTCTTCGGTGTCTCGAGATCTTGCGGAGATCCTGGCGGTCGGTGCTCCGCAATACTCCGGGAACGATACTCGGTGCACTTACTCCGGCAAAACACTGCGTTTACTGTGGGGATACCTTCGCGGGGCGCGCTCAGTGGCCGCAGACGTGTCCCTGCCAGGCACGAACGCCCTCGCGTACGGCCAGCCCGGCGAGGCCCAGCGCGATCAGCGGATCGGCCCACCACCAGCCGAGCGCGCCCAGTCCGAGCCCGGCGAGGACACCGCCCGCCATGGCCGCGCAGATGAGGTTCTGCGCCGCCTCGCCGGCGGTCGCGCCCGAACCCAGCCGGCGGGCCAGCCGCCGCTTGGCCAGCGCGAGCACGGGCATCCCGACCAGGCTGAGCGAGGTCACGACGATGCCGAGCAGGCTCGGCACGGCCCGGTGCCCGGCGTCGAGGTCGTGCAGCACGTGCACGACGAGGTAGGGGGCCAGCAGCCAGAAGCTCACCGCGACGGCCTTCTGCGCGCGTTCCTCCGCGATGTGCGAGAGCGTGCGCGAGCCGCTGAAGCGCCACAGGACGACCAGACTGGCCCCCGCCTCGACCAGGGCGGACAGTCCCCACCCGATGAGCGCGACGGAGTGCGCGGAAAAGCCCGCCAGGAGCCCCAGCGAGCTTTCCGCCGCCAGCCAGACGAGAGTCGCCACGCTGAGCGCCCGCGTCGTGCGGGCGTCGCGCAGCCATGCGGCTGAAGCGGCCGGATGCGCGTGAACCAGCTGGTCAGGCACCTTGAAACCCCCAAGATCACTCGCCCGGCCGTCAACAGCGCTGGGTAACTTACCCACTACTGTGAGTGCTCTAAGGGGTTTCGTGCAAAGAATCGGTAGGGTGACCCGGTGCCTTTCACGCCGAGTCACATCGCCGCGGTGCTCCCGTTCGTCTCGTCGTCGCGGCTGCGGAGGGTGCTCGACCCGTGGGCGCTGGCGTTCGGCGCGATGGTGCCGGACCTTCCGATCTTCCTGCCGTTCCTTCCGGAGTACGGCGACTGGCACTCCTGGCAGGGTGTTCTCACCCTCGATCTGCTCAGCGCCGTCGCGCTCGTCTACCTGTTCCACGGCGTGCTCAGGGAGCCGCTGATCGCCCTGCTCCCGCCGTCGCTGAGCGGCCGCGCCGCCTCGCTCGCGCCCTCGCTGCGCCTGCTGCCCATCGCGCTCGGCGCGGTCGCCGGCTCCGCCACCCACGTGCTCTGGGACTCCTTCACCCACTCCTACAGCGTCGAGGTGTGGGGCCTGGCCTTCTTCGAGACCCGCGTCCTCGACCTGCTCCCCGTCTACCGCGCGCTGCAGTACCTGTCCTCCGCCGTCGGGCTCGCCCTCGTCGTCGGGTGGGTCCTGCGCGGCCTGGCGCGGCTGCCCGCCGTGCCCGCCCCGGCCCACCTGTCCACCCCCTGGCCGGTACGGCGCGGCATCCTGCTCGGCGCCGTCGTCGCGACCGTCGTGGGCGCCGGGGTCTGGCCGTTGATCGACCACCCCGAGCACGGCAGCCTCGCCAGCGTGGTCACCCGCACCGGCGCGGGCACCGTCATCGGCTTCAGCCTGCTGCTGCTCGGCTACGCGGCCGTCTGGCAGGTCAGGCGGCGCATGGCAGTATCTGAAGGTGCTTGAGTACGTCACCGACGCCGCCGACCCCCGCCTCGCCGACTATGTGAGCCTGCGCGACGTCGAACTCCGCAAGAGCCTGGAGGCCGAGCGGGGCCTGTTCCTCGCCGAGGGCGAGAAGGTGATCCGCCGCGCGGTCGGCGCGGGCTACCCGGTGCGCTCGGTGCTCACCACGCAGCGCTGGCTGGCCGCGCTGGCCGACGTCCTCGGCGACAGCCTGGTGTACGTCGTCAGCGACGCGGTCATGTCGGGCATCGCGGGCTTCCCGGTGCACCGGGGCGCGCTCGCCTCGATGGAGCGCCTGCCGCTGCCGCCGGTCGAACGGGTGGCCGCCGCAGCCTCACGCCTGGTCGTCCTGGAGGATCTGGTCGACCACGCCAACATCGGGGCGATCTTCCGGTGTGCGGCGGCGCTCGGGGTCGGCGGGGTGGTGCTGTCGCCGCGCTGCGCCGACCCGCTCTACCGGCGCGCGGTCAAGGTCTCGATGGGCGCGGTGTTCTCGATCCCGTACGCCCGCATGGACGACTGGTACAACGGCCTCGCGGGACTGCGCGCCCAGGGCTACGAGTTGCTCGCGCTCACCCCGGACCAGGCCGCCGTGCCGCTGGACGAGGTCGTGATGGGGGAGCGGGTGGCGCTCCTGCTGGGATCGGAGGGCGACGGGCTGTCGTCGCGGTGGCTGCACGAGTCGCGGCCGGTGTGCATCCCGATGAGCCCACAGGCGATGGCGGCGGGCGTCGACTCGCTGAACGTGGTGGCCGCGGCGGCCATCGCCTGCCATGGCCTGATGCGGCGGGCGGGCTGACGGCCCCGCGTGAGGAGGTACCGGCGTTGACCCCCGCGACGCCGGTACCGCGCGGGGGTCAGCTCGCGGTGATCTGCTGCGTGGCGTGGTCGAGGAGCTTCTCCGCGTTCTTGAAACGCCGCTCGTTCTGGTCGCCGAGCACCACGCCGACGAACTGGCGGCCGTCGCGTTCGGCGGCGAACAGCAGGCAGAACCCGGCCGCGTTCGTGTAACCGGTCTTGACCCCGATCACGCCCTCGGCCTGCGTGAGCAGCTTGTTGGAGTTGCGCCAGGTGTAGGCCCGGTGCCGCGCGTTCTTGGCGATCCGGCGCACCTTGGTGGAGACGATCTCGGTGAACTTCGGGTTCCTGAGCGCGAGCTGGGCGAGCTTGACCTGGTCCACCGCCGTGGAGTAGCCGCCGCGCGACGGGTTGGGCAGGCCGTCGGCGTTGGTGTAGCGGGTGTCGGCCAGCCCGAGTTCGCGGGCCGCGGCGTTCATCTTGGCCACGAACGCGGTCCTGCCCGGCCCGTACTTCCTGGCCAGCATGTTCGCGGCGTCGGCGCCGGAGGGCAGCATCAGGCCGTACAGCAGTTCCTCGACGGTCATCTTGTCGCCTCTGCGCAGCCCGGCGATGGTGGCACCGTTGCGGATGCCGTGGCGGACGTCGGCGGCGGTGACGGTGACGAGGTCGCTCAGATTGGCCTCGCGCAGCACCACGTAGGCGGTCATCACCTTGACCAGGCTCGCCACCGGGACCTTGCGGGTCTCGCGCTTGGCGAAGTGGATCGTTCCCGATGAATCGACGAGATAGGCCTCCTTGGCGGCGATCGTCGGCGCCGAGGCGGCGGCATTGACGGCGGTGCCGCCGGTGACGGTGCCGCCGGTGGCAGTGGCGGTCGCGGTGTCGGTACGCGCATGCGCCGGAGCCGCCGAAAGGCCGACGAGCACGGCGAGTCCGGCGGAAGCGAAGATACCCCCAATATGCATGACAGATATGGTCGCAGGTGATCTTGGGTAGGTTTGCCGAACTTGACCCTATGGCGCGAAAACAAGCCCCTGATGGGGGTAAATGATCGTTACATCGGGCAAACCGGGGGGTTGATCATGCCAGGAAGATTCGTGATCTCGAAGGACAGGAAGGGCGAGTTCCGCTTCAAGCTCGTCGCGGGCAACGGCCAGACGATCGCGGTCAGCGAGGGTTACTCCAGCAAGGCGGCATGCGTCAACGGAGTGGAGTCCGTGCGCAGGAACGCCGCGGACGCGACCGTGGACGACCAGACGCCGGTCACCGTGTGAAGAGACGCCGGCCGCCGTCTGACGGGACGGCCGACAGAGCTCAGGCGGCCAGGGCCCTGTCCGCCCTGCGCCGTCTGCGCCGCACGATCAGTGCGACGGCCAGCGCGACCAGCGCCACGGCGGCGGCGCTCGCGCCCAGCGGCGAACTGGCCGCCAGTCGCAGCCATCCCCAGATCACCCCGTACAGGGCGAAGGACGTCACCGGCACCCAGGTCAGGCAGCCGAGCGCGCTGGCCACGACGTACCAGGCGTAGTTGATCCGCAGCACGCCCGCCACCCACGGCAGGGTGTGCCTGAGCACCGGCACCCAGAAGCAGCCGTAGACCGCGAGCGCGCCCCACTTCTCCACGACCTTCTCGACCCTGGCGATCTGCGCGCGCGGCAGGCGCCTGCCGATCTTCGACTCGTAGAGTCTCTCGCCGAGTTTGAACCCGATCCAGTAGTACGCCTGGAAGGCGGCGAACAGCGCGACGGCGCCGACGAGCACGATCAGCCAGTAGGGCAGGCCGAACACGGACGCCTCGGTCAGACCGCTCACCGACGCCACCCCCTGTTACATCAAATAAGGCCAGCCTAACCTTATTTGATCGTGCATGTTCCTGCCATACCGCCGGGCTGCAAGCCCCTGGCAAGCGGGCCACAACCCCCTTGGCGTACACCTGACGGTGACCGAGGAGGAACACCGATCATGACCATGGCGACCACGACCAAGCTGATCGTCGCCGCAGCCGCCGCCGTGGGCGCCTACGCCGGACTCTCAGCCTACGTCACGGCCGAACCCGCGCGGCCGATCACCCGTCCGGTCGCCGTGCAGGCCCGCACCGCCCCGGCCGCCGTCGCCGCGCCTGCGACCGCTCGCCTGGAGGCCGCCGCGCCCGGAACAGCCGCGTCTGGAGCCACCGTGCCCGGAGCCGCCGCGTCTGGAACCGCTGGCCGGGGAGCCACCGTATCTGGAACCGCCGGCCTTGGGGCCGCCGCGTCTGGCGCCGCCGCGCCGGCGACCGTCGGCGTGGGAGCTGTGGCGCCCGGCGCAGTCGGACCCGGCGCCGCCGTACTCGGGAAGGTGAGCGTCACCCGGATGCCGGACCGCGCCGCCTGCGACCCCGCCTACCTCGCCCGCAGCGTGCTCGACCCGAAGCCGGGCAGCACCCTGCTGTACCGGTGGCGGCTGGCCCGCTGGAACCCGGCCGAGCGGCGGTGGGCCTCCTACCTGACCGAGCACGCCGGATTCGGCGGCGTCCGCCGTACCGTCGAATGGGACGCCCGGATCCCCGGCAACCCCGGCTGGTACCGGGTCGAGCTCACCGTCAAGGGCGGGGAGACGATCAGGAGCGCCCGGTTCCGAGCGAGTTGCTGACCGAGCGCCGCGCGGCCTCCACCCAGCGCGGCACCCCGACCCGCTCGGCCACCTCCAGCGCCTTGCGGTAGTGATCGAGGGCGGCCTCCGGCTCGCCCAGCCTGATCGCCAGGTCGCCCAGCGTCAGCGCCACCGGCCACAGCGCCACGACCCCGGTGCCCGCACCCGCCACCCGGTCGGCGAACGGCCCCAGCTTGTCGTAGCAGTCGACCATCCGCTCGCGGTCGTCGAGCAGCATCCCGGCCAGCGCCCGCCAGGTCATGACCAGCTCGTACAGGAAGTCGGGCCGTACGGGCGGCCGGGTGGCGGCCAGTGCGGCGGCGTCCTTGGTGTGCCCGGCGCTGGCCAGCGCGAGCGCGTAGGCGTCGAGCGTCCACTTGGCGCCGCGCTGGTGCGCCTCGGCCAGCAGCCCGACCGTGTCGGCCGCCCGCCCGTCGACCAGGCGCAGGCAGAACGAGGTGATCAGCGGCAGGTCCTGGCGGCCTTCGAGCATGCCCGCCCGCGCGGTCATCCGCGCCGCGTCCCGATAGGCGCGCTCCGCGCCCGCGTAGTCGCCCGCGATCATCAGCCGCTGCCCCGCGTACCACGCCGAGACCGCGGCGGGCGCCGAGAGCTGGTACTGCTTGGCGAGCCGGTCGGCCGCCGCCGCGTGCCGGTCGGCCACCCCGAACTCACCGCGCGCCGCCGCGCACTCCAGCAGCACCAGGTGCGCGAGCGCCTGCGTGGCCATCTGCCCGGAGCGCTGCGCGACCTCCAGCAGTTCGCGCCCGATGCTCTCGCGGGTGTCGACCGCGGGGATGTCGTAGGACTGGCGCAGCCGCCCGCTCAGCGCCGCGGCGATGAGCACCGGGTCGCCGCTCTGCCTGGCCAGCTCCAGCGCCTCCAGCGACGCCTGGCGGCCCCGCTCGGGTGAGGAGGAGCCCTCGAGTTCGAGCGCGAGCGTGGTGAGCAGGCTCGCGCGCAGCGTCTGCTCCCCTTCGGGGAGCTCCATCAGCGCCTGCTCCGTGACGTCCACGATCTCCCACGCGGTGCGGGTGAAGTCGCGCGCCATGCCCTTGTGCGGTACGGCCAGCGACGCCGCCACCCGCGCCGTGATCTCCAGATTCTGCAGCGGCAGCGCGAGATCCATGGCTTGGCGGCGCAGCAGCCGCGCCGAGGTCATGTCGCCGCAGTGCGCCAGCGCCTTGATCTGGCGCAGCATGAGCAGCACCCGCTGCTTGGTGTCGCCGCCGGTGCGGTCGGAGGCGGCCAGCGCCTGCTCCCACAACCGCGCCGCCTCACGGAAGGCGAAGCGGCGCTCGGCCTGCTCGGCCGCGAGGCCCGAGTAGTGGACCGCCTTCTCCGCCACGTCGGCGAGGAAGTAGTGGTGGGCCAGCGCCGCCACGTCGGCCGGGTTGCGCGCCTCCACGACCTTGGCCACCAGCGCGTGCAGCCGCGTACGGCGCAGCCGCGACGCGTCGGAGTAGAGAGTGTCGCGCACCAGGTCATGGTCGAAGCGCAGCATCCCCGGCCCCGGCTCGGTGACGAGCCCGGCCAGCAGCGCCGCCTCGACGGCCTCGACGACCGCGTCCTCGTCGCCGCCCGCCACGTCGATCAGCGTGTCGACGTCCACGTCGCGCCCGATGACGGCGGCCTGGAGCAGGATCTGCTGGGCGGCGGCCGGCAGCCGCGAGATGCGCCGCCGCAGCACGTCGCGCACCCCGGTCGGCACCCGCGACAGTACCTCGGCCGCGGTCGCCTCCCCGGCGACGGCCTCGGAGTCGAGCAGCCGCACGGTCTCCCGCACGAAGAACGGATTGCCCCCGGTGCGCTCCACGATCGACTCGACCGCGTCCTCGCCGATCTCCCGCACGCACGTGGCCCGCACCAGTTCGGCCACCGCCTTGGGGTCGAGCCCGGACAGCGCGACCCGCACCGGCCCGAGCCGCGCCAGCGCCGCCAGCACGTCGGACTGCCGGTCGTCCAGTTCGCTCTCGCGGCAGGTGACGACGAGCAGTACCCGGCTGGTGGCCAGCAGGCTCGGCAGCGCCCGCAGCAGCGCGAGCGTCTGGTCGTCGGCCCAGTGCAGGTCCTCCAGTGTGATCAGCACGGGGGAGCGGCGGGCCACGCCCGCGAGGTAGCCGCCGACCGCGCGGTGCAGCCGGAACCCGGCGGAGACCTCGTCGTCGTCGGGATCGGGGTCGGCGTCGTCGAGCAGCGGGGCCAGCAGGTGGGAGTACTCGCCCGAGCCGGTCAGCCCGACGAGCGTGCGCAGGATCTCCACCCACGCCCAGCCGGGCGGGGTGGCCGTGGAGTCGGGGCAGGCGCCGGAGGCGGTCGTCCAGCCGTCGGCGGCCAGCCGCGCCTCCACCTGGCGCAGCAGCGTGGTCTTGCCCGCCCCGGCGACGCCGGCGACGATCGCGACCTGGAAGCGCCCGGTGCGCGCCCCGGCCTGGACCAGCCGCTGGAGTTCGGCGTCGCGGCCGACGAACGGCTCCGGCTCCAGCGGCGGCGGTTCGACGTGCGTGGCGGGACGCGGCGGCCAGGTGTCGGCGGCGGGATGCGCCGTCCGCGCGGGCCGGACGGCAGGGGCCAGTTCGAGTTCGGGCGCCTGGGCGAGGATGTCGGATTCGAGCTTGCGCAGCGCGGGGCCCGGGTCGATGCCGAGCTCGTCGGACAGGATGCCGCGCGCCCTGCGCAGCGCGGCCAGCGCGTCGCCCTGCCGTCCGCTGCGGTACAGGCCGAGCGCCAGCAGCCGCCAGCCCTCCTCGCGCAGCGGGTGCTCGGTGGTCATCGCCTCCAGGTCGGGTACGGTCTCCGCGTCGAGCCCCAGCCGCAGCCCGGTGTCGGCGTGCCGTTCCCGGGCGACCAGGCGCAGCTCGGTGAGCCGGTTGACCTCGGCCTCCGCCCACGGCTGGTCGGCGAAGTCCGCGTAGGGGGTGCCCCGCCACAGCCCGAGCGCCTTTTCGAGGAACGTCCGCGCCCCCGCCGGGTCGTCGTTCTCGACCCGCTCGCCGGCCGAACGGACGAGCTGCTCGAAGCGCAGCGCGTCGACCTGTTCGGGCGCCACGCGCAGCGCGTAGCCGGAGGCGACGGTGACCAGCAGCCGGTTGGGCCCGCCGCGCGGGCGGCCGGGTTCGAGCACCCGCCGCAGCCGCGAGATGTACACCTGCAGGCCCGACTGGGCGCCCTTGGCGTTGTCGTCCGACCACAGGTCGTACAGCAGTGTGTCGACGGGCACGACCTGGCCCCTGGCCACGAGGAGGCGGGCGAGGACGGCCCGCTGCCGCAACCCGCCGAGGTCGAGCTCGTCGTGTTCGTACGCCTCGACCGGCCCCAGAACCCGGAACGCCACCATGTCAGCCGCCACGCTATGCGCGCTTCCGAGGCGGGCACAAGGTCTTGATCCGGTTTGAGGTGGTCACTGGGGGGCCTTCGTGGTAGTGGACTCCGGGCTGGCCGCCGGGCTGCCGCCGTTGCGCCTGCGCAGGAGTGCCCAGGCGCCCAGGGCCAGCCCGCCGAAGGGGATCTCGACAGTGTATGTCCAGAAGCCGAACAGCAGTGCGGTGGCCGTCGCCGCGGCCGGCTCGACGCCGAAGTAGGTGAGGAGCAGCACCACGCCGCCCTCCATGATCCCGGCACCGCTCGGCGTGATCAGGGCGGCGGTGAGGACCCGCGACAGGGCGAAGACCGCGATCGACTCGGCCAGTCCGGGGTAGGCGCCGGTGGCCTGCATGCAGACCACCATGATCGCCCACTGGAGGCCGAGGAAGGCGACCATCGAGGCGGACAGTCCGGGCCAGCGGCTCCTGACGATGCCCGCGGTGTCGCCGCGCAGCTTGGCGAACGACTCCGACAGCGGCGTCTTCGTCCTGACCGGCAGCGCGTCGAGGACCCGGCCGAGCACCGAGGCCGCCCGGTCCCAGTAGAGCGCCGCCGCGACGATCGCCACCAGCACCAGGATCGACACCGCCCCGACCCAGCCCGCCCGCTCCATGGTCTCGTTGGGCGCCTTGCCCGCCATGAGCAGCGCGATGATGCCGACGGCCGGGAGGATGAACCTGAACAGAGTGTTCCAGATGCCGCTGACGAGCGTGCTCACCACGATCGCCCGGTAACGGAAGCCCCACCCCCTGCACATGCCGAACGTCAGCGCGACCCCGACGGCACCGCCGAACGGCAGCAGGTTGCTGACCGCGCTGCCCGCCGCGTTGAGGGTGAGCCCCTGAAGGTTGTTCAGGCCGGGCAGCGAGTTGGTCAGCACGAAGGTGTAGGCGAACAGGCTCAGCAGCCACAGCCCCGCCATCAGCGTGATCACCCCGGCGTTCAGCTGGGCGAACTCGGCGCCGATCGCGGACCAGGAGACCGGCTTGCCGGTCAGCGTCTCGACGATCTGCGGCAGGAAGACGACCAGGGTGGCCGCGAGGCCGAGCGACAGGACGGAGAGTGTGACCTGGAGCCATCTGTTCTTCATCAGACCTGCTCGAAGGGATGGGAGAGGCGGGTGCCCGGCGGCAGGTCGCGCCGTACGAACCACTCCGTCCCGAACACCAGCCGGTACAGCGGCACCGGGATCTTCAGCATGACGGCCAGGGTGCGGTCGCTCTCGCCGCCGCTGGCCTGGGAGGTGTGCGCCGCCATCGAGGCCCGCTTCTGCTTGATGTACTTCCTGACGTTGACCCGGTGGGTGATCGTGTCGCTGGCAGAGTACGCGCTCTCGAAGGTGCGTACGTCGAATTCCGGTGGAAAACGGTACACCCTGCCCGCCAGCCGCAGCGCCTTCAGCAGCGGGTCGCGGTTGACGGTCGCCTCCAGCACGATCGGCGTCCCGGCGATCTCGGCCGCCCGCCTGCCCACCCGGTGCACCTGCACGTGGTCGGGGTGGCCGTAGCCGCCCGCCGGGTCGTAGATCGTGAGCAGGTCGGCCTGCTCCTCCTGCAGGATGTCGGCCAGCGCCGTCGCCGCCTTCTCCGAGTCGGCGTCGATGAAGGCGTTGTCGGGACGCTCCTCCGCGACGCCGCCCTGCGGGCTGAGCCCGGAGTCGCCGTAGCCGAGGCACTCCACCCGGGCGCAGCCCAGCAGCGCCGCCGAGGTGTAGAGCTCGCGCATGCGGGTCTGGCCCAGCGCCTCGCCCGGTTCCATGTCGGCCAGCCCGCGCTCGCCCGCGGTGGCCACGACCAGCACCACCCGGTGCCCCTCGGCGGCCAGCATCGCCATCGTCCCCGCGGTCAGCAGGGCCTCGTCGTCGGGGTGGGCGTGAAAGAACACAGCTGTGCGTGGCTTTGTTGGCACAGGGCCCAGATTAGTCTGGGAGAGGTGCGGATCTTTCACGTGAGTGACTGTTACCTGCCGAGGCTCGGGGGGATCGAGGTTCAGGTCGCCGACCTCGTGCGGCAGCAGCGCGCGGCCGGGCACGAGGTCGAGGTGGCCACGGCCACCCGGGGCGAACCGCTCGACGGGGTGCACAGGATCGTGGCGCGGATGCCCTTCGACCTGCCCGTGCATCCGCGTGGAGTGGGACATGTCACTCGGCTGCTCACCTCAAGGCGGCCCGCCGTGGTGCACGTGCACACGGGGGCGGTCTCGCCGTTCGCCTGGATGGGGGTGCGCGCGGCCGTGCGCGCCGGGGTGCCGGTCGTGGTGACCGTCCACAGCATGTGGGATCCCGGCACCCGGGCCGTGTACCGGCTGCTGCGGCTGCTGTACGAGTGGCACCGCTGGGGGGTGGTCGCCACGACCGTGAGCAACGCCGCCGCCCGGCCCATCAGGCGGGTCGCCGGGGCCGGCGTTCCGGTGCACGTGGTCGCCAACGGGCTCGACCTGTCGGGATGGCGGCCGGAGGGGCCGTATGCGCGCGACTCGGGCGAGGTGCACGTGGTCGCGGTGGGCCGGCTCGCGCCGCGCAAGCACCCGGTACGGCTGCTGCGGGCGCTGGCCGACGCGCGGGCGCAGGTGCCCGCCGGCGTGGCGATGCGCGCCACCGTCATCGGCGACGGGCCGGCCCGGCCGTCCATGGAGAAGTACCTGGCGCAGCACGGGATGAGCGGGTGGGTCTCGCTGCCGGGACGCTACAGCCGCGAGGAGATCGCCGAGGTCCTCAACACGGCCGACGTGTTCGTCGCGCCCGCGCCCCTGGAGTCCTTCGGCATCGCCGCCCTGGAGGCACGGGCCGCCGGGCTGCCGGTGGTCGCGCGGGCGCAGAGCGGGGTCGCCGACTTCGTCGCGCACGGCAGGGAGGGGCTGCTGGCGCGCGACCCGACCGGGCTCGCGGCGGCCATCGCCCGGCTGGCCGCCGACCGGCCGCTGCGCGAGTCGATCGCCGCCCACAACCGCGCCAACGCGCCCGGCGCGGGCGCCTGGCCGGACGTGCTCGCCGGGTTCGAGCAGGCGTACGCGCAGGCGATCGGCTCATGAAGGGGGCCGGTGCAGCACCACGACGCCGTCGCGCTCGTACACCTGGGTGTACCCCTGGGTGAACAGCGTGTCGATCTGCTTGCGCTGCTCCTCCGCCGAGCCGAACGGGAACTCCCAGCGGTCTCTGTCCGCGACCACCCACTCGGCGTCGTTGGGCCGCGCCGTCCACAGCAGCACGGTCGTCCGGCCCGACAGCGCGGGCCCGAAGGAGTTGGCCGCCTCGACGACGGCGCCGTCCGGGATCTTCGCGACGGCCTCGCGCGCCGCCGCGATCTTCACCTCGTCGCCCTTGTAGAAGGCGGGATGGTAGAGCTGGTCCAGCGCGAACCTGGGCACCAGCGTGATCGCGACCAGCAGCACACCGCTCGCCCACGCGAGCCCGAGCGTACGGTCACCGTCGCGCCCGAGCCACCGCAGCAGCCGCGACAGCCCGTCGATCCCCGCGCAGAACAGGATGACCACGGTGAAGGCGCTGTACTGGAAGTCGGCCTGCCACCACAGCGCCCGGTCGGACAGCATGCGTTCGAGCACGTGGGGCAGCGCCACCAGCGACAGCGGCGACAGCAGGCACAGCAGCAGCGTCGGCCACGCCAGCAGGAACAGGGTGTCCACCTTGGCCTCGTCGTCGAAGACCATCAGCAGCGCGGCGAGCGGGTCGCGGGCGATGCCGAGCAGTGCCCCGCCCACGTCGGGGCCGAGGTGGTTGTAGGCCCAGAAGTCGGCGGTGTCGCCGCCGAGCATCGGGATGATCGCGCCTCTGGTGAGCAGGGTGCCGCCGACGCCGATGGCGGCGCAGCACACCCCGCGCAGGCGGTCGCCGATCGCGAACAGGTACATGCCGAAGCCGATCACCATCAGCCCCATGTCCTCCTTGACCAGGAGGAGCGCCGCCATGGCGAGGTAGGCGGGCAGCGGCCGTCCGGCGTGGTAGCGCTCGATCATGACGGCGGTCAGCACGGGGACGAACATCACCTCGTGCGCGTCGAAGGCGATCGCCTGGGCGACCGGCCACGACAGGGCGTAGGCGAGCGCGACCAGGTAGGCGGGCACCACGCCGAGCACCCGCCGGGTGAACAGCCACAGCGGCGGGATCGCGGCCGCGAACAGCAGCGCCTGCGCGACGATCAGGGTGCCCGGCCCGTCGTGGATCCAGTAGAGCGGGGCCAGCACCGCCCAGATGGGCGAGAAGTGGTCGACGATCTGCAGGTAGTCGAGGCCCCGGCCGTGGAAGGCGCCCACCGCCGGGATGTACGGCGGCCGGAAGTGCGCGTAGTTGCGCACCGCCTGGTCGAAGATGACCAGGTCGAAGATGCTGGCGCGGAAGGTGGCCAGCTTCACCAGCCCGAGCACCGAGTAGACGGCGGCCGACACGACGACCATCAGGCCGAGGCGGAAGCGGTCGGTGGCGAGGAACGCCCGTGCCGTCGGCGCCCTCGGCGTATGGGTCTCGGTGGTCGTCTCGGTGGTCACGGTGAGCAAGAGTAGACGGACCCGGCCGCCGCGCCTGCTGTCCCCCGCAGGCGGCGCGGCGGCCGAGAGTGGATCAGCCGCAGGCCTTCTGGACCTTGTCCACGAATTCGGGGAGCTTGGTGACGCCGTCCATCGCGGCGGCCGGGTTGTCCTTGTCCATCTTCATGCTCTCGAAGGTGGCGGCCAGGTCGTTGAGCGCGGTCTTCAGCTCCCCGTCGTACTTGCCGGCCAGTTCCTTGGCCTTGGCGGCGGCGTCCTCGCCCGCCTTGTTGAAGGCGTCCATGTCGGTGCCGACGGCACCCATCGCCTTGGTGTAGTCGTTCGAGATGGTGGTGATGTCCGTCGCCACCTGGGTGCAGTCCACGGCCTGGCCGATCGCCCCACAACCGGTGGCGAAGCCTGCAAGGGAAAGCGCCGCGACCGTGATGGCGATGCGACGGCGTGAGGAAGTCATGGGTAGTGCCCTTCGTAGGTTGGGAGACGAAGGGACATTATGGACCAATCCTTGATTTCGGCTTGCACGTCACCAACATCAGGACTGACAGCTTGGGGTAGGCCAAGGTCATGACTGAAGGTCAGACGGCACATCCATCGTTGAAAAGGGTCATCGGCCGCAGGGTCCTGCTGCTGTTCGTCATCGGCGACATCCTGGGCGCCGGCATCTACGCGCTCGTCGGGAAGGTGGCGGGATACGTGGGCGGCGCGCTCTGGCTGCCCTTCCTCGTCGCCTTCGTCCTCGCGGCGCTGACGGCGACCGCCTACGCCGAACTCGTCGGGAAGTATCCGCTCGCGGCGGGCGCGGCGCTGTACGTCAACAAGGCGTTCGGCATCCCGTTCGTCACCTTCATCGTGGCCTTCACCGTCATGATGAGCGGCATCACCTCCGCCAGCGCCGCCGCCCGCGCCTTCGGCGGCCGCTACCTCGCCGAGTTCGTGACGCTGCCGGTGATCGTCGGCGCCCTCATCTTCCTCGCCCTGGTGGCACTGGTGAACTTCGCCGGGATCTCCGAATCGATCAAGGTGAACGTGGTGCTCACGATCATCGAGGCGTTCGGCCTGCTGGTGATCGTCGGGATCGGGCTGTTCGCCCTGTTCAGCGGGGACGGCGAACCGGCGCGGGCGCTGGAGTTCCATCCGGTCAACGGCGCCTTCCTCGGCGTCCTCGGCGGCACCGCGCTCGCCTTCTACGCGCTGCTCGGCTTCGAGGACTCCGTCAACCTGGCGGAGGAGGCGAAGAACCCGCAGAAGGACTTCCCCCGCGCGCTGTTCGGCGGCCTCCTCGTCGCGGCGCTCATCTACATGGCGGTGGCCTTCACCGCGACCATGCTCGTCGACACCGAGACCCTGGTCTCCTCCAGCGGGCCGCTCCTGGAGGTGGTCAAGGTCGCCGGGCTCTCCTTCCCGCCGAAGCTGTTCGCCGCCATCGCGCTGCTCGCCGTCGGCAACACCGCCCTGATCAACATGCTGATGGCCTCCAGGATCGTGTACGGCATGGCCCGCCAGCGCATCATCCCGCCGGTCTTCGGCGCCGTGCACCCGACGCGCGCCACCCCCTGGGTCGGCATCGTGTTCACGATCGGCATCGCCGTACTGCTGGTCTCGACCGGCGACGTGGCCCCGCTGGCCGACACCACCGTGCTCCTGCTGCTCGTGGTGTTCGCAATGGTCAACGTCTGCGTGCTGGTCCTGCGCAGGGAGAGCGTCGGCCACGACCACTATCGGGCCCCCACCTGGGCGCCGGTGCTGGGAGCGGTGGTCTGCCTGTTCCTCGCGCTGCCGATCACCGGCCGGGCGGGCGAGGTGTATCTCCGGGCGGGCCTGCTGATCCTGCTCGGCGTGGTGCTGTGGCTGGTCAACCGGTACTTCGTGGGCAAGGTCACCGAGGTCGACCCGGAGCGGATCGTGCACGGAGAGTGAGCCCTTGCCGACGCGTTCTGCGGCCTGTGACAATTCTCATGGGCCGCAGGGACGTGAGGAACTTTTCATGGAACGCTACGTGCTGGCCTATCTCAGCGGCGGCAGAGACCGGGTGGCGCTCAGCGCGCTCGCGATGCTCCTGCTCGACGGACGGCTGAAGCTGTCGGAGTCGGCCACGCTCTACGCCGAGTCCGGCGCGAGCGCCGCCGATCCCGTCGAGGCCGCCGGGCTCGCCCAGCGGGACGGGGTCAGACAGGCGCTGGTCTCGCTGGCGGGGCACGAGAGCGTACTCGCCGTGGAGGGGCGGTTGCTGCGCGGCGGGCTCGTGGAGCGCGGCCGGTTCCGCCGCACCACCCGCCTGACCGCCGACGGGCAGGCGCTGCTGGCTGAGGCGGCCAGGGGCAGTCACCGGCTGGCGACGCGGGTCGAGCTTTCCGGTGTGCCGGCGATCCCCGACCACGGGATCAGGGCGCTGCTCGGCATGGCGCGCAGGAGGCCGGTCGCCGACCCCGGGACGTCTTGACAGGTGTCCGAGCCCGCCGGACGATGACGCGGATAGAGCAACTCGTCGCGTAATACGCAACAAGCGGGTGATTATGTCGAGCTTGGTCGCCACCCTCCCCGGCAGCTCCTACACCGATCCCGAGATCTTCCGCGAAGAACAACGGAAGATCTTCGAATCCCTCTGGTTCTGCGCGTTCAGGACCGACGAACTCCCCGGACCGGGCGCGTTCCGGACCGTCGAGATCGGCACCGAGAGCGTGATCGTCGTACGCGGCCGCGACGGCGCCTTACGCGCCTTCCTCAACATCTGCCGCCACCGGGGCGCCCGCCTGTGCGCCGAACCCGAGGGCGAGGTCAGACGGACCATCCGGTGCGCCTACCACGCCTGGTCCTACGACCTGGACGGCCGGCTCGCCGCCGCCCCCAACCTCGCCAGGATGCCGGACATCGACCGCATCGAGTACGGGCTCATCCCCGTCCACCTGCGCGAATGGCTCGGCTACGGCTGGCTGTGCCTGGCCGGGGAACCCCCGTCCTTCGAGGAGACCGTCACCGGCGCCGCCACCGAACGCCTCGGCGACCCCGCCGCCATCGAGCACTACCACGTCGACGAACTCGCCCTGGGGCGGCGCATCCGCTACGACGTGCGCGCCAACTGGAAGCTGCTCGTCGAGAACTTCATGGAGTGCTACCACTGCGCCACCATCCACCCCGAGCTGACCGCCGTCCTGCCCGAGTTCGCCGGCGGCTACGCCGCGCAGTACTACGTGGGACACGGTGCCGCCTTCGCCGAGCGCGCCGAGGGCTTCACCGTCGACGGCCGGGCCGGGTTCGGCACCCTGCCCGACCTGTCCGCCGAACAGGACCGGCGCTATTACGCCATCACCGTCAAGCCGCAGGTCTTCGTCAACCTCGTGCCCGACCACGTGATCCTGCACCGGATGTTCCCCGTCGCCGCCGACCGGACCGTCGTCGAGTGCGACTGGCTCTACCACCCCGACGTGCTCGCCTCCGGCGCCGACCTCACCCACTCGGTCGAACTCTTCCACCGGGTCAACGAGCAGGACTTCGACGCCTGCGAACGCACCCAGCCCGGGATGTCGTCACGCGCCTACCGGGCCGGAGGGGTCCTGGTGCCGAGCGAGCACCACATCGCGGACTTCCATCACTGGGTGAACCAGCGCTTGCGCCGGTAGCGCACTCGTAGCATGCCGTACTTGGCCTGGCCGGTGATCCGTACGTGGAGGACGCCCGGCCGCTGCCGGCCGGGGACCGCGCTGGCGACCCTGCCCCACGTGCTGGTGAAACCGTCGACGTCGGCGGTCGCGCCCTCGGGCAGGGTCACCTCGGCGGAGCCGTACGTGAGATCGAGCTCGATGTCCACGACCGGATGGGCGACGACCGCCTCGGACAGGTCGAGATGGGCCGAGCCCATCGGCGAACAGACGCGCAGCCGACGGGGGACCGCCCAGTCGCCCGAGCGTCTGATCGGGCCGTGCCCGGACTCAAGGACGACCTTCTCGTCGGGGGGCGCGTCGGTCGGCAGGTCCGCCACCAGCTCGGCGAGCTCGCCGAACGTCTTCGCCGTGAAGGCGAGGCCGAGTCGTTCGTCGAGTTCGGAGTCGGACAGGCGGCCTTCCGCGAAGGCCGCCTGCAGCAACTGGGCCGCGCGCTCACGATCCTGATCGGAAACGCGCATCTGCAATTCCGGCATATCCCGAGCATAAGTTCGCGGGGCTCAGAACGGGAGCTGTCTGCCGGACGGAGTACGCAAATCGAGGGGAAGCGGACGGCGGGGAGGCTGGGGGCGCCGCACGATCAGTCTCTTCACACTCGCTTGATACCCACGGGATCGGCGCTCTGACACCCTCCGGGAGTAACGTGTGGCGTGATGCTCGCGGATCCGTTCTCACACCTGGCGCTGCTCTACCGAGGCGACCGGGAGTACGTCACGGCCGTGACCGCCTTCGTCCGGCGCGGACTGCTCGCCCACGAGCCCGTCGCCGTGGCCGTCCCCGCCCCCCGGCTGGCCCTGGTCGAGGCCGCGCTCGGGCCGGACGCCGGGAAGGTCAGGCTCATCGACCTGGCCGACGCGGGCCGCAACCCCGGGCGCATCATCCCCGCCGTGCTGTGCGAGTTCGCCGACGCGCACCCCGGGCAGCGCGGCGGCGTCGTCACCGAGCCGGTCTGGCCCGGCCGCACCGCCCTCGAATACCCCGCCTGCGCCCAGCACGAGGCGCTCACCAACTATGCCTTCACCGGGCGGGCGATCACCGTCCTGTGCGCCTACGACGCCGCGCGCCTGTCGCCGAGGGTCCTGGCGGAGGCCGAGCTCACCCACCCCGTCCTCCGCGACGCCGCAGGTGAGCGGCACAGCGCCGCCTACGCGCCCGACCTGGTCATCACCTGGCACAACCAGCCGTTCCCCGAACCGCTCGGCGCCGTTTCGCTGCGCTTCGACCACACGGGCCTCGGCGACGCGCGCACCCTCGCCGCCGAGACGGCGGCGCGGCACGGCTTCACCGGCACCCGCCTCGACGACATCCGGCTGGTGATCGCCGAACTCGGCGCCAACAGCCTCGACCACGGCGGCGGCGCCGGCACCCTCCGGCTGTGGACCGAACACGGCAGGCTCGTCTGCGAGGTCGCCGACGGCGGCCACATCACCGACCCGCTCGCCGGGCGGCGCCCCGCCGACCCGAAGGTGGCGGGCTCGCGCGGCCTGCTCATCGTCAACCTGCTGAGCGATCTGGTCAGGACCCACACCCGGGCGGGCGCGACGGTCATCAGGGCCTACTTCGAGCTGCCGTAGGCGGTGGCGGCGCCCTCAGCGACCCTGAGGAGGCGAGCCCTACCAGGGTTGTTCCCCGCCGAGGTCAGCGGCTTGGACAAGGGTCACCTCCGACCGAGGTCGTAAGGGTTCGCTCCGGCGAGGCAGGGGGGCATCTCCGATACTCGGCGAAGCCGGATTCCGCGAGTTTTGTAGCCATGAAGGGATTGCTCCTAGGCGGATTCGCCGCGATCGGCACCGGCTCCGGCGCCATGCTCGCTCTGCACGCCGGTGCCGGGCTCGACCCGATGTACAGCGTCATCAGCGAGTACGCCTGGGCGTCCGTGGGCTGGCTGCTGCCCACCTCGCTGACCCTGTTCGCGGTGGGCGCGGCACTCGTCGCGGCGGCGCTGCGCCGGGCCGGAGCCGGGCCGTGGGTCGTCGGGCTGCTGGTCGCCTGGGGGATCTGCATGTTCCTCATCGGAGCCTTCCCCACGGACAAGCCGGGGGTGCCGCTGTCGCTGTCGGGCGGCATCCACCGGTACGCGGCCTTCGGAGCCTTCCTCGTCATGCCGGTCGCCGGGCTGCTCGTCGCCAGGGCGCGGGTGCGGTACGCGCGCCAGGTGAAGGTGCTCTGCGGCGTCGCGCTGAGCGCGTTGCTGGTGGTGGTGGTTCCGTACGTGGTGCAGATGTGCGGGCTGCCGTTCGCCGGCGTCGGCGTCCCCGCCGGGCTGACGCAGCGGGTGGTGGTCGTCACCGAGGTCGCCGTGCTCGCGCTGATCGCGATGTCGCTGCTTGATTCGCGGACCCGAAACAGGGCAGGGGTCAGGCTGAAGACGAGTTAAGGACGGTGCTCAATGGTGGTTTTGATCGCGTACGACGGGTCGGACGACGCCAAGGCGGCGATCAGCGCAGCAGGAGCCCTCCTCAAGGACACCTCCGTCGTGATCCTCACGGTATGGGAGCGGATGTCCATGAGCGTGGCCCGCGCCTCGGTGGGGATGGTGATGCCGACCGAGGTGTCCGGTGCCGAGGACAACGCGATGTACGAGGCGATGAAACAGATGTCCGAGCAGGGAGCGAAACTCGCGCGCGAGAACGGGCTGGAGGCCACGGCCCGGTGCGAGACCGACGGGGTGGCCGTGTGGTCCACGATCGTGGACGTGGCCGCCGAGATCGGCGCCGACGTCATCGTCACCGGCACACGGGGACTGGGCGGGGTCAAGTCGCTGCTGCTGGGCAGCACCTCCGACCGCGTGCTGCACCACGCCGACCGCCCCGTGCTCGTAGTGCCCGCGCCCTCCCGGTAACCCCGCGCCACGCTGTGGTGCCCGCGCCCTCCCGGTAACCTCCGCGCCACAGCGCCACGCTGTCCGCGTCACCCGGCGTTCACCGGAATGTCGGATCGGGACGGCAGACTGGGCCCGTGGCCGACGAACTCGCGCGCAGGCTAGGCACCGGCGACGCCGTGACAGTCGGCCTGAGCGCCATGATCGGCGCAGGGGTGTTCGCCGCCTTCGCCCCCGCCTCGGCCGCCGCCGGTCCCTGGCTGCCGGTCGCGCTCGCGGTGGCCGCCCTCGCCGCCTACTGCAACGCCGACTCCTCGGCCCGGCTGGCCGCCCGCCACCCCGAGTCCGGCGGCACCTACGTGTACGGTCGCCGCCGCCTCGGCCGTTTCTGGGGGTTCCTCGCAGGCTGGGGCTTCACGATCGGCAAGACCGCCTCCTGCGCCGCCATGGCGTTGACCTTCGGCGCCTACGTCGCACCCGGCCTGGCCCGTCCGCTCGCCGTCGCCGCCGTCGTGGCGATCACCGTCCTCAACCTTCGCGGCGTGCACCGCTCGGTCCGGGTCGCCCGCGTCATGGTCGCCTTCGTCCTGGCCGTGCTGGCCTTCACCGTCGTCGCGGGCCTGACGGCCGGGCCGGTCGCCATCCCGCCGACGCTCTCACCCGTCACCTTCGCGGACATCCTCCAAGGCGCGGGGCTGCTGTTCTTCGCGTTCGCCGGATACGCGCGCGTCGCCACCCTCGGCGAGGAGGTGCGCGACCCCGCCCGCACCATCCCGCGCGCCGTCGGCCTCGCCCTCGCCGTCACCCTGGCCGTCTACGCCCTGGTCGGTGCCGCCGCCCTGCACGCTCTCGGCCCTGTGGGGCTCGCCCGCTCCGCCGCCCCGCTGAACGCGGTCGTGGCCGCCGCCGGGTGGGACCGGTTCGTCCCCGTCGTCACGGCGGGCGCGGCCGTGGCCACGCTGGGCGCGCTGCTGGCGCTCGTCCTGGGCGTGTCGCGCACCGTGTTCGCGATGGCCCGCGAACACGACCTGCCCGCCGCACTTTCGGCCGTCCACCCCCGCCAGGTGCCCCATCGAGCGGTGCTGCTCGTCGGCGCCGCAGTGATCGTCCTCGTGCTGGTGGCCGACCTGCGGGGCGCGATCGGGTTCTCCTCTTTCGGCGTTCTCGTCTACTACGCGATCGCCAACGCCTCGGCCCTCACGCTCCCGGGCGCGTACCGGCGCGTCCTCCCGGTCCTCGGCCTGGCCCTGTGCCTCGTGCTGGCCTTCAGCCTGCCGTGGACGGCCGTTCTGCCCGGACTGCTGCTGTTCGCCGCAGGGGCGGTGGTGTGGGCGTTCCGCCATCGCGGAGACTGGTTCGGCAGGCGGCGGTAGCGTACATTGAGGTGATCTGTCGCCTTCGATGGCTCGGGCCGTGCCGACAAGCGGCCTTCACCATGAGACTTCCCTCCGAGGAGACCCGCCCGCGCCCATGAGCGGGATCAGGGCCAAGACCCGCGCAGACCTGCGCTCCGTACGGCGGCGCCGCCCGCCCCGCTGCCTCGGCCACCTGTTCGTGGCACCCCTGTGGCCCCTGCACAACGCGAACCTGGGCACTCTGCTGCGCACCTGCGACGCGGTCGGCGCCTGCCTGGCCGTACCCCGGCTGCCGTGGGTGCCGGAGGCCCTCGCCAGAGGGGACACGCTGCGGGCGGGGGCGTGCGTGCACTGGGTGCGGCCACTGCCGTGGCTGCGCGAGTGCCGGACGGCCGGCGTCCGGGTGCTGGGGGTGGAACTCGCCGAGAACGCCGTCCGCCTGGCCGACCTGCCGATGGCCCGGCAGCACACGGCGATCGTGCTGGGCCACGAGAGCGACGGCATCCCGCCCGAGGCCCTCGACCTGCTGGACGCGGTGGTCGAGATCCCGATGATCGGCACCGGCCACAGCCTGAACGTCGCCGTCGCGGGCAGCCTGGTCGCCTACAAGCTCGCCGGTCTCAGCTAGCGGCGGGATGGGGCTCCGGATGGGAGCGTCGCGGCGCGGGCGGCCGACTGGCGCTACGATCACACTCACGACGCCGTGTCGCCTCGCGCGACGACGGAGTGGGCGATAGATCGAGCAGCTGCCGGTGTTCAGCCCGAAACGCCGCTTTCTCGTAAAGTGGTGGGACCAGAAGACCGACGCGGGTAGGTGGAACTGGGTGACTTCGGAGCAAGCCTTGTCGATCAGCCTCGGCCTTCAGGGGCCGTGTGTCATCGCAAGGCTCACGGGGGACTTCGACTTCGGCTCCGCGGCCGAGGTGCGCGATCGCGTCACCAAGGCGCTGGACCTCACTCAGCCGCCCTTGCTGGTCATCGACATGCAGGCGGTCGCGGTCTGCGACTCCTCCGGGCTGTCGGTGCTCGTCTACCTGCACAAGGCGGTCACCGCGTCGGGCGGGCGGCTGCTGCTGGCGGGGCTGAACGGGCGGTGCAAGCACCTGTTCGCGATCACGGCGCTCGACAAGTTCTTCGAGATCAGGTCCACTGCGGAGCTGGCCATCGCGGAACTCGGCGACCCGATTGACTGACTCGTCCCCATTCGGGATCCTATGCCGCATAGGGGATAGTGATCGTTCCAAACTGGGGGCAACATGTTACGACGTCTCGCCGGCGTGCTCGTGATCGCCTCGGCCACCCTGGTAGCCGCGCCGATCGCCGCGAACGCGTCCACGGCGGAAACCGCCAAACGCGACCCCATTCGCGTGAAGATCTACGACACCAGGTGTGAGGACACCTGCGTGATCAAGGCCAGGTTCAAGAACGTCACGTCCAGGAAGCTCTGGGACGTGCGCATGGTGGCCAAGCTCCGCGTCAACGGTAAGTACGTGGGGACGTGCACCGACAACATCGGCCGGATCAAGCCGTACGGCGCGCGCTACGGGCGCTGCACCATCTCCAGCGCGCGGCTGGAACGTGCCTGGGACCGTTACACCGAGGGCGAAGCCGACGACTTCTACCCGTACGCGACGGTCGGCGGCACCTACCGAGGCTAGCGCCGCATGTCAGACAGGCCCGTGGAACGCTCGGCAGGAGCCCACGGGCCTGGTCCGCGAGCTAGGCGGTGACCAGCAGGGCAAGGCCGATCAGGACGACGATCGGGACAACCCAGACCACGGCTTCGGCGGCGAACTCCTTGTACATCGTGCAGATCTCCCTCAAGTCGGCCGATAGCCGGCCCTGGAAACGTCAACGTGCAGCATAGCCGCACCCGCCCACCACTCAGCCTCCGGCCAGTCGTTTGCGCAGGCTCGCCAGCGAGTCGTCGGCCATCCGCGCGGGCAGCCCGGGAGCGTCGGCGTCGATGCGGGCCAGGATCTCCGGCTCGTCGGCGGTCGCCCGTGTCCAGGCGCGCGTCACCTCGGGGACGGCCTGGATCGCCGCATCGCTCAGGATCGCCTCCCTGGGCAGCCAGACCTGCAGAAACGCCGACACCCGCGACGGACTCCACCACAGGGGACGGTCGCCGACGAACTCCCGCAACGCCTCGAACGCCTCCTCCGCGCCCGGCAGGTCGGGGAACTCCACGGCGACGGCCGCCTCGGGGACCGTCTCCGCCGCCAGCGGGGTGGCGCGGGCGAGCGCGAACGCGCGCAGCGGCGCGAACGTGTCGGCGACCCGCGCCTCCAGCAGCGCGCCGGTCAGCCTGAACGCCGTCACCACCCGGGCGGCGGTGGCCGCGGGGTCCGACTCGGGCAGCGTGAGATCGTCGAGGAACTTGGGCTCCTCGACCACGGCGTCGACCGCCAGACCGCCGTGGACCTGGTCGATGCCCACGACCAGGACGTGCGGCTCCTTGCCCGACGCGTACACGAACGACAGGGCGGCCAGGGTCTGCTCGCCGTAGCGGTCGGCTCTGCCGTACCAGGCTCCGACACACTCGACCTGCCCGAGGCGCTTCGTCCACGGATCGGCCGGCCGGGCGGCCTCGGCCGGTGCGCCGACGCTGCTGAGGGCGGCGGCGATGAGCGCGGCCTCACGACTCGGGTCACCGGCCAGCGCCGTGTCCAGTTCGCCGGCCTCCTGCTCATCGGCCAGTTCGGCGGCCAACCGGCTCGCCCACAACTCGGCGCGCAGCGGCGACCGCCATCGCAGCAAGTCCCGCGCCTGCCTGACCGCCGCCTGGTAACGCTCGCTCGTCATCCTCCGACCGTATCGCCCCGCAACCCCATCACCACCGCCCCAGGCGCAGCGACTGGGTGAAGGTGAGGCCGAGCGCGCGGGCGGCCTCACCTTGTCCCTGGCCGACGGAGTTGACGCCGGAACGCAGGGCTTCGGCGACGAGCCCGCACGATTCGACGCCCGCCGCGTGCTGGCGCACTTGTCAGTGGGCTGCCGTGGGCCAAGAGGCAGTCGTGGGGGAGGGGCGGTTGCCGTGGGTCAGGCGGCTGACCGCCGCTGTTTTGTGGGTGCCGAGGTCAACGACCAGTAGGGGTGCCGTGGGTCAGGCGGTTGCGGTGAGGGGCAGAGTGGTGACCGGTGTTTCTGCCGGTCACCACCCCGTGGCCTGAGGGGTCAGCGAGAGTCGTCGCCCGTCAGGCCGGCCTTGCGCAGGGCCTCGGCCATCGCGCCCGACGGGGCCGGACGGCGCTGGCCGCCACGGTTGTCGCGACCGCCCCGCTGCCCATCGCCGCGTCCGCCCTGGCCGCTCTGACCACGCCCACCCTGGCCGCTGCCCTGACCGCCTTGGCCGCGTCCCCCTTGGCCGCCCTGGCCGCCTTGGCCGCGTCCCCCTTGGCCGCCCTGGCCGCCTTGACCGCGTCCGCCTTGACCAGCCTGGCTGCCGCCCTGACCGCCTTGGCCGCGTCCCCCTTGGC
>NZ_BAAAHQ010000002.1:146011-189169 GCF_039525605.1 Nonomuraea longicatena | reverse complement strand
GCCGCGTCCCTCGCCGCCGTCGCCGCGCGGGCCGCCGTCACGGCCGCCGGGCCTGCCACGGCCGTCACTGCGGCCGTCACTGCGGCCGTCCCCACGGCCGCCGCGACGGCCGGAGCCCGCCTCGGAGTCGGTCGCGTCGTCGTCGAGGCGCAGGGTCAGGGAGATGCGCTTGCGTGGAATGTCCACATCGAGGACCTTCACGCGGACGATGTCACCGGGCTTGGCCACATCACGCGGATCCTTCACGAAGGTGTGCGACATCGCCGAAACGTGGACGAGCCCATCCTGGTGCACGCCGACATCGACGAAGGCGCCGAACGCGGCGACGTTCGTGACGACACCCTCCAGGATCATGCCGGGCGTCAGGTCGGAGATCTTCTCGACGCCCTCCTTGAACGTGGCCGTCTTGAAGGCCGGCCGTGGGTCACGTCCGGGCTTCTCCAGTTCGCGCAGGATGTCGGTGACCGTGGGCAGCCCGAACGTCTCGTCGACGAACGTCTGCGGCTTGAGCCCGCGCAGCGTCGCGGTGTTGCCGATCAGCGCCTTGATCTCGCCGCCGACCGAGCCGAGGATGCGCCGTACGACGGGGTAGGACTCGGGATGCACGCTGGAGGAGTCGAGCGGGTCGGCGCCGCCGGGGATGCGCAGGAAGCCCGCGCACTGCTCGAACGCCTTGGGCCCGAGCCGGGCGACCTCCTTGAGCGCCGCGCGGTCGCGGAAGGGCCCGTTGGTGTCGCGGTGCTGGACGATGTTCTCCGCGAGGCTGGAGCCGATGCCGGACACCCGGGTCAGCAGCGGCGCCGAAGCCGTGTTGACGTCGACGCCGACGGCGTTCACACAGTCTTCGACGACCGCGTCGAGCGAGCGGGAGAGCTTGGTCTCCGACAGGTCGTGTTGGTACTGGCCGACGCCGATCGACTTCGGATCGATCTTGACCAGCTCGGCCAGCGGGTCCTGCAGACGCCGGGCGATCGAGACCGCGCCGCGCAGCGACACGTCGAGCTCGGGCAGCTCCTGCGACGCGTACGGCGAAGCCGAGTAGACCGACGCACCCGCCTCGGACACCACGATCTTGGTGATCGCCGGCAGGTGCTTGACGAGTTCGCCCGCCAGTTTGTCGGTCTCGCGGGAGGCCGTGCCGTTGCCGATGGCGATCAGCTCGACGCCGTGCTTCTGCGCGAGGGCGCCGAGCACGGCCAGAGACTGGTCCCACTGCCGCTTGGGCTCGTGGGGGTAGACGGTGGCGGTCTCGACGACCTTGCCGGTGGCGTCGACCACGGCGACCTTGACGCCCGTGCGCAGGCCGGGGTCGAGCCCCATGGTCGCCCGGGTGCCCGCCGGAGCGGCCAGCAGCAGATCGCGCAGGTTGGCGGCGAAGACCCGGACGGCCTCCTCCTCGGCGTCCTGCCACAGCCGCATGCGCAGGTCGAGGCCGAGGTGCACGAGGATGCGGGTGCGCCAGGCCCACCGTACGGTCTCGCCCAGCCACTGGTCGGCAGGGCGGCCCTGGTCGGAGACGCCGAAGCGGGAGGCGATGCGCATCTCGTAGTCGACGGCCTCGTCGGGCTCCAGCGTGACCGAGAGCACCTCCTCCTTCTCGCCGCGGAACATCGCGAGGATGCGGTGGGAGGGCAGCTTCGTGAACGGCTCGGCGAAGTCGAAGTAGTCGGAGAACTTGGCCCCCGCCTCCTCCTTGCCCTCGCGGACCTTGGCCGCCAACTGCCCCCGGCCCCAGAGCTGCTCGCGCAGTTCGCCGATGAGGTCGGCGTCCTCGGCGAAGCGCTCGATGAGGATCGCCCGCGCGCCCTCCAGCGCCGCCGCCGCGTCGGCCACGCCCTCGGCCACGAAGCCCTCGGCGGTCGCCAGCGGGCTCAGCGCCGGGTCGCCCAGCAACCGGTCGGCCAGCGGCTCCAGGCCGAGTTCGCGGGCGATCTGCGCCTTGGTGCGCCGCTTGGGCTTGTAGGGCAGGTAGATGTCTTCGAGGCGGGCCTTGGTGTCGGCCGCCAGGATCTGCGCCCTGAGCTCGTCGTCGAGTTTGCCCTGCGACTCGATCGACTCCAGGATCGCCGCCCGGCGCTCCTCAAGCTCGCGCAGGTAACGCAGGCGTTCTTCCAGAGCGCGCAGCTGGACGTCGTCGAGCGTGCCCGTGACCTCCTTGCGGTAGCGGGCGATGAACGGCACGGTGGCGCCGCCGTCGAGCAAATCGACCGCCGCCTGCACCTGCCCCTCGCGTACGCCGAGCTCTTCCGCGATCCGCTGGTGAATAGAGAGCACTTGCCTGCCTTTCGATGGTCCCCGCCGGTCAATTGTGCAGGACCACGCCGTCCTTCATGACCAGTGAACAAGAGGGATGGGTCACCCCGGCCTCGGCCGCGCCGTCCATCGGATCGGCCTGGTCTCCCACCGCGAGACCGTACCTCTCCGGCCTCGTCGCCGCGCTGCCACCCTGGCGCCGCTGCCCGCCTCCAAGCATGGGACGCCTGCGTGCGGGCCGCCACCTGCCGCTGTGCGCGAGTGAACCGGGCGGCCGCCAATGAGGCGTGGCCGGCCCGCCCGCGGACTTCCGCCGCTGATCGCGGAGGCAGAGGAGGTGTCGAGGTCACGGCAGAACCCTAGAGGCCGGGACCGACGATTTCCGGGGTCCTGGGCGAGGATTCAGGATTCTCCGGCCGTGAACAGTTCCAAGTGGAAGCAGCGTGGGCAGCGATATGCTGCGATTTCCCATTTGGGGCGTCCCATTAACCGGGCGCCGCCGAGAAACCCGCGCTCCAGGGCCCCTTGGACCCAGCGCGCGAATCCGTTCGCACCCTGTCCTGAATCCTGGATAAAGCCCGCTTCCAGCCCGGGCGTCCCACAATGTGTGCACCTAAGGTCAGTCACCGGAAAAGCGTACTGATTCGCCGGGTTCGATCTCGTGAACGCGAAAGGCGACACCGTGCCGCGAACTGGAGGAGGCACGGCTCACCCTCGGCGGTGGCAGTCGGGACGGCTTGCCGCCCTTCGCCCTGTCGGCGGTGGCCGTCGGGACGGCCTGCTATCCCTTGGCCCTGTCGATGGGGGTCAGGCGCTGCGGCTCGGGCGCGGACGTGCCGTCGCCCGTCACGATCAGCCCCAGCCGGGCGAGCGGCGCCGACCCCGGGGTCCACGCCTCCCGGCTGAGGGCGCCGTCGGCGGGGAAACGGCCCGCGCCGAAGGCGGCGGCGGTGTCCGGGCCGGTCTCCGGATCCTCTCCGACCCACACCCGTTCTTCCGGGACCCCGAGGTCGGCGGCGTGCTCCACCCCGACCTCCGCGCTCCCCACGAACACCAGGTCGTCGGCCAGCCGTCCGGGACGCAGCAGTGCCGCCTTGCCCACGACCAGCGACCCGCGACCGTGGCCGATGACGACGTGTTCGCGCTCGTTCGCGCCCGCCGCAGCGAGACCGTCCGCGAAGGCGGCGAGTTCGGCCGCGCTCCACGCCGCCATGGCGTCCTCGGCCATCGTGTCGCCCGGCTCCCAGATGTCCTCGGGCGGCGGGGCGTCGCAGCCGAGCAACGCGATGGCGGCCACCTGCCGCGCGCCCGCCGTCGCCTGCGCCTGGGCCCGCAGGGCGCGGGCGCGGTCGATGCCGCCCGCGATGCCGCCGAGCGCGGTGTCGAGGCCGGGGACGTAGGTGGCGGTGATGTCCGCGCTGTCCGGATCGCCCCACGAGACGATCACGCGGCCGGCGAACAGGGAGAAGGCCAGCAGGTACGCCGGAGGGTTGCCCGGCGTGCCCCCGCCGGCGAGCGCGTGCTCGACCTCGGCGAGGGCACCCAAGTCGCGGACGATCTGCTCTTGGGAGACGTCGATCAGATCCGCTGCGGTGAATGGAGAGACCGGGCCCTCGGCGGCGGACGGAGAGACCGGGCCCTCCGTGGCGAACAAGGGGGCGTCCCAGCCGAGGGACGGGTCGTCCAGGGTGAAGGAAGGGTCCTCCGCAGCCAGGAGAGCGGCCAGCTCCGCCAGGGTGAAGGAGGCGTTCAGGTCCCCCGACGCGAGGGACGCGCTCAAGTCCTCAAGGGCGGCGGGAACGGCCGGTTCGTCCAAGGCGAGCGGGGCGTCGAGGTCTCCCGAGGCAGGAGACGCGCTCGTGTCTTTCAGGGGAAGGGAAGCGCTCGGGTCTGCCCAGGGGTCTGCCGCGTCCACGGGGTTCGGCTCCGTCAGTGCCATGAGGAGGCGGAACTTCTCGGCGGCGAGGAAGTGGCGGTTGGCGCGGTCGCGTACGGCGGCGGGCAGTCCGTTGAGCAGGCCGAAACCCGCCTGCTCGACCAGCCGCCGCCGCTGCGCCGGGGACAGGGTCCGCCACCAGGCGTGCACCCGGACGGGCAGCGCGGAGTCGCGCAGCGTCAGCAGTTGTCCGAGCGCGTCGGCGTCGCCCGACGAGAGCCGGGTGAGAAGCGATCCGACCGGGGCGGCGTGGCCGGCGAACAGCTCGTAGGCGATCGTACCCGCTGGAACGATCCAGCCGTGCCTGCGTCTGATGCGGGCCAGTCGCCGCCGCAGGTCGGGTGTCTGCGTGGCGGACCATTCGCCGGCCCGGGAGAGTGTCCAGGCGGGCGAGGCGGGCAGTGACAGCGCGGTCAGCTCCGTGCGCAGCCGTGTCCCGGCACGGGCCAGCCGGAGGGCGGCCGCGTCGAGTGAGGCGATCAGGGACGTCATGGCGCGCACGTCGACGCCGCGGACCGGGCCGTGCGCGGCGGTGGGGGTAAGAGCGGTGGCGGCGGAGCCGGGAGGAGGGGCGACAGTGTGGGCGGGGGCGTCGTCGGTGTGCGCTGCGTCGGCCGGGGGATCGGCGGGCTCGCCGCGCCGGGTCAGTTCGTCGGCGGCGGTGGACAGGGCGGCGGTCAGCGCGGAGCGTACCGACGCGCGGTGTGTGGCGAGCGCGGCGGCGAAGTGGGGTGCGCCGCCCCCGACCCAGGCGTGCGCGGCGGCGAGCCGGGCGGCGGCGTCGAGATCGGCGGCGTGCTCGGCGACGAGGGCCGCGAGGCGGTGGTATGACGCGAGGGGGGACATCACCCACCAGCGTGTCATCCGGCGCCCGTTCGCACAGGTCGAACGGCGGTTCACGGGGAAAAGCGACGATCGCCGGATCAGGCGGTGTTTTGTGGTGGAAACGGGCGCTACGGTGGCGGATGTGGTGATCAATGAGGATGATGTCCCCGCCTTGGCGCGCGGATGCGCGGTCCTGGGCACCGGAGGCGGCGGAGACGTCCGCACCGGAGTGCTCGCCGCGAAAGGGGCGATCAGGGCGTACGGCCCGGTCCCTCTCGTACGGCTCGACACCCTGCCCGGCGACGCGCTGATCCTGCCGCTGTCCGGCATCGGCGCGCCGACCGTCGGCCACGAGATGATCCACAGCGAGGAGGAGCCCAAGCGGATCGCCGAGGAGGTCGAGCGGCTGTTCGGCCGCCCCCCGTCCGCGATCATGTCCGCCGAGATCGGCGGCGAGAACGGCGTCTCCCCGGTCGCCTGGGCCGCCCGGCTCGGGCTGCCGCTCCTCGACGCCGACGGCATGGGCCGGGCATTCCCCGAGGTCCAGATGGTCTCCATGTACGTGGCCGGACTGCCCGCCGACGTCGTCGTCATGTCGGACGTCGCGGGCAACGTGGTCACGATCCGCCCGGTGGACGGGCTCTGGTCCGAGCGCCTGGCCCGCGCCGTGTGCGTCGCCTCCGGCTCTCATGCGCTGATGGCCGACTACATCCTCACGGCCGAGCGGGCGCACGGGGCGGTCATCGAGGGTACGGTCACCCGCGCCCTGTCCATCGGCCGCGCCACGGAGGGCGCCGCCGATCCCCTCCGGGCGCTGACGGCCGAACTCGGCGCGGCCCGGCTGATCACCGGCAAGCTCACCGACGTCGAACGCCGCACCACCGGCGGCTTCGTCCGGGGCTCGGCCACGATCGAGGGGACCGGCGCCGACCGGGGGCGCACCCTCCGCCTGGAGCTCCAGAACGAGAACCTGGTCGCGCTGGAGGGCGGCCGAGTCAGGGCCGTGGTCCCGGACCTGATCACGGTGGTGGACACCGAGACGGCGGGCGCCGTCCAGACGGAGGCGCTCAGGTACGGCCAGCGCGTCACGGTGCTGGCCTGGGCCTGCGACCCGCTGTGGCGTACCGCCAAGGGCCTGGAGACCGCAGGGCCCTCGGCCTTCGGCTACACCCACGAATACGTGCCGGTCGAGGAACTGGAGACCGCGGGGGCCTCGGCCTTCGGCCACGACTCCGTGCCGGTCGAGGAACTGGAGGGACGCGGATGAGCCTGCGAGTCGGGATCGACGTCGGCGGCACCAACACCGACGCGGTGGTGCTCGACGCCGGCGACCGGGTGATCGCCAAGGCCAAGCGGCCCACCACCGCCGACGTGACCGGTGGTCTGCGGGCCGCGCTCGACGCGGTGCTCGCCGCGCTGGAGCCCGCCGACCACGCGCGGATCGGCCGGGTCATGCTGGGCACCACCCACGCCACGAACGCCGTCCTCGAACGCCGTAACCTCGGCCGGGTCGCCGTGCTGCGGCTGGGGGCGCCCGCCACGACGTCCGTGCCGCCGCTCGCGGAGTGGCCGGACGACCTGCGCGCGGCCGTGTCGGCGGGTGAGGCGATCGTGCCGGGCGGCCACTACGTGGACGGCCGCGAACTGGCCCCGCCCGACCTCGACGCGATCCGGCGCTTCCTGGAGCGGGAGGCGGACGCGGTCGCCGTCACGGCGGTCTTCAGCCCGGCGAACGCCGAGCACGAACTGCGGGTGCGGGACCTGGTCGAGCGCGAGTACGGCCTGCCGGTCAGCCTGAGCCACGAGATCGGTTCGCTCGGGCTGCTGGAACGGGAGAACGCCACCGTCCTCAACGCCGCCCTGTACGGCGTCGCCACCGCCGTCACCGAGGCGCTGACGACCGCGCTGGCCGAGCGGGGGCTCCGGGCGACGCCGTACATCGCGCAGAACGACGGCACCCTGATGACCGTCGAGCACGCCGCCCGGCTGCCCGTCTCCACCATCGGCTCCGGGCCGGCGAACTCGCTGCGCGGGGCGGCGTTCCTGTCGGGGGTGCCGGACGCGATCGTGGCCGATGTCGGCGGGACCTCCACCGACCTCGGCGTGCTGGTGGGCGGCTTTCCCCGGGAGTCCGCCGCCGCGGTCGAGATCGGCGGGGTGCTGACGAACTTCCGGATGCCCGACGTCCTGGCCATCGCCCTGGGCGGCGGTACCCGGGTGCGCGGCGACGGGGGCGACGGGGTGGTGCTGGGGCCGGACTCCGTCGGGTTCCGGCTGGCGCAGGCCGCCCTGGTGTCCGGCGGCCGGTCGGCCACGATGACGGACGCCGCCGTGCACGGCGGGCGGATGCGAGAGGTCCCGGACGGCTGGCACGACAACCTCCGCGAAAGCCTCGAAACCCACCAGGGCACCGAGACCACCGAGGCGTGGCTGGTCCGGGCGCTCGCCGTCGCCGACGAGATGGCCGAGGACGCCGTGGACCGGATGACGCTGGGCCGTACCGACCGCCCTCTGGTCGTCGTCGGCGGCGGCGCGTTCCTCCTGCCCGGCACCCTGCCCGGCGTCAGCGAGGTGATCAGGCCGGAGCACGCCGAGGTGGCCAACGCGGTGGGCGCCGCCATCGCCCTGGCCAGCGGCCGCGTGGACACCGTCATCCCGGCGGGCGCGGGCCGCGCGGCGGCGATCGAGGAGGCCAGGCGCGAGGCGGCGGCCCGCGCGGTGAAGGCGGGCGCCGACCCGGACCGGGTGGAGGTGGTGGACGTGCACGAGGTCCCGCTGAGCTACCTGGCCGAGCCGGCCGCCCGCCTCCAGGTGAAGGCGGCCGGTCCGCTGGTGACGCCGAGTGACTGAGCGGATCTGGTCGGGCAGGCGGAAAGGGCGCACTGTGGAACTCGGGTGACGAGTTCATCACATGCTCTCCGCGCCGTCAGGCAGGATCGCTACGATCTTGCCGCGCGGCATTTGCCGGAAAACTGTACTTCTGGGAAGGACCCCCCACCATGCAATGGCCCAAGCGACTCGTCGTCGCCGGGGTCGCCGGTGCCGTCACTCTGACCGCCTCCGCGTGTGCGGGCGGCCAGGTGCGCGGCACGGGCGGAACACCCAAGCCGAGCACGAGCGGCAGCGCCGCCCCGACGGAGAACACCGGCACCTTCGTGTACGCCCCCAACCTGGGTGTCGTCACGGACTGGGACCCGGCGACCGCCTACTCCAACGAACTGGTCGCCATGTCGAACATCTACGAGGGCCTGACCAGGTACGACGCCCGCACCCAGAAGCCGGAGCCGCGCCTTGCCACCAAGTGGACCTCGTCGCCGGACGGCAAGGAGTGGACCTTCACCCTGCGCGAGGGCGTGAAGTTCCACACCGGCGCGCCCATGGACGCGGCCGCCGCGAAGAAGTCCATCGAGCGCACCATCAAGATGAAGGGCGGCCCCGCCTACATCTGGAGCGCGGTCGAGACCATCGAGGCTCCCGACCCGACCACGCTGAAGTTCACGCTCAAGTACCCCACCCCGCTCGACGTGGCCGCCTCCGCGGGCTACGCCGCCTACATCTACGACGTGGACGGCGTGGACAAGGACGGCAAGAAGGACGGCGGCACCGGGCCGTACACGATCGAGGACTTCCAGAAGGGCAAGGAGACCGAGCTGACCCTGAAAGCCTTCGACGGTTACTGGGGCGGCTGGAAGCCCGAGCAGTACAAGAAGGTCGCCTTCCGGGTCACGCCGCAGCTCACCACCGCGTGGCAGCTCCTGCAGCGCGGCGAGGTCAACTTCGTGCCGAGGTTGAACCCGCAGCTGTTCGCCCAGGCGGGCTCGACGACCGGGGTGCAGACCTCGGAGCGGCCGTCCTTCCAGAACCTGCTGATGCTGTTCAACACCGAGTCCGGCCCGCTGAAGACGGCGGAGGTCCGGCAGGCGCTGCAACTGGCGATCGACTACGAGGGCCTGCTCGGGGCGCTGAAGGGCGCGGGCTCCAAGAGCAGCGGCCTGGTGCCGGAGGGCCTGCTCGGCCACCACCCGGGCCTCGCCCCGGTGCACGACCAGGCCAAGGCGCAGGAACTGCTCGCCCAGGTGGGCTACGGGCCCGACCATGCCGAACTCAAGCTCAAGCTCACCTACGCCCAGGGCGACGACGACCAGAAGCTGCTGGTCACGCTGCTGACGGCGGCGCTGAAGAACCTCAACGTGAGCCTTGAGGCCAAGCCGATGGCCTGGGAGGCGCAGTGGGACCAGGGTAAGAAGAAGGGCCAGGACATCTTCGTCATGTACTGGTACCCGGACTACGCCGACGCCTACTCGTGGTTCGTCAACGTCTTCAAGAGCGCCGAGAAGCCGCACTTCAACCTGTCGTACCTGAAGGACGCCGAGATCGACAAGGCGATCGACGCGCTGCCCGCGCTGACCGCGACCGACAAGGACATGGCCCTCCAGTCCTACGGCAAGTTGCAGCGGACGATCCTCCAGGAGCGGTTCGCGGCGGCGGTGCCGTACGTCCAGACCTACCAGCGCGCCCTCAGCGCGCAGGTGAAGGGGTACATCGACAATCCGGCGTACCCGAACGTGGTGTTCTTCCACGATCTGTCGATCTGATGGCCGGGTATCTGGCCCGCCGGCTCGGCCAGGCCCTCCTGGTCGTGGCCGGCGTGATCACGCTCACCTTCGTGATCATGCGGCTGGTGCCCGGCGACCCGGCGGTGGCCTTCGCCGGGCCGAAGGCGTCCGAGGCCGAACTGGCGGCGGCGCGGGCGCGCTTCGGGCTGGACGACCCCATCCCGGTGCAGTTGTGGAACTACGTCAGGGACCTGGTGACCGGGGACTGGGGGACCAGCCTGCACACCCGGCGGCCGGTCGTAGAGGACCTCGCCCTGGTCTTCCCCGCCTCACTGGAACTCGTGGGCGCCGCCCTGGTGCTCGCCGTCGCGGCGGGCGTCCCGATCGGGGTGCTCGCGGCCCGATTCAAACGGCGGCTGCCCGACGTCGGGGTGCGGGTGGGGTCGATGCTGGCCGTCTCCGTCCCGGTGTTCTGGCTGGCGCTCGCCCTGCAGACGGTGTTCGCGAGCAACCTCGGCTGGTTCCCCGTCGCGGGGGAGTACGACGGCGAACTCGACACCACGAGCCCGCTCACGCTGTGGACCAACATCACGGTCGTGGACGCGCTCATCACCGGCAACTGGCCCATCCTCACCAGCACGCTGCACCACCTTGTGCTGCCCGCGCTGGTCGTGGCCGCCTACCCGGCCGGGGTGATCGCCCAGCTCACCAGGGCGGCCCTCATCGAGGAGAGCGGCCAGGACCACACCCGGCTGGAGCGGGCGCTCGGCTTCTCCGAGTCCAGGATCCTCACCCGGTTCGCCCTGCGCGCCGCGCTGAACCCGGTGCTGTCGCTGATCGCGCTGGTGTTCGCGTACTCGATGGTCAACGCCTTCCTGGTGGAGGCGGTCTTCAACTGGCCGGGGCTCGGACGCTACGCGGCCGACGCGATCCGCTCGCTCGACACCCCCGCCATCGCCGGTGTCACGCTGCTCGTCGCCATCGTGTACGTCCTCGCCAACCTGGCCGTCGACCTCCTCCAGGGCGTCGTGGACCCGAGGGCGAGGGCCGGATGAGCACAGGCCGGATGAGCGGGGGCGAGCTGAGGCGGACGCTCCCACGCCTGCCCGCCCGACCAACCGACCGCCTGGCCGCCGTCGGCGCGGTCCTGCTCGCGGTCATCGTGCTGGCCGCGCTGCTCGCGCCCTGGATCGCCCCCTATCCGGACAACCAGCCGCAGCCGCTGCGCGCGCTGCTCCCGCCGGGCGGCGCCCACTGGTTCGGCACCGACCAGGTCGGCAGGGACGTCCTGACCCAGCTCCTGTACGGCGCCCGTACCTCGCTGCTGATCGCGGCATCGGTGCTGGCGCTGTCGGCGACGGTGGGCGTCACGCTCGGCCTGGTCGCCGGATACGCGGGCGGCTGGCTTCGAGACGTCATCATGCGGATCACCGACGTCTTCCTCGCCTTCCCCGCGCTGCTGCTGGCACTGGCGCTGGCGGCGGTGCTCCAGCCCGGCGTCACCACCGTCATCATGGCCATCGCGGTCACCTGGTGGCCCTGGTACGCGCGGCTGGCGATGTCCGTGGCCGCCTCCGTCGCCACCCGCCCCTACGTGGACGCGGCCCGCTGCCTCGGCGTGCCCGCACCGGTCATCGTGGTCAGGCACGTGCTGCCCAACTCGCTCACGCCGGTGCTGGTCCAGCTCAGCCTGGACGCCGGCGGCGTGATCCTGGTCGCCGCCGCACTGTCGTACCTGGGGCTCGGCGCCCACGAGCCGACCGCCGAGTGGGGGCTGATGGTCGAGGCGGGGCAGACGCTGTTCACCACCAACTGGTGGGTGGTCACCTTCCCGGGCCTGGCGATCGTGCTGACCGCCTTCGCCTGCAACGTGCTCGGCGAGGGCCTGCGCAACGCGCTCGACCCCAGAAGGACGGTGCGATGATCGAGGTCAGGGACCTCCGGGTCCGGTACGGCGGCCGCAGCGTCGCCCACGTCCCCGAACTCGACGTGGCGGCGGGCGAGTGCGTCGCCGTCGTGGGAGAGAGCGGTTCGGGAAAGTCCACGACCCTGATGGCGCTGCTCGGCCTGACGGAGAACGCCGAGGTCACCGGGCAGGTGCGGGTGTGCGGCGTCGACGTGCTGCGCGCCGGGCCGCGTGAGCTGCGCGCGATCAGGGGCGCGCGGGCGGCGCTGGTCATGCAGTCGCCGCAGGCCGCCCTCAGCCCCACCACCCGGCTCGGCACGCTGATGCGCCGCGCGCTCAAGCTGCACGGCGTCACCGCGGACCCGGCGGAGGCCGTCGAGGCGGTGATGCTCGACCGGGCGATCCTGCGCCGCTACCCGCACGAGATCTCCGGCGGCCAGGCCCAGCGGTTCGCCATCGCGCTCGCCGTCGCGCTCGGGGCCGAGGTGATCCTGGCCGACGAGCCCACCAGCGCCCTCGACGTGACCGTGCAGGCCGAGGTGATCGGCGTGCTGGGCCGCCTGCGCGCCGAGCGCGGGCTGGCGCTGCTGCTGGTCTCCCACGACCTGGCGCTGGTCTCCGCCGTCGCCGACCGTGTGCTGGTGATGCGCGCGGGCGAGGTCGTGGAGAGCGGCCCGTGCGCGCGGGTGCTGTCCGAACCGTCCCATCCGTACACGCGGGAGCTGCTGGAGGCCACGCCGTGACGATCCTGGCCGCCCGCGACCTCGTCCTCGGCTACGGCCGGCGCCCCGTCGTGCATGGGGTCACGCTGGAGCTCACCGAGGGCGGGACCGGGCTCATCGGGGAGAGCGGCAGCGGCAAGACCACGCTCGCCCGCGCCTTCCTCGGCCTGCTGAAGCCCCTCGGCGGGCAGGTCGTCTACGCCGGGCGCGACCTGAGGCAGGCCGACCGGCGCGCCTTCCGCCGCGACGTGCAGCCGGTCTTCCAGGGCGAGTCCCTCGACCCCAGGATGCGGATCGGCGCCTCGGTCGCCGAGGCGCTGCCGCGCGGTGCCCGCGACCGGGTCGGCGCGCTGCTCGAACAGGTGGGCCTGGACCCGGAGCTGGCGGCGCGGCGGCCGCACGAGCTGTCCGGCGGGCAGCGCCAGCGGGTGGTCATCGCGCGGGCGCTGGCCGTCGAGCCGAGGCTGCTCGTCCTGGACGAGCCGACCAGCGCACTGGACGTGACCGTGCAGGCGCGCATCCTCGACCTGCTTGCCGGGCTGGCCGCCGACCGGCTGCTGATCACGCACAACCTGGCGGTCGTCGAGCGGCTGTGCCGTACCAGCCATGTGCTGTTCGCCGGGCGGGTGGTCGAGTCGGGGGAGACCGCGGACCTGCTGCGGGCCCCGGCCCATCCGTACACGAAGGCGCTGCGCGATGCGGTGCCGACGCTGGGCGGTCCGCCCCCGGAGCCGGGCAGGAGCGCGCCGGCGGCCGAGTCCGGCTGCCCGTTCCGGCTGCGATGCCCGCTGGCCGTACCGGCGTGCGAGGAGCTTCCCGAGCCGCGCGTGCTGGCGGGCCGCCCCCGGCCCCGGACGGTGGCCTGCCACCGCGCCGAGGACCTGCTGGGCGGCGCTACAGCGCCTTGAGGCCGCTGATCACCTCCAGCAGGACCCGGGCGTCGGGCGCGGGAGGCGGGTGCTCGACCTGGACGAACTGCTTGGCCTGAAGGTCGCCGACGAGCACGCGGACCACGCCGATCGGCAGGCCGAGCTCGGCGGCCACGTCCACGAGCCGCGTCGGCTTCGTGCACTTCTGGAGGATGATCAGATGCTCGGGCCCGAGGCCGACGGGCATGGCGAGACCGCCCGCCGTGATGATGACGGCGATCAGGTCGATGGCCTCCCCGGAGGGGACGGTGCGCCCTCCGGTCAGGAGGTACGCGGGCACGATCGGCCCGGCGTCCTCGTCGAGCCAGCGCTCGTCACTCACCGCGCACCACCTTCATCACGCGGTCCGTCTTGCGGAGCGGGGCTCCGTTCTGCTGGGGTGCATGCTCCTGGGTCACATGCTCTGCCGGGATCAGCACGATGGCGGTGGTCCCTCCATATGGTGAACCGCGCAACGTCACGCGGATGTCATGCCTGGCAGCCAGGCGGGAGACGACGAACAGGCCGAGCCGGTCGCTGTCCGCCAGATCGAATTCGGGTGGGTCGGCCAGCCTGGCGTTGAGCTCGGCCTGCTCCTCGGCCTTCAGCCCCTTGCCCCGGTCCTCCACCTCGATGGCGAAGCCGCGCGCGGCGGCCTGGCCTCGGACGATGACGGGGGTCTGCGGAGGGGAGTAGACGGTGGCGTTCTCGATGAGTTCGGCGATCAGGTGGATCACGTCGCCGACCAGCGGGCCGAGCAGCGCGTGCTTGGGCATGTTCTCGACCATGACCCGCTGGTAGTCCTCGACCTCGGCGGCGGCGCCCCGCGCCACGTCGAGCAGCGGCACGGGCTTGCTCCAGCCCCGGCCGGGCGTCGCGCCCGACAGGATGATCAGGCCCTCGGCGTGCCGCCGCATGCGGGTGGTGAGGTGGTCCAGGCGGAACAGGTCTTCGAGCGCGTCCGGGTCGGTGGCCTTGTGCTGCATGCCTTCGAGCTGGATGCGCTGGCGGTGCAGCAGGGTCTGGCTGCGCCGGGCCAGGTTGCGGAAGACGTGGCCGACGCCCTCGCGCAGTTGCGCCTGCCCGACGGCCGCCTCGACCGCCGTGCGCTGCACGGTGGAGAACGCCTGGCCGACGTCGTCGATCTCGGTGGTGGTGCTCGCCACCTCGATCTCGCGGACCTCGACGTCCTGCCCGGCGCGCAGCTTGGCGACCACCTGGGGCAGCCGGTCCGTCGCCACGACGCGCGCGGCCTCGCGGAGCGCGGCCAGTTCCTTCGACAACCGGGTGCCCGCGCGCAGCGAGATCGCGATCGACACCACGACGAGCACCAGGCCGGTGCCGCCGAGGATGAGCGCCCGCTCGATCACCCGGTTCGCGACCGGTTCCGCCTCGGCCACCAGCAGCGTGCTGGCCGCCATCTGCAGGTCCTCGAAGGACTTGGCCATGGCGTCGGCGGTGGACTGCCAGCCCGCCGGGACGCGCCCGGCGATGATCTGGTCCTCCATGACCCGCATCCGCTGGTAGTCGGCCGAGGTGAGCAGCGCGACCTGCGGCTCGCGCAGCCCGGAGTCGAGCTCGGCGATGGCCTGGTCGATCAGGAAGCGCCGGTTGCCGACGAGCTGGGTGAAGACCCTGCGCTCGTCGGCGCTGACGCGGCTGCCGGAGGCGATGGCCTGTTCCCTGGTGAGCAGTTCCTTGGCGAACCCGACGTCGATCATGATGGACGACTGCTCGTAGATCGGGATGTCGTCGATCAGCGCCACCCTGCGGTGGAGGCCGAACAGCGAGTCGATGACGGCGTTGTAGGTCTCGACGGCCGTCAGCCTGGGCACCAGGTGGACGTCGATCTCGCCGCGCAGCGAGTCAAGCTTGCCGAGCTGGGCCAGCGCCCCCTTCACCTTGGAGGCGATGGAGGGGGAGTAGTTCATGGACAGTGCCGTGAGGCGGCGGAAGTTGTCCACGGCGTGGTCGGTGCGCGAACGCTGGGCGTTGAGCGCGGAGTTCTTGCCGGAGTCCCGGGGCAGCCCCCTGCGGTGCATGAGCATCGCCGAGCCGAGGCGCTCGCGCTGGAGTTCGGCGATCAGCCCGTACGTGGGCAGGCGCAGGTTGGTCCACAGGGTGGAGTACTGCTTGAGCTGTAAGCTCTCGCTGGCCGTCACCGAGGTGATCACGCCCCACAGCACCACCATCGAGAAGAGCGGGACCAGCAACAAGCCGACGATCTTCGTCCTGATCGTTCTTCTGCTGCGGGCCATGGCACCTCACTCCGGCTGGTCCCCTGCTGGAAACCCCGGACGGGACAAGCCTTGAGGATAGCAATTCGATCAGCAGAATTCCCTATTTTTCAGGACTTTCGAGGGTTCGTCACGGGATTTTGCAGTAGTTTCATGCGCACCAACGGTCACAGGGGGATGCATTGCGCCGTCGTCTCGCCGCGATCGCGCTGGCAGCGGTACTGTCGGTCGCGGCGTGCTCGGCCCCGGCCGACGAAGTGGGCATGATACCCACGAGCGCGGCCAAGGGCGAGTCCGCCTTCGTCTACGCCCAGCACCTCGACGTGATCACGGACTGGGACCCGGCGACGTCGTACAGTAACGAGGTCAAGGTCCTGCAGAACGTCTACGAGACGCTCACGATCTGGGACCCGGTCAACAAGAAGGCCGGACCCCGGCTGGCCACCTCCTGGAAGGCCACCTCGGACGGCCGCACCTGGACCTTCAACCTCCGCCAGGGCGTCCGCTTCCACAGCGGCCGCGAACTCGACGCCACCGCCGTCAAGCAGGCGATCGAACGGACCATGAAGCTCGGCCAGGGCGCCTCCTACGTCTGGGACGCCGTCGAGACCATCCGCGTCAACGACCCCCACAGCATCACCTTCGGGCTCAAGTACGCGGCGCCGCTCGACCTGGCCGCCTCCGCGGCCTACGCCGCCTACATCTACGACACCTCCGTCGTCGAGAAGGTCCGCGACGGCAAGACCGACGCCGGGTCCGGGCCGTACACGATCGCGAACTGGGACAAGGGCGGCGAGCACCAGGTCACGCTGAAGGCGTTCGACGGCTACTGGGGCGGCTGGGACGGCCCGCACTACCGCTCGATCAGGTACCGCGTCGTCCCGGAGCCGGAACGCCGCTGGGAACTGCTCCAGAACGGCCAGGTCAGCTTCGTGGACCGGCTCAGTCCCCGGCTGTTCGCGGAGGCCCGGCGCACACCCGGCGTCCGCGTGGCCGCCACGCCGTCGTTCCAGACCGCGATGCTGTTGTTCAACACCCGCGAGGGGCCGATGCGCGACCCGCGTGTGCGCAAGGCCGTCCAGCGCGTCATCGACTACCCGAGGGTGATCGCCTCCCTCAGGGGCGCGGGCACGGCCACCAGCGGCATCGTGCCCGCCGGGCTGCCCGGCCACGTCAGGAACCGGGTGCCGCGCCAGCACCTCGAACAGGCCCGCCTTCTCCTGCAGAACGCGGGACACGGTCCCGGCGGGCGGCCCCTCACCCTCACTCTCACGTACGCCGACGGCGACGCCGACCAGCAGATGCTCGTCAGCATGCTGACGGCCGCGCTCAAGGAACTCAACGTCACCCTGGACGCCGACGCGATGCCGTGGCTGGAGCAGTGGGATCGCGGCAAGAAGGGCGACCAGGACATCTTCTTCATGTACTGGTGGCCGGACTACGCCGACGGCTATTCCTGGCTCGGCAACGTCTTCCGCAGCAAGGACCCGGTGGTGTTCAACCTGACGTACCTGAAGGACCAGGTGGCCGACAACCAGATCGACCAGTTGCCCATCCTGAGCGTGACCGACCGCTCGGCCGCCGAGGAGACCGTCGCCGACCTGACCGAGCGCCTGCTCGACCAGCGCACGGTGGCGGTGTTCCCGTGGGTGGTGCGCTACCAGCGGGCCTACCTGGGCACGGTCGCGGGCTACGACGACAACCCGGCCTACCCGGACGTGGTGTTCGTCTACGACCTGCGCCCGGCGGCCTAGCCCCTTGTCGCGGTGGAGTACTGACGGCCGGTCGCCTAACCCTGCGTGTGGTCCTCGCCGGGCCGGTCGTCCTGCTCCTCGACCCGCTCGCGCAGCCGCTGCCTGATCTCCTCGGGCGTGTAGGCCCGGCGCCGCCGCTCGGCCCTGGCGATCACGACACCGGTGGCCGCGACTCCGGCGACTCCGGCAAGTCCGAGCCATTTCCACCATCGCATGTGCTTAGGCTAACAATGTGCTGACTCTCGATGCGGCCGTCGACGTCACGAGGACCGGCGACCTGTGGGTGTTCCGCGGGCGCTCGGTGCCCGACCGGGCGATCCAGACGGTGACCAACAGCCCCGTCAACCACGTGGGCATGGCCCTCGTGGTCGAGGACCTGCCGCCCATGATGTGGCACGCCGAACTGGGCCGCTCCCTGCCGGACCTGTGGTCGGGAACCCATCAGCGGGGCGTGCAACTGCACGATCTGCGGGCCGCCGTCACGACCTGGTCCGACCGGTACGGCCAGCGGGCCTGGCTGCGCCAGCTCGAACCGCAGGCGACGCCCGAGATGGAGGACGCCGCCCTGCGCGCGGTGGCGCGGCTGGACGGCACCCCGTTCCCCTCGACCGCCCGGCTGGCCGGGCGATGGGCACGCGGTCGCCTGCCCAGGCTGCGGCGGAGGTCCCGCCCGGTGGAACCCGTGGAGGAGGTCACGGCGGAGAGCGCCTACTGCGCCGAGGTCGTCGCGGTCACCTACGAGGAGATGGGCCTGCTGCCGACCGGCCGCCGTCCCAACTGGTACGACCCCGGCCGCTTCTGGAGCGGCGACGACCTCGGCCTGCTGCTCGGCCACCGGCTGGGCGAGGAGATCACGGTGGAGGTGTGACGCTCAGCCGCCGGTGAGGGTGCGGCGCAGGCGGCGGGCGCCGAGGGCGAACAGGCCGGCGGCCATCGCCGACAGGACGCCGACCTGCGGCAGCACGTCCACGAGCGTGGCGTCGTGGCGGATCAGCGCGGCGAAGGCGTCGTAACCCCACGCGTGCGGCGTCAGGTGCGCCAGCGTGCGCAGCGCGTCGGGGAAGGACTCCAGCGGCACCGTCGTCCCGCCAGCCGCCGACAGGCCGAGGCCCAGCACCATCGCCAGTGACAGCGGCGGCCCCGGCGTGCGGAAGGAGGCGCCGAGCAGCATCGCCGCCCCGCCGCCCGCCAGCGAGAAGGCCGCGACGACCGCCGCCGCGCCCAGCGGGTCGCCCCACGAGACCCCGAACAGCGCCGTCGCCCCCAGCATGATCAGCAGCGCCTGCGCCAGCGCCACCGCGACCCGCCCCGCGGCCTCGCCGAGGACGATGGTCCTGACCGGGGTCGGCCCGGCCAGCAGGCGCGCGGTCACCCCCAGCGAACGGCTCTCGACCACGCCGAGCGCGGCCGTGAGCGAGGTGAGGAAGGTGAACATCAGCAGCAGTGGCGGCGCCGAGACCGCGTAGGCGTTGAGCCCTTCGGGGAAGTCCGTGGCACCCGCCGTGGTGACGCGCACCGGCAGCGCCGGGGCGGCTCCGGCCGCGTCCTGGCGCACGATCGAGCGGATCCAGGTGCCGGTGTCGTGGCTCTTCGGGTCGATCGCGCGCACCAGGTGCCGCAGGGGGACGCCGGCGGCGCCGTACCCGGGTGGGATCACCAGCCCGGCGTGCAGCCGGCCGCGCTCGACGGCGGCGCGCAACGCGGCCTCGTCGGGCAGCCGCTCCACCGTCACGCGGGTGCCGGAGGCCAGCGCCGCCGCCAGGCGCTCGGCGCCGGGCTCGGCGGCCGCGACGACGCCGAGGCGTAGTTCCTGGCCGCCGCCGTACGTCTGGCCGAGCACCAGGATGAGCAGGAAGGGGGCGACGACCGCGAAGAACAGGTTGGTACGCTCGCGCGCCATCCGCCGCAGGGTGAGCCCGGCCATCAGGGCGATCTTCACGGGGTCACCAGCTTTCCGGCACGGGCCACGACGACGGGCAGGGTGAGCGCGGCGATGCCGAGCAGCACCAGCACGGGGAGCGCGAGCTGTTCGTACACGGGCCCGCCGCCGCGCAGTTCGGCCAGGCCCTGGAGGAACCAGTGGTGGGGGGTGAACCTGCCGATCTCGGGCGCCACCGGGAAGAACGAGCCGCCGAGCAGGCCGAACAGCGAGGCGAGCACCCCCTGCCAGTTGGCGGCCTGCTCGGCGGTACGGGCGAAGGAGGCCACGAGGGTCGTCAGCCCCGCCGCGGCGAGCACGCAGGCCAGGACCAGGACGGCGACCGCCGCCGGCGGCCCCCAGTACGCGCCGAGCACCAGCGTGGAGACGGTGACGATCACCGAGGCCCCGGCCAGGCCGACGATCACGTTGCCGAGCAGCTTGGCCCACAGGATCCGCGCCCGGGAGACCGGCATGGACAGCAACCGGGCGAGGGTGCCGAGCCGGCGTTCCTCGAAGATCCCGGTGACGCTGAACATCATGGCGAAGAAGAGGAAGAAGACCGCCGTGCCCGCCGCCTGGTAGGTGCGGGCGTCGAGTTCGCGGGTGCCGAGTGTCGCGTCCTGGACGATCTCCACGGGTCTGGCTGCGGGCGGCAGCGCGTACGACTCGGCCACCTCGCGGGCCACCTGCACTGCGATCGGGGCGTCCTTGCTGCCGATCACCTCGACGCCGGTCGGCGACACGACGAACACCGCGTCGAGTTCGCCGCCGCCCGCGAGGCGCCGCGCCTCGCCCGCGTCCGCCACGGGCCGCAGCCCGCTCAGCCCGGTACGCCGGGCGAACTCGGCGGCCGAGGGGCCGCTCACGCCGTACTCGGCGGCAGGGGGCGGGCCGCCCGCCGAGGTGAGGCCGAGCAGGAACGCGAGGCCGAGCGGGAGCACGATCGCGAAGACGAGCAACGTGCTGTCGGCGGCGCGCTGCCGCAGGTCCTTGACCAGGATGAGCAGCACCTCAGTCCCTCAGCTCTCTGCCGGTCAGCCGCAGGAAGGCCGCCTCCAGATCGGGGTCGCCGAGTTCGGCAGGGGTGCCTTCGGCCAGCATCCGGCCCCGGTCGACGATGCCGACCCGGTCGCACAGCCGCTCGGCCTCCTCCATGTAGTGCGTCGTGTACAGCACGGCGAGGCCCTCGCCGGTCAGGCGCTGAACGCTGTCGAGGATCGCGGTGCGGCTCTGCGGGTCAACCCCGGCGGTCGGCTCGTCGAGCACGAGCAGGCTGGGCCGGTTGAGCAGGCCGACGGCGATGTTGAGCCGCCGTGCCATGCCGCCGGAGTACGCGCCGACGGCGTCGTCCGCCCGCTCGCGCAGGCCGACCAGCCGTAGCACCTGTTCGGTCCTGGACCTGGCCCCGGCGCCGCGCAGGCCGTACATGCCCGCGAAGAAGCGGAGGTTCTGCCGCCCGGTCAGGTCGGGGTAGAGGGCGAGGGACTGCGGCACATAGCCGATCCGCTCCTTGGGCGGGGCCTGGACCGTTCCCGCGTCGGCGGCGAGGACGCCGACCACGATGGAGATCGTCGTGGACTTCCCCGCGCCGTTGGGGCCGAGCAGCCCGTAGGTCTCCCCTTCCCGTACGGCGAAGCCGAGCCCGTCGACCGCCACGAGATCCCTGTAGGTCTTGCGCAGTCCGTCGACTGTTAAGACGGCCATGTCACACCTTGTTCCGAAGTGGTACGTCGCGGATGACGCCCCAGGTCAGGGCGAGTCCGACGGAGAAGGCGACCACCGCGGTCAGCGCCGCGAACCCGGGCCCCCTGGGCAGGTCGAGTCCGAGCGCGAAGCTGCTGAGCGGCAGGGAGAAGTCGGAGCCGGCGGCGCTGAGGCCGAGGACGATCAGGCCGACGCCGAACGGGATGGTGAGCAGGCCGCCCGCGCTCCAGCGGTAGAACCCGGCGCCCATGAACATGCCGGCGGCGAAGCAGGCGAGGTACTCGACGACGTACTCCAGGAGCACCAGGTGCACCTGTGACGGCTCGGTGAACAGGTGGGACTGGCGCAGCACCTGGGGCCGGTCGAGCAGCGCGTACAGGCCGGACTCCAGCAGGTAGCCGAGCGTCATGGCAACGGAGACGAGGGGCACGAAGACCAGCGCGGCGACGGCCGCCTGGGCGCCGAACTGGCGGCGGGTCTGGCCGTGGGCGATGTAGAGCGGCAGGAACGAGTGGATCAGCATGGCGCCGTTGATCACCATGTACCAGCGGGGGACGGTCGCGGCGGCCTCCCACGCGCTGTGGGTGAGGTCGCCGAAGAAGTGCACCGCCAGGGTGACGGCAACCAGCACCACCGTGAAGGCGGCCCAGGAGGCGAGGAAGATGACGGTGGTGGCGGCCAGGAGGCGGGAGGGGAATCTCATCGGGGGCCTCCGGTCAGGTGGATGAACAGCTCCTGCATGGCGATGGGCCCGAGGTCGAGCCCGGTGGCGGCGGCGGCGCGGCGGCGCTCGTCGTCGAGTTCGCCGTACACCATCGCCGAGCGGGTGGGGCCGAGGGTCTTCTCGCCGAGGACGGTGAGCCCGGAGGTGAACGCCTCGACGCGGCCGACGGGGCCGGTGACGGCGTGCCCGCGCGAGAGCAGGGTGGTGCTCTCCTCGTGGAGAAGGAGCTTGCCGCCGTCGATGATGAGCACTTCCTCGAACAGGCCGCTGACCTCCTCGATCAGGTGGGTGGACAGGATGATCGTGCGGGGGTGGGCCATGTAGTCGGCGAGCACCGCGTCGTAGAACGCCTGCCTGGCGGGGGCGTCCATGCCGAGGTACGACTCGTCGAACATGGTCAGCGGGGCCCGGGAGGCCAGGCCGACGACCACGCCCATGGCCGAGCGCTGGCCCTTGGACATGGACTTGACGTTGGTCTTGGGGTCGATGCCGAACAGGTCGAGCAGCGACCTGGCGTAGTCGCCGTCCCAGTTGGGCCGCAGCCATTCGGCGAAGTAGAAGGCGTCCTCCGCGCTGCCGAGGTCGGTGCACTCGCCGCTCTCCCTGACCAGGCAGATCTCGGGGGTGACGGCGGGGTTCTCGAACACCGGGCTCCCGCCGACCCGCACCTGGCCGGAGGTCTGCTTGCGGAAGGCGCCGAGGAGCGACAGCAGGCTCGTCTTGCCGGAGCCGTTGCGGCCGAGCAGGCCGTAGATCTTGCCGCCCTCCAGGCCGAAGGACATCCGGTCGAGCGCGGTGACCGTGCCGTAGCGAAGGACGAGGTCTTCGACGTCGACTCTCATCGCTCCTCCTGGATGCGGGCGACGATCTCGTCCAGGGAGATGCCGATGGCCTTGGCCTCGGCGACCATCGGGGCGACCACGTCGGAGAAGAACTTCTCCCGGCGTCCGGTCCTGAGCCTGTCCCGGGCGTCCGGGCTGACGAACATGCCGATTCCTCGCTTCTTGTAGAGCACGCCCTCGTCGACGAGTTGCTGGAACGCCTTGGCGGCGGTGGCGGGGTTGATGCGGTAGAAGGCCGCGTACTGGTTGGTGGACATCACCTGCTCGTCGGCCCCGAGCGACTCGTTGAGCACTTCGGTTCTGATCCGGTCGGCGATCTGCCGGTAGATGGGACTTCGGTCATCGAACATGGCACCTGCTTCTGTGGTTCATTACTCCACTAATGAACCATAGGAGCTGTGCGAGTTCGGCGTCAATGTGTTGACGCGGATGCGGCGAGGGGTTACCGTCGCGAGTAATTGAAAGGAAACTTTCCTATCTGTTTCCTTTTGCCTCCTCCCATCCCACCCCCCAATCACCGGATGACGGAGCACGATGAGAATCAGCATGCTGAGCAAGGCCGTGGCGGCAGCAGCCGTCCTCCTGCTCCCGCTCACCGCAGCGGTCACCACCCCAGCCAGCGCGCAGTCTGCGCGCTCGGCCGCCTCGCAGGCGGCCTTAGCCGAATGGGCGCCTGGGGTCGCCTACACGACGGGCACCCGCGTCACCTACCAGGGCGTCGAGTACGAATGCCGCCAGCCCCACACCTCCCAGACCGGGTGGGAGCCCCCGAACGTCGCAGCCCTCTGGAAGGTCGTGACCGGCGGCGGCGACACCATCGCGCCGTCGGTGCCGGGCAACGCCCGTTCGACCGGGGTCACGAGCAACAGCGTCGCGCTCGCCTGGAACGCCTCCACGGACAATGTGGGCGTCACGGGCTACGAGGTCTACCGGGGCACGACCCTGGTCACCACTGTGACCGGGACCACCCACAACGACACCGGGCTGACGGCGAACACGTCGTACACGTACACGATCCGGGCGCGTGACGCGGCGGGCAACCGTTCGGGCGCGAGCAACGCCGTGACGGTCAGCACCTCCGGTGGTGGCGGCGACGACCTGATCCCGCCGTCCGTGCCGGGCAACGCCCGCTCGACCAGCGTCGGCTCCACCAGTGTCGGGCTGGCGTGGAACGCCTCCACCGACAATGTGGGCGTCACGGGCTACGAGGTCTACCGGGGCACCACCCTGGTCACCACCGAGCCCGGGACGAGCTACACCGACTCGGGGCTGACGGCGAACACGTCGTACACGTACACGATCCGGGCGCGTGACGCGGCGGGCAACCGTTCGGGCGCGAGCAACGCCGTGACCGTGACCACCACGGGCACCGGCGGCGGCGGCAACAAGCTCATGGGCTACTTCGTCCAGTGGGGCATCTACCAGCGCGGCTACCACGTCAAGAACATCGACACCAGCGGCTCGGCGGCCAAGCTGACCCACATCAACTACGCCTTCGGCAACGTCACCAACGGCCAGTGCGCCATCGGTGACCCCTACGCCGACTACGACCGCTTCTACGGCGCCGGCGAGAGCGTGGACGGCGTGTCGGACACCTGGGACCCGGGCGCGCTGCGCGGCAACTTCAACCAGTTGCGCAAGCTCAAGGCCAAGCACCCGCAGCTGAAGATCCTCTTCTCGTTCGGCGGCTGGACCTGGTCGCGCGGCTTCGGACAGGCCGCACAGAACCCGGCGGCCTTCGCCGAGTCCTGCTACCGCCTGGTTGAGGACCCGCGCTGGGCCGACGTCTTCGACGGCATCGACATCGACTGGGAGTACCCGAACGCCTGCGGCCTCACCTGCGACACCAGCGGGTTCGCCTCCTACAAGAACCTGATGCAGGCACTGCGCAACCGCTTCGGCCCCAACTACCTGGTCACCGCCGCCATCACGGCCGACGGCAACGACGGCGGCAAGATCGACGCCGCAGACTACGCGGGCGCCGCGCAGTACGTGGACTGGTACAACGTGATGACCTACGACTTCTTCGGCGCCTGGGCGGCGCAGGGGCCGACCGCCCCGCACTCCCCGCTGACGAACTTCACCCCGATCCCGGTGCCCGGGTTCTACTCGGACAAGGCCATCCAGAAGCTCAAGAGCAAGAACATCGATCCGGCCAAGCTGCTGCTCGGCATCGGCTTCTACGGCCGGGGCTGGACCGGGGTGACCCAGTCGGCGCCGGGCGGCACCGCGACCGGACCCGCGCCCGGAACCTACGAGCAGGGCATCGAGGACTACAAGGTCCTCAAGACCCGCTGCCCGGCCACCGGGACCGTCGGCGGCACCGCCTACGCCTTCTGCGGCAACCAGTGGTGGAGCTACGACACCCCGGCCACGATCGGCGGGAAGATGACGTACTCCAAGAACGAGAAACTCGGCGGCGCGTTCTTCTGGGAACTCAGCGGCGACACCACCGGCGGTGAACTGATCACCTCGATGAGGAGCGGCCTCGGCTGATCCTCTCCCCGATCAGGGGCCGATTCCCAGGGGGGAATCGGCCCCTTTGCCGGTCCGGGGAACCGGGCTTCTTCATGCGGGTCACCGGGCTTCTTCGCGTGAGGTCACCGGGCGGTTGGCCCGCCGTAACCATGACCTCGGTCATGGTGTGGTGTGACCGAAACCCTCCACCGGGGCGATATCTCCGCACGGCTCGCGACGCATACGCTGACCTTGTGAAATCGGGCATTCTGCCCCAGCCTTTGCGATCTACCGGAATCATCGTGTTTACCGCCACTAAACTGGAGATCACGGGCGATCGGCTCGGGCCAACGTGACCCAGGGAGAGCAGCGTGAACCTCAGCGGCGTGGGGCTGTCCCCTTTCGAGGAGTACGTCTACCGGGCTCTTCTCAATCGAAGTGTGGCGGTTCTGTCCGATTCCCGGGCTCCTGTTGACACCGCACTTGACCGTCTTGTCGACCTCGGGTTGGCCTACCGCGAAGGCGACGGCACCGTGGCGCCGACCGAGCCGGAGTTGGGCCTGTCCCGGTTGATCAAGCAGCGGATGGAGGAGGCCAACGCCGAGATGCGCCGGGTGGTCGGTGCCTGGGAGGCCGTGCGAACCCTCACCCGGCAGCGGGACACCGAGCCCGCCGAGATGGTCGAGCGCATAGAGGAGCCGGAGGTCGTCAATTCGCGGGTCTGGTCGCTCGTCAACGACGCCCGAGAGGTGCTGGCCGTACAGCCCTTCGACAAGCGCGCCACCGAGCACCTGCCGAAGTACCTCGGCCGGCTCGGCGAAGGGGTCGAGTGGCGCACGATCGTGCCGCGCCGTACGCTCGCCAGTCCCGAGTTGTTCGAGTACGCCCTGAAGCTGCACCTGGCCGGCGACCGGCACCGCGTCACCGACGGCTCCGTCCAGCGGATGATCATCATCGACCGGGTCACGGCCTTCCTGCCGACCGTGCCCGACATGCGTGGCTCCGGAGCGCTGATGATCAAGCAGTCCGGGATCGTGATGGCGCTGGTGGAACTGTTCGAGCGGCTCTGGGAGCGGGCCAGTGAACTCGACGTCTCCGTCGACAACGGGCTGAGCCCGCAGGACCGTCAGGTGCTGTTCCTGCTGTCGTCCATGGAGAAGGACGTGGCGGCGGCCCGGGAGATGGGGGTGGGCCTGCGCACCTATCGCAGGCACGTGGCCCAGTTGCTGCGCAAGCTCGGCGCCTCCAATCGCTTCCAGGCCGCCATCCTGGCCAAGGAACGCGGCTGGGTGTAATTCCGCCGTGCTGATATGTCGCGGAAAAGTCGGGCTATTTATGGTGATTTTCCGGGGAGATTTCAATAATTCTTCGGCACCGCACCCTGTATGCCGATTCGGGAAACGGCTTGTACCCTGACCGGGTGAAGCGCGATCAGGGAGCGCCGGGCTCCGATCGATGCATCGGAACCCGGCTGCGGCAGGCACGCATGGACACCGGCCTGACCCTGTCGGAGGTGGCCGAGCGCTCCGGCCTCACCAAGGGCTTCATCTCCCAGCTCGAACGCGGGCTCAGCCGCGCGTCGCTGGCCTCGCTGCGGCGCATCTGCTCGGCCCTCGACCTCAGCCTCAGCGCGCTGCTCGACGAGCCGGACACTGAGCCGGACACTGTGGCGGACCACGCGCCGTCCGCATCGATGGACGGCGTCGGCACCGTCAACCGGCTGCTCACCCCCCATGGGTTCGCCGCCTTCCAGGTCCTGCACACCACCGTCGAACCGGGAGGCCACAGCGACGGCGGGTCGGCCTGCGACCCCGGCTTCGTGCACTTCGTCCACGTGCTCGCCGGCGTGCTCGACCTCACCGTCGAAGGCATCGAGCACGCCCTCGCCGCCGGCGAGTCCCTGATGATCCCGCGTGGCGGCGTCCTCGGCTGGAGCAACCCGTCGCCGACCGACGACACCACACTGCTGTGGGTGTTCAGCCCCCCGGCGCGCAGAACCGGCTGAGTTCGTCTCAGACCAGCCCCCGCTCCATATCGTGCTGAGCAGACAGAGCACCTGCCGTTCCTGGATCGGCAGGTCGTCGCCGCCACCGAGGTCGGCCGCGTGCGCCCACACCTGCTCGAACAGGCGCGTGAGCGTGGCCACCAGGCCGCCGCCGGGTCACGCACTCGGCGGGTCTGTCCAGGACGGCGGAGTCCGGCCGCCGGGGGAAGGGATGCACGGCCAGTACCTCCTGCACGTCCGCCGACAGCGACCACGCCCCCTCCCGCACCTGGACGGGGTCCTCGATCAGCTCCGCCCAGTCGGGGTGGGTGACCCGCTGCTCCGAGGTCAGCGAACGCAGCGTCTCCCACGCGGCCGAGACGCGCCGCAGTTCGCTGTGGGCGGCTCAGACCCACCTCCGGTTCCACGGCCCGGGGCCTGCCCTCCAGGTCGATGCCCGCCAGCCCGAGGTCGACCAGGCGCGCGAGCGCGGGGCCGACCTCGGACGGTTCCCCGCTCGGCGCGGTCCCGGGGGTTCTGAGCAGGGCGCGGTAGGTGTACTCCTCCATTTCGGTCAGGCCGATCCCGTTGAGGCTCATCCGCTCTCCTCCGCCGGCTCGTGTCCTCGCTCGCGGGGGATCATGAAGTCGGCGCCTTCACCGGGGGGACGTGGCGCAGCCGGACGAGCGCGGCCGTCGCGGCGATCACCGCCGAGCAGGCGGCGGCCACGTTGAGCCCGCCGGTGAACGCCTCGCGGGCGGCGGCGCCCACGCTGCCGATGATCGCGATCCCGAGGGAGATGCCCAGGTCGCTGCAGGTGGTGGACAGGCCGGAGGTGGCGCCCGCCTTCTGCGGCGGCACCGAGCCGGCGACCAGGTCCGTTGTCAGTGCCATCGACGGCGCGATGACCGAGTAGAGCCGCCGATCACGGGGCCGAGCCCGGTGCCCACGGAGATGCCGCCCGCCCGGATGCCGACGGCGACCCGCGCTGCGTGGGGTCGGCGAACATGGAAGGCCCCTTGCCAGGTCGAATTGACGATCACGTAGAATTCCGCCGATGAATGCGCCGCCCCGATGATTGGCCGGGCCGCTTGCCCGGATCAGCGGGGAAGCCATTAACCACCGGTAAGCCCTACTTACCGGTCAGTGGCAGGAAGCTGCCGAATTGGGCAACATGCTGCATTTTCGCCGCTGGATAGGTGTTTTATCGGCAAGAATGGGGACCGCCGAAATTCAGCGGTCATGAGATCTCGGCGCCGGGTACTGGGGGGCACACGGCGCCGGGCAACCCCGGTCCGGCCGCCGCCGCAAGACGATCGCGACGCTCTCGTGCGGCGGCGGCCATCAGGGCCGTTCAGGCGGCGTGGATGCGGACCGTCGGCGCCATGATCTCCCTCACAGCAGATCGTGGATCCGGATCGATGTCGCCGATGTCGGCGTTGACCGGCACCACGTACCCGGCCAGGTTCTTGTCCAGGAAGCGGCCCCTGCCCCTCTCCATCACCGACCGCTCCAGCAGCGCCTGGCCGAGGCCTCAGATGATGCCGCCCGTGAGCTGGCTGTGCGCCGCCAGCGGGTTGATGATCCGGCCCGCGCCGTACACGCCGACGCACCGGCTCATCCGCACCAGCCCCAGGTCGGCGTCCACCCGGACCTCGCAGAAGAAGGCCCCGTACACCTGGATCGAGTAGTCGCGGGAGCCGCCCGTCGGGCTCGCCGACGCCTCCGGCGCCCATGCGCCCGCCGCCTCGATCCACGGGATCCCGGAGGCGCGCAGGCCGTCCACACCGCCCGCCGCTTCCAGCTTGGCGATCAGTTCGGCCGCGGCCAGGTGCACGGCCGAGCCGATGCCCATTGCAGGGCAGCTCCGCGTCGGCCCGGTAGTAGGAGCAGCGGGTGCGCTGCATGAGGTTGCCGCCGACGCTGGCCATGTTCCGCAACTGCGCGGAGGCCGAACGCAGCAGCGCCTCGGCGATCACCGGGAAGCGCCGCCGTACCTCGGGGTGGGCCTGCACGTCGCTCATCCGCTCCAGCGCGCCCAGCCGCAGCCGGTCGGGACCGACGTCGATGCCCGCCATCGGCAGCGCGTTGATGTCGACGAGGTGGCTGGGCCGCTCGATGCCCTCCTTGAGCCAGTTGACCAGCTCCGTGCCGCCGGCGATGAGTCGGGTGCCCAGCTCGGCGAGCGCGGCGAGCGCGTCCTGCACGCTGCCCGCCCGCGCGAAGGTGAAGCTTCTCATCGCATGGCCTCCGCCGCCTGCTCGACCGCCGCCACGATCTGCGGGTAGGCGGCGCAGCGGCAGATGTTGCCGCTCATCCACTCCTTGACGTCCTCGCGCGAGCAGGCGTTGCCCTCCGCGATGCAGGCCACGGCCGACATCAGCTGGCCGGGGGTGCAGAAACCGCACTGGAAGGCGTCGTTGTCCAGGAACGCCTCCTGGATCGGGTGCGGTTCGCCGCCGGGCCCGGCCAGGCTCTCGACGGTGGTGACCGTCCGGCCCGCCGCCGTGAGCGCGAGCGTCATGCAGGCCAGCACGCGGCGGCCGTCCACCAGGACGGTGCAGGCGCCGCACTCGCCCCGGTCGCAGCCCTTCTTGGTGCCGATGAGGCCGAACCGGTCGCGTAGCGCGTCCACGAGGGTGGCGCGGGGATCGACGGAAGCGGAGAGTTGCTTTATATTCACTATGGGTGACGGTTCTGGGTCGCTGTCGCCAGGCACTGGTACTCCTGTCGTGGGGTGTCTGGCTCCAGCCTGGCTTCCGGCTCGGCGGACGATCAACGGCGATGTGCCAACCGGTCGGCAAGCGCCGCTTACCGACCGCCTACAGCAGCCCGCCCGACAGCAGCGGGACAGCGGGCGGGCCCTGCTCGATGAGACGCATCAGGGCGGCCGTGTCGAGATGCCGCTCCACCAGGTCGCCGAGCGCGTCCAGGTGCCGTTCCCTGAGCGCGGCGAAGCTCGTCTCCGGGTGCGGGGTGAAGTCGCGGCCCGCGCGGGCGGCGACGTCGGCGAGGAAGGCGCGGCGGAAGCCGTCGTTCTCCAGCGCGCCGTGCCAGGTGGTGCCCCAGACGTCGCCGACGCGGCAGCCGTCCAGGAACGGCTCCCCGCCGGTGACGGTGGCGACGCCGTGGTGGATCTCGTACGCGCGCACGGGGTGCCCGTAGGCCCGCCCCTCCGGACGGCCGAGCACCTTGGAGCGCCCGAACCGGACCTCGACCGGCAGCAGGCCCAGCCCCGGAACCGTCCCGGCGCCGGACTCCACCGGGTCGTCGATCGTCCGCCCGAGCATCTGGAACCCGCCGCACACGCCGAGCACCGGCCCCCGCCGCTCCTGGACGGCCCGCGCCAGCCCCCGCTCGCGCAGCCAGGCCAGGTCGGAGACCGTCGCCCGGGAGCCGGGGAGGACGACCAGGTCGGCGTCGTCGAGTTCGCCCGGATCGGTGACGAAGCGGACCAGCACCCCGGGCTCGGCCGCGAGCGCGTCGAGGTCGGTGAAGTTGGAGATGCGCGGCAGGCGCACCACGGCCACGCGCAGGCTCTGCCGCCCGTACGGCCGGTGCGTGGCGACCTTGCGGTTGTCGAGGGCGAGGGAGTCCTCGACGTCCAGCCACAGCCCGTCGAGCCAGGGGAGTACGCCGTAGGTCGGCCGCCCGGTGAGCCGCCGGAGGGTGTCGAGGCCGGGCTGGAGGAGTTCGACGGCGCCGCGGAACTTGTTGACGATGAAGCCGGAGACGTGCGCCTGGTCGGCGGCGTCCAGGAGTGCGACGGTGCCGTAGAACGCGGCGAACACGCCGCCCCTGTCGATGTCGCCCACCACCACGACCGGCAGTCCGGCCGCGCGGGCCAGGCCCATGTTGGCGATGTCGCCCCTGCGCAGGTTGATCTCGGCCGGGCTGCCCGCGCCCTCGCAGATCACCACGTCGTAGGCGGCCCGCAGCCGGTCGAGGGAGGCGAGGGCCTGCTCCCGCAGGAAGTCCTTGAGCGCGCCGTACTCCATGGCGTCCACGTCCGTGAGCGGCTCGCCCATGAGCACGACCTGGCTGCGGCGGTCGCTGCCCGGCTTGAGCAGGATCGGGTTCATGTCGGCGACCGGTTCCAGCCGGCAGGCGCGCGCCTGCACCTCCTGGGCCCGCCCGATCTCGGCACCCTCGGCGGTGACGAAGGAGTTGAGCGACATGTTCTGCGCCTTGAACGGGGCCACGCGCACCCCCTGCCGGACCAGCCAGCGGCAGATGCCCGCCGTCACCACGCTCTTGCCCGCGTCCGAAGTGGTCCCAGCGACCAGCAGCGCCCCCGTCATCGCGGCAGTTTTTCACATATAACGGATATTTCGCGCCCGGGGGCGGTCAGCGTGTTCTTCCGGCGCGCAGCAGTGACACCGCGCCCGCGCCCAGCACCGACAGGGCGGCGGCGGTCAGGCCCACGGCCCTGGTCAGCCTCACCGCGCGCCGGATGTCGGCGACCTCGGGCGCGCGGCCGTCGCCCATCGTGGGGCGGTGCTCCACGCGGCCGCCGTACACGTTCGTGCCGCCCAGAGTCAGGCCCAATGCTCCGGCGAAGGCCGACTCGCAGCGCCCGGCGTTCGGGCTCGGGTGGCGGTGACCGTCCCTGCGCAGTACGGCGAGGGCCCGCCCGCTGTCCGGCCCGACCGCCGCCGTGATCAGCCCCGTGAGGCGGGCGGGCACCCAGTTGGCCGCGTCGTCCAGCCGGGCCGCCGCCCAGCCGAACCGCTCGTACCTGGCCGAACGGTGACCGATCATGGCGTCCAGCGTGTTGACCGCCCGGTAGCCCAGCAACCCCGGAACCCCGGCCACCGCGCCCCAGAACAGCGGGGCGACCACGGCGTCCGAGGTGTTCTCCGCCAGCGACTCCACCGTCGCCCGCGCCAGCTCGGGCTCCTCCAGCTGTGACGGATCCCGTCCGCACAGGTGGGGGAGCCGGGCCCTGGCCCGCGCCAGATCCTCGTCCTCCAGGGCCCGCGCCAGGTGCGCGCCCTCCCGGGCGAGCGTGGTGCCGCCGATGACCGCCCAGGTGGCCGCCGCCGTCAGGGCGGTGCGGGCCAGCGGGTGGCGGGCCCGTTCGGCCAGGACGCCGAGGCCGGTCGCGGCACCGACCAGCAGGGTGACGTGCGCGGCGCCGCGTGCGCGGGCGTCGCCGTACGTCCGCCGTTCCAGCGCCGAGGCGGTCCGCCCGAACAGTGCGACGGGATGTCCGGCGCGCGGGTCGCCGACGACGGCGTCGATCGCGACCCCGAGCGCGATCCCGGCCGCCCGGCTCCCCACACGCGACAGGAGTCCGAGTCCGGTCGCCCGGCTTCCCGCGCGTGGCCTGTTCCCGGCCGCCCGGAGTCCCGCGCTTGAAGGGAGTCCGATTGCGGGCGGCCGGGTTCCCGTATGCGCGAGGATTCCGCCCTCGGCGGGCCGGGTGGTGCGAATCCTCACCAGGTGCGCCGGGTGTTATCTGACCAAATGTGCATGAAGTTCATCTTCGTGGACATCCAGCCATGCCGCAGCCCGGCGGATCCGCTCGCCCGCGCCGTCGGCCCACATGCGGGCCCAGCCGCCGCCACGGGCCGCGCGGGCCCGCATCACCTCGTACGACCGGTGGAAACGGGTCCGCGACAGCTCCAGCAGGCGCCGCCGGTCGCGGGGCGGCAGGCCGTACGCGTCGCAGAACACCCGCAGCCGCGCCCCCACGTCGGCGTGCCGCAGCAGCGGCGGCCGGTCGATCGGGTCGGCGATCGGCGCCCAGTGGCGCAGCGTCGTGACCACGTCGAACAGCCTGGTGGTCGGGCGGGCCAGGTCGAAGTCGATGAGCGCGACCGGCGCCCCGTCGTGGAAGATCACGTTGTCCGGGCGCAGGTCGCAGTGGCCGATGACCTCGGGGGCGCGGTCGTCGTTGGAACCGTCCTCCCAGCCCGTGGTGGACAGCGGGAAACCCGCCGTCGCGTCGTGGAAGCCCCGCAGCAACTCGGCCAGCCCCCGCAGCGACCCCTCGCCGGCGGAGTGGGCCGACAGCCCGCACGCGCCGGGGACGTAGCTGGTGATCTCACGTCCGAACTCGTCCACCCCGAGTACGCGCGGGGCGCCCGCGAACCCGGCGGCTTCGAGATGCCGGAGGAGACTGTGCACGGCGGGCGCCGACGGGCTCATCGGTTTTCGGACGGTGTCACCGACCCGGACCACCCCGTCTGTCACATCCCCGCCCTGCAGGGGAACCTCATGCAGGAGCGTCGCGACCATGCAACCGCATCTTAGCCGCGTTTGTGTCGCTCCCGCCTGGGGTTTCGGAGTGTTGAAAACCCGTCGTCGCGCCCGTGAGCCGTAGCGTGAGGCACATGCCGATCCTGCTGTCCCTGGCGGCGTTCCTGATGACGCTGGTGGGCGGGCTGGTCGCGCACCACGTGCGGGAGCGCAGGGACCTCGTCCTCGGCGCCGCAGCGGGCGTCATGCTGGGCGTGGTGGCCTTCGACGTGCTGCCCGAGGCGCTCGCACTGGACACGTACAAACTGTACGGAGTGCCGCTGCCCATGCTCACCTTCGCGCTTGCCTTCCTCGGCGTGCACGCGGTGGAGCGGGCGGTCGCCGTACACGACGCCCGCGAGGGCGACTACGCCGCCCACCGCCACACGCACGCGGGGCTCGGCCTGGCAGCGGGCAGCGCGCTGGTCGTGCACAGCTTCCTGGACGGCGCCGCCATCGGCGCCGCCTTCCAGACCAGCCAGACGCTCGCGGTCGCGGTCGCCGTGGGAGTGATCGCGCACGACTTCACCGACGGCTTCAACACCTACACCCTCACCTCCCTGTACGGCAACGCCCGCCGCCGCGCGGTCACCCTGCTCGCCTGCGACGCCGTGGCCCCGGTCGCGGGCGCCACCCTGACGACGCTGATCGCGATCCCGCGCTCGGTGCTGGGCGCCTACCTCGGGTTCTTCGCCGGGTTCCTGCTCTACCTGGCGATCTCCGACATCCTGCCCGAGGCGCACACGAGCCGCCGCCACCCGGGGCTCACCCTGGCCGCCACGGTGGCGGGCACGCTGTTCATGTGGGTGGTCATCGCTCTGACCGAGCTTCAGTAGCGGTCGCCGAGCGACAGGCGGGCGGGCGTGCCCCGGCCACCGGCGCTCCCGGCGTAGCGCTGCACCATGGCGAGGCTGCTCCAGCCGCCGATGCGCATCAGGTCGAACGGGTCGCCGCCCGCGTCGAGGTAGTGGGCGGCCATCGTGTGGCGGAACCGGTGGGTGTGCACGCCGGGGATCTGCGCCTCGCGCGCCCGCCGCTTGAGCATCTGCAGGATGCCCGTCTTGGTCAGCCGCCGCTCGCCGCCCCTGGCCGTGACGCCCCGCTCGGGCAGCCACAGCCAGGGGCTGGCGGAGTGCGCGTGCCCGGCGCGGGCGCGCAGGTAGCGGTCGATCGCGGCGACCGCCTTGCGGCCGATCGGCGCGAGGTGTATGCGCTCGCCCTTGAGCAGGACCCGGACGACGTGATGGGTGAGGAACACGTCGGTCAGGTCCGGATCGTCCGGGTGGTAGCGCAGCCCCTCCAGGCAGGCGCCCCGGATGCCGGTGTCCAGCAGGATCCGCATGATCGCGGTATCGCGCCGGTCGGCGAACGTGGCGCCCGCGCAGGTCGCGAGCATGAGGGCGAGTTCGTCCGCGGTGAGCGGCGCGGCCGGCTCCGAGGCGACGGCGGGCGCCGCGACGGCGGTCATGGGGGACTCGCCCGGCAGTTCGCCCTCGCTCGCGAGCCACTTGAACAGCAGGCGGAGGTTGCGGAAATGCTTGTGGGTGTCGCCCTCGGAGTGCCCCCGGGTCTGCCCGCAGGCGCACGGGCGGGTACGGTCGTCGTCCTGCCAGCAGCCGTGGGTGCGCGCGGACAGGAAACCGCACAGGTGTTTCGCGGTGATCCGATGGATCTGGCCAGGCATGTCATGCTGATCGAGGTATGTGATCAGAAGGCGGGCGGTATACAGGTAGCTCTGGACGGTGCCAGGGGACTTGGCGGAGGCGTCCAGGTCCCGTTTCCACGAGGGAATCAGCTGCGAGAGGAGTGGGGATCTACCCATCTGGCGGTACTCCAAATCCGATGCTGTTTCATCGGTGCGCGGCTATGCTAGTGTGCCACGCGAGCGGTAAAACTGCTGCTCAATCACCCGTTTCAGGCGCCCTTAGCTCAGCTGGACAGAGCATTGGACTTCTAATCCAACGGTCGCAGGTTCGAATCCTGCAGGGCGCGCTTTTCCCGAGCCTTTGACCTGCGGCTCTCCGGGCTCGGATGCGTCCCAGGATTCGCCCCTGGCCTTTGCCCGCTCCCCGCGCGCACCGGAGAGGGTCAGGCCGGCGCGTTCGACACGTCCCCGCGCCGCACCGAACAGTGTCCGCCGGGACACTTCACATGATCTCCCGGCAATCACCGTAAGTACCGATCTCGTGCCTGCCCGATTTGGTAGAAACCTCACTGCCTCGTTGTCACGCGCGTAGAGGATCCGCATGAGACGCAAGATCGGCAGGAGTCCGAACCTGCCACCGGACAGCCACCTCACCCAGGTGCTCCTGGCCATGGCCGCCGACATCGCCGACACCGGCGCGGGCGCCGAGACGCTCGTCGAATGCGCGGAGACCCTGCTCGTGGGTGGCTCCACCACCGAGGCCCTCGACTGGTTCACCCTCGTCCTGGAGGGGGGCGAGCCCGAATGGGCCCCCTACGTGGCCGCGCGCCTGGGCGAAGTACTCGCGGCGGACTTCCCCGAGACCGCGCAGGCCGCCTGGGCCCATGCCGCGGCCAACGCCCAGGGCAGGCTGGCCGGCCTGGCCCGCCTCCGTCTGGACGAGCTGGCCGCCTCCGGGCTGCCGCCCCGCGAGGTTCCTGTCACCGTCGACGAGGTGATCGGCCGGGTGGCGCTCAACCGGAGCTGGTACGCGCTCACGGCGCAGGCTCCGGCGGAGGCCGTCGAGGCGGGCGAGCTCGCCCTGGAGTACGTGCCGGAAGACCTCGTCCCCCTGGCTCTCCTCTCCCTGGGGTCGGCGCTGGCGGCGGCGGGCGAGCCCGACCGGGCCATCGAGGTACTGGAACGGCTGCTCGCCACAGGTGACGAGGAGATGGCGGCGAAGGCCGCGCTCGAACTCGCCGGGATCCGCAGGGGCCTGGGGCAACCCGAGGAGGCGATCGACGCGCTCAGGCGCGGCGGGCGCGGCGAGGGCCCGTTCCCCTCTCTCACCGAGGTCCAGGCCGCCGTCATCCTCGCCGAGAATCTCGGACGGCTCGACGAGGGGATCTCCGTGCTCCGGCGGCAGGCCCTCAGCCCGATCCCGCTCGTCGCCGCGAGCGCGCAGTTCGGTCTCGGCCGCCAACTGCAGCGGAACGGCGATCCCGACGGGGCGCGGCGGGCCTACCGGCAGGCGCTCGACCTGCGGGAGGAGAGCGTGAGCGGCCGGGCCGCCCACGACCTCGCGGGGATGCTCCTCGGCCAGGGCGATCTCGACGGCGCGGACCAGGTGCTCGTGCTCGCGCTCACGGTCGGCACGGACGAGGAGCGTGCCACGGCGCGCAAGATGCTGCTGGGCATCCGATGGCGGGTGCAGCCCGGCGAACAGGACCCCGACCTCGTCGGACGCTGGGCCCTCGACGCCGCCGACAGGTTCCGCGAGGAGGGCGACCTCAGGGGCGTGATGCGCTCGAACGAGCGCGCCATGGACACCGGCCACCCGCTGCACGCCCCGGCCGGCGCGGCCGGGGTCGCCGTGCTGTTCCACGCCGACAGCGGCATGGCCGCCGCCCAGACCGCGATCGAACGGCTGGAGCAGGTGGGGCACGCGGCTTTGATGCCGAGGGCCTGGTTCCTGTTCGGCGCCCTGCGGATCCGCGACCGCGACTTCGACGCCGCGGCGGACGCCTGGCGACGGGTGCCCGACACGGCCCGCGACGCGCACGCCGCCGCGGGCTGCCTGCTGCGGGCCAAGCACGGCCAGTCGTTCCAGGCCGAGGCCGCCTTCCGGCAGGTGCTGCGCCTGTCGGCGGACCTGGCGCCGTCCGTGGTCCGGGCCGTCCACCTGCTGGGGCGGGTGCTCGCCGAGCGCGGCGAGCACCACATCGCGCAGGAGACGGCGGCGAGCAGCCGCCGGATGGCGGCGCTGACCGGCGACCCTGGCCTGATGACGCTGGTGGGCGCCCGCTGACCGGCGTTCATCCGGCCCCGGCGCCGCTGTCGGGGAAACGCCGACGCGCGCTCACGCGGTGCCGGTCTCCGCGGCCTCCCTGCGCAACGCCTCCCAGAGCAGGTTCAGCGGGTGGTCGGGCTTGTACCGCTCGCGCTCGCCCTTGCGGGCGAACACCGCGGAGACCATCTCCACCCGGGGCCGCAGGTCGTGTTCCAGTTCGACGACGCGCAGGCCGGTGTCCTGCGCCGCACGCTCGGCCAGCGTCCTGGTCACGATCATGCAGCCGCGCGCCAGACCGGAGCGGAGCAGGGCGATGCCGTACTGGAGGTCCTCGATCTCGGCCACGATGTTGACGCGTTCGGCGAACGCCGGGCCGTACCAGTGCACGAGGAAGTCGGCGATCAGCCCGCTCATGGGCACGACCAGCGGCAGCTCGCCGAGCGCGCTCGTCGGTACGGCGGGGCCGGGCAGTTCGCCGTCCGGGAGGTTCGTCAGCACCACGGGGCTGCCGCGCCGCCACTCGATGACGTCGTACTTGGCGTGGGTGGGGTCACCGCCGACCGGGATGACGACGCTGCCGCACAGCACGTCCACCTGGCCGCCGTCGAGCCGGGCCCAGAAATCCTTGGTGCGGACGTGCGCGATCCGGAAATCGATACCTCGGCTGTCGAATTCTCCGGCCAACGACTCCCACGCCCGCGACAGAATCCACAGGGTGAATTCCGTGGTGCCGACGGTCAATGTGCGGCCGATGCGGCGACGGCTTTCACTGACGTCTTCCACGGCGCGTGCGAGCATGCTGCGCGCACCCTCGACAATGACCTCGCCGGTGCCGGTGAACACGAAATCCTGGCCGCGGCCGCGTTTGCTCACCAGTGTCTCACCACAGAGCGACTGGAAATTACGGTTGAGCGTGTCGAGCTGCTTCTGGACGCTGGACTGCTCCCGGCCCAGCAGTCGTGCCGCCTGGAGCGCCGAGCCGGTGCTCTGAACCACGATCAGTGTCCTGAGCTGGTCCAACGTGGTGTCGAACAGAGGGGTCGGGCACCTGAGGAGCTCGCTGACCGGGTCTTCCGGCGGCATCAGGTCGGGGAGCGGCACAGACATGGTCGGCTCGCCTCCTTGCTTTCTTTTTCTCGCGGAAACTGGTCGTGTTTCCCGGTGAACTGATCCGAAGATAATTTCGGATTCAGATGGACATCGGTCATCGAAACATAGAACATGACTACTCCCGCCGCACGGGGGTTTCCCCCGATTTGCGGACGCCGAGTCGCGGCATTCATCAGCAAGGAGTAGAACATGGATTCGCAGTATGCCTATGCGCCTGCCCAGGTGCAGCCACAGAAACCGGCGTTACCGGGGACGCTGAAGGCGGGCGCGATTCTCGTCCTCCTGGCGGGGGTCGCCGGTGTCGGCAGCCTGCTGGCCAACCTGGTCGGCGGCAAGGAACTGCTGCGTGAGGCGGTGGCGGGCGCGCTCGCCAGGGAATTCGGCGACTCGCCCGCCAGCCTCGTCGAGGGGCCGATGATGGACTTCGCCCTGGAGGAGGCCCAGGGCGTGGTCACCGCCAGGACGTCGGTGCTCGGGTTCGTCGGGGTGCTGTTCCTCATCTTCGGGTCGTTCATCTGGGCCCGGATGAACTGGGCACGCATCACGGTGATCCCGTTCGCGCTGATCGCCTTCCTGATGTGGCTGATCGACGTCGTCGACGACGTCCCGGCGATCTTCCGGATCCTGGACGCCACCGGGATGCTGGCCATGCTGGTCGCCCTGGTCATCGTCTGGCTACCGCCCTCCAACCGCGCCTTCAGGGCGCGGAAGGAGGAGCGCAGAGCCCGCCGGTAGCGGGCTCAGCCGCCGTACCGGAGCACGCCGACACCGGGTGGGGCGACCCCGGGTGTGGCGATGCCGACATCGAGCGGCTCGTCCAGGGCCGGTCCGGAGACGATGTCGGACGTCTCAGGACCGTCTCCCGAACCGAGCAGCGCCCTGGTCAGGGTCGCCCGCTCGTCGAGCATCTCGTCCAGGGCGTGGCCGAGATGCGCGTCGGTGAGCGCGGTGACGCCGTCGTCGGCCCGCAGGGCGGTGAGAACGGCACGACGCAGCAGTTCCTTGAAGAACGACGCGGTCGCGCCCTCGGTCCTGGTCACCACCGGTTCCAGGTCGGCCTCGATCCGGAGATCCCCGGCATACAGCCTGAGCAGGGCGGCGCGGCCCTGCGCGTCTGGCTTGGGGATCTCCACGGCCAGGTCCACCCGCCCCGGCCGGTCGGCCAGCGCCCGTTCGAGCACGTCCGCGCGATTGGTGGTGAGCAGGAACGTCACGTCGGCGTCCGCTCCCACCCCGTCCATGGCATCCAGCAACGCGAACAGCAGCGGACTGCCGTTCTCGGTGACCGACCGATCTTGGGCCACCAGGTCCACGTCCTCCAGCACGACCAGCGCCGGCTGGAGCCGCCGGGCCAGCCCGGCCGCCTGGGTGACGAACCTGATCGCCGAGCCGGTCAGCAGGATGACCGTGCACTCGCTCATCCGGCTCAGCAGGTAGCGCACCGTGTGGGTCTTGCCGGTGCCCGGCGGGCCGTGCAGGAGCAGGCCGCGCTTGAGGTGCTGGCCGTGCTCGCGCAGCCGTACGGCCTGCTCGCCGATCCCCACGATGTGCCGCTCGATCACCGGCAGCACGTCCTCGGGCAGGATGACCTGCTCGGCGCGAACGCTCGGCCGGGGCAGGAAGGTCACCAGGTCGTTGCCCCGGTGCTCGCTCCACTCGAAGGAGAGGATCTGCCCCCGGTAGACGTCGTGCTCGCGGGTCAGGCGGGTGATCTCGTCGCGGGTGGCGGTGGCGTCGGCGCGTTCCTCGGCCAGGACCACGATCTGGCACTGCGGGGTGCCGCGCATCCCGACGACCACGGGGGCGCCGCCGGGTGCGCGGGTGAGGGTCAGCCCGAGCGCGATCACCTCGGTGCTCTCATCGGGCCCGATCGCGACGGTCGTGTAGTCGACGGCGCCCGGCTCGTAGTGCGACCAGCCCCTGGCCGCGCCGGCCAGCATGTTGACGAAGTCATCGTGCTCGCGGCCCTGGCCACTGATGCCGTACCACTCGGCCTGAGGACTGTGCGCGGCGAGGTAGGCGTCGACGCCGCGCTGCAGGTTGGCGTGTTCCCACGTGGGGAGGGTCTCGACCACGTTCACGATGTGCGTGAACTCGCACCCGAGATGCCCGGTGACCCGGGCGACGAGTTCGGGAACCGGTTTCGAGGCTTCGATCGTCTCGTGCGCGTCGTGGAGGAGGTTCTGGAGCGCTCGCGCCAACCGGATGGCGTCGTTGGGGTCCATGGCCATACACCTTGACAGAAGTGCTCGTTTCTGAGCGGTGGATTCTCCTGGCAGGAAGCTGCCAGCTCGGATTAAGGATCTTGGCGCGATTTCGGCGATACTTCAGTTGTGGGCTTCGGACAAGGCGCCCCGACCCGGGCGTCACGTCCGCCGCCACCGCCGCCGACCGGTCTCGCAGGCCGGTGCCCCGGTGCATTCCGCGAATCGAACAGCCAATTCCAACACCGTACGCCGTCGTGCGGTGTGTTCCGCCGTGTGGTTTGAAGCGCCGAGCAACAAGGAGTTGTGACATGTCTGGATTGCAGGAAAGTGCAGGGCAGGCCCTCTCTCGCAGGGGCCTGTTGAAGTTCGGCGCCGGACTGGCCGCCGCGACCACGGCAGCCGGCTTCGCCGGTGGGCAGGCCAGGGCGGCGGTCCCGGAGGGCCGCTTCCTTCTGGACACCCCGTCGTACAACCGATTGTGGAAGAACCCGCTGCACGACGTCACCGTGCTGCAGTCACTGGCCTTCGACAACGTCAACAACCACATCTACACCGCGCAGGTGCAGTCGGGCAGCACCACCGCGAAGAACGGCGACCTCGTCATCACCAAGCTGAGCCTCACGGGCACCAAGCTCGGCTACATGATCCTCAAGGGATTCGGCCACGGCGTGGCGATCGGCGTCGAGCCCGTGGGCGCCACGGCCTACCTCTGGACCGAGACCGACGGCGCCAGCGACGGCGAGAACGCCTGGGGCCGCAAGCTCGCGCGCTTCCGCTTCGTCAACGGCGCGACCCGCACCACCGCGTCCGCCGAGCTGACGAAGTACGCCCCGATCGCCGGTGCCACCAGCCTGACGTGCGCGATCGACCCGTCCACGAACCGGCTGATCATGCGGCACCGCATGAACGGCCAGGCGCGTTTCGCCGTCTATCTCCTCGACGACCTCAAGGCGGGCCGGACGGACAACAAGCTCTATGACTTCGCCGAGCCCCTCGCCGTGGACCTGGCCAACTTCCAGGGCTACACCGCCTACGGCAACTACGTGTACACGCTCGACGGGCACGGCTACAGCACCACCAACCCGCCGCCCGGCGACACCTACGTCACCTCCATCGACATGCGCACCGGCGCACAGGTCGAGCGCTTCCTCACCCAGGCGGGCAAGTCGCTCGACCTGCGTGAGCCGGAGGGCATGGCCATCCAGCTTGAGAACGGCGCCCCGAAGCTCTGCTTCGGCCTCGCCTCCGGCGCCGCCGGCGCCAGGCGGGCCAGCGTCTTCTTCAAGGAGACCCTGGTCTAACGCTCGGTGTAGGCGGCTGCGCGGAACAGGAACGAGGCCCAGCTCCGGTACGGTCTCCACCCCTCCGCCAGCCGCCGGTAGGCCCCCGGCGGCGCGTCCTCGGCCAGCCCGTACGCCTCGCGCAGCATCCTGAACAGGCGGGGCTCGTCCCCGGGGAACGCGTCGGGGGCACCGGCGCCCCTGATGAGGATCAGACCCGCCGTGAACGGCCCGACCCCCGGCAGCGCCCGCAACTCGGCCAGCGCGTCCTCCGGGTCGAGCCCGCGCAGGTGCTCGGTGGTGAGGACCCCGTCGAGCGCCGCCCGCGCCAGCCCCCGCACCCACTCCTCCTTCTGCGCGGGCAGCCCGAACCCGCCCGCCTCGACCAGCGTGGCGGGCGGCGGGAAGGCCGCGAACGGCCGCCCGCCGATCTCGACCTCGGCGCCGAACCGCTCGGCGATGCGCTGCTTGACACTGGCGGCGACCAGCATGGACGAGCGCTGCACGATGACCGCCCAGCAGGCCGCCTCCCACGGGCTCCAGAAGCACACCGGCCGCAGCCCGGGGTCGCGGCGCTGCAACTCGCCGATGACCGGGTCGCTCTCGCCGAGCGCGGCGAAGCCCCGGCCGTCGACGTCCAGCGACAGGATGCGCGCGATCTCGGCCCGCAGGCCGGGACCGGCCGCCCGGTTCGTGACGATCTCTACCCCGCCGGGCGCCCCGGTGACGGCGACGCCCACGGGCCGCCAGTCGGACTCGGCCGCGTAGGCGAACCGCAGCGTGCGCCCGTCGTGCGGGAGCGCGCTCGTGGCCGGCCAGTCCTCCAGGAAACGCAGGGTGGCGCCGAAGTCGAACGGCCCCTCGGCGGTGAGTGTGAAACCGTGCGCGACCATGGCGTTCATCGTACGGGTCCGGGTGTGCATAGATTGTCCATCGAACGGCCGTCGGATTGTTGTGGGAAGGCACAGTGGGGGAACCGGACGAACTGGTGTGGGATCGCAGGATGAGAACCAGCATCCGCACCGCGGACCTGGCCCGGATCAGCGTGTTCGCCGCGCTGATCGCCGTACTCGGCCTGCCGGGCGCCCTCAACGTGTTCGGCAACGCCGTACCCATCACGCTGCAGACCCTCGGCGTCATGCTGGCCGGGGCGGTGCTCGGCGCGTGGCGGGGCACTCTGGCCGTCGCCGTCCTCCTCGTGCTCGTCGCGGCCGGGCTGCCGCTGCTCGCGGGCGGGCGCGGCGGGCTCGGCGTGTTCGTCGGCCCGTCGGCGGGCTTCCTGCTCGGCTGGCTGCCCGGCGTGGCGCTGACCGGCTGGCTCGTCGAGCGGGCCGGGCGCTCACCGGGCGTGGTCCGGCTGCTCGCGGCCTGCCTGGCGGGCGGCGTCGCGACGATCTACCTGTTCGGCATCCCGGTGCAGGCGCTGGTCACCGGGCTGCCGCTGGGCAAGGCGGCGCTGCTCAGCGCCGCCTTCCTGCCCGGCGACGTGGCCAAGGCCGTGGTCGCCGCGATCGTGGTGCGCGGCACCCAGCGCGCCTACCCCGACGCCGTCCCCGCCGTGCGCCGGGAGCGGCTGCGTTCAGGGGAACGCTGATGCCCGTCGCCGCCGCCGTCCTCGCGCCCGCCGCCGCCCGCCCGGAGCGGCTCGCGCTGTGCGGCCCGCACGGCGACCTCA
>NZ_BAAAHQ010000002.1:35721-145967 GCF_039525605.1 Nonomuraea longicatena | reverse complement strand
GTTCCTGGCTGGTGGCGAGCACGCGCAGGCCGGGGGCGGCCCGCAGCAGGTGGGCGGTCAGGCGGCCGACGGCGCCCGCCACCTGTCGGGCCGCCTGTCGGGCGGCGACACCGTCGCGATCGGCCTGGCCGACCCGGTCGAGGTGCTCGTGGCCGCGCTCGCCGCCGACCTCGCCGGAGCGACGCCGCTGCTCTGCGACCCCGGCTGGGACCCGGCGCGACGGCGGCTGGTGCTCGGCACGGTACCGGCCGCGTCCTGGCTGGCCGAACCGCTGCCCACAGCCTGGGTGAATGAGCCGCCGCCCGCCGCCCGCTCCGCGCCGGACGACCTCGCCTGGGCCTGCTTCAGCTCCGGCAGCACCGGACGGCCGCGCGCGGTGGTCCGTACCCGCGCGTCGTGGACGGACTCCTTCCCCCACGTGGACGCCCTCACCGGCATCGGCGCCGCCGACGTGGTCCTGGTGCCCGGCCCCCTGGTCTCCTCCCTGTACGGCTTCGCCGCCGTCCACGCCCTGGCCGCCGGGGCGACGGTGCTCGTGCCCGGCCGGTGGGCGCCCGACCTGCTGCGGCACGCGAGCGTCGTCCACCTGGTGCCGCACCGGCTGGCCGACCTGCTCGACCTGCTCGACACCGCGTCGGCGCTGAGGACCGCCGTGGTCGGCGGCGCCGCGCTCAACCTGGCGCTGCGCGCGCGGGCCGCCGCCGAGGGGATCCGGGTCGTGTCCTACTACGGCGCCACCGAACTGTCCTTCGTCGCAGCCGACGCCGACGGCACCGGCCTGCGCGCCTTCCCCGGCGTCGAGATCCAGGTCAGGGACGGCGAGATCTGGGCCCGCTCGCCGTGGATCGCGCACGGCTACCTCGGCGGCGCCGACGGCCCGCTGCGCGCCGACGCCGACGGGTTCGCGAGCGTGGGCGACCTGGCCGAGCCGTACGAGCCGGGCGGGGTGCTGCGGGTACGCGGCCGGGGCGACGGGGCGATACAGACCGGCGGCGCCACCGTCGTGCCCGAGGACGTCGAAGACGTGCTCAAGACCGTCCCCGGCGTGGGCGACGTGGTCGTCGTCGGCACCCCGCACCCCTTCCTCGGCTCCGTCGTCACCGCCGTCGTCGAAGGCGAGGTCACCCGCGCCGAACTGGAGGCGGTCGCCAGAGGCGGACTCGACCCCGCCCAGCGGCCCCGCCGCTGGTACGCGGTCGCGAGCCTGCCGCGCACCCCGTCGGGCAAACCCGCCCGCGCCGCCGTCGCCTCCAGCGTGCCCGGCCTGAGAAGGCTCGCATGAGCGCGGTCGTCGTCGCCTCCGGCGTGCCCGGCCTGAGGAGACTCGTATGAGCGCGGTGGTCGTCGCCGCCCGCCGTACCCCCATCGGGACCGCCGGGCACGCCTTCAAGGGCCTCACCTGCGAGGACCTCGCCGCCCCCGTTCTCGCGGCGGTCGCGGCCGACTGCGCCGGGCTCGGCCTGCCCGTCGAGGACGTGCTGCTCGGCAACTGCATGGGCCCCGGCGGCAACGTGGCCAGGGTGTCCGCGCTCGCCGCCGGGCTCGGCACCGAGGTGCCCGGCGCCACCGTCGACCGGCAGTGCGGCAGCGGGCTGGCCGCCGTCCTGCTCGGCGCCCGCGGCGTCCAGGACGGGCTGGTGCTCGCCGGAGGCGTGGAGAGCGCATCCACCGCGCCGCTGCGCACCCACCGGGGGGCGGCCGAGCCGTACGGCCGGGCGCCCTTCACCCCGCGCGGGCACCCAGACCCCGACATGGGCCCGGCCGCCGAGGCGCTGGCGGTCAAGTACGCGATCGGCCGCGAGCACCAGGACGCCTACGCCCGGCGCAGCCACGCCAGGGCATTGGCCGCCGACTTCACCGCCGAGATCGTGCCAGTCGCCGGCCGCGCCGCCGACCAGCGGCCCCGGCCGCTGCGGGCCGGGACACTGGCCCGGCTGCCCGCCGCCTTCGTGCCCGGCGGCACCATCACGGCGGGCCTCTCCTCGCCGGTCAGCGACGGCGCCGCCGTCGTGGCGATCCTCCCCGCCGCGTCGCGCGGCGGGCCGCCCGGGTTGCGGCTGGTCGCGGGTGCCGTCGTCGGCTGCGATCCCGAACTGCCCGGCTGGGGGCCGGTGCCCGCGATCGAACGGGTGCTGCGCCGTACCGGGGCGAGTCTCGGCGACGTGGCGGTGATCGAGCTGGTCGAGGCGTTCGCCGCCCAGGTGCTCGCCGTCACCGGCGGGCTCGGCCTCGACGCGCTCGGCGCCGACGGCGACCGGATCTGCCCGGGCGGCGGCTCGCTCGCCCTCGGTCACCCGTGGGGGGCCAGCGGCGCCGTGGTCGTCACCCGGTTGTTCACCGGCCTGGTCCGTTCGGGCGCCCCGCGTGGCACGCTGGGGCTCGCGGGGGCGGCCGTCGGCGGCGGCATGGGGGTCGCCGCCCTGTTCGAGGTGGTCTGAGTGATCGAATTGGCCGACGTCGGCGTCCGGCTGGGGGAGCGCGAGGTCCTGAAGGACGTCACGCTCACCCTCGCCGAACGGCGGATCGGCGTCGTCGGCGCCAACGGCTCGGGCAAGAGCACGCTCGCCCGCCTGCTCAACGGCCTGGTCCTGCCCACGTCCGGCGCCATCCGCGTGCTCGGCCACGACACGCGCCGCGCCGGAGCCCAGGTCAGGCGGGCGGTCGGTTTCCTGTTCACCGACCCGGACGCGCAGATCGTCATGCCGACCGTCGCCGAGGACGTGGCCTTCTCCCTGCGGCGCGGCAAGCTGCCGCGCGCCGAGACCGAACGGCGGGTCAAGGACATCCTGTCCGCGTACGGCCTGGCCGGCCACGCCGACCACCCCGCCCACCAGCTGTCCGGCGGCCAGAAACAGCTCCTGGCCCTCTGCTCGATCCTGGTGCTCCAGCCGGAGATCCTCGTCATGGACGAGCCCACCACCCTGCTCGACCTGCGCAACTCCCGCCACGTCGCCGAGGTGCTGCGCGGCCTGCCCCAGCAGGCCGTCGTCGTCAGTCACGACCTCGATCTGCTCGCCGACTTCGACCGGATCCTGGTGCTCGACGAAGGGCGCGTCGTCGCCGACGACACGCCCGCCCCCGCGCTCGCCCACTACCGCAAGCTCATGGCGTGAGCGTCGTGCACCGGCTGCCCGCCGGGGTCAAGCTGGCGGTGCTCGCCCTGTCGTGCACGGCGCTGTTCCTGCTGGGCACCCCGCTCGCGCTGGCCGGCGCGGCCGCCGCCGTACTCCTCGGGTACGCCCTGGCCCGGATCGGCCCCTCGGCGGCCTGGTCGCAGGTGCGGCCGATCCGCTGGTTCGCCGCCGCCCTGTTCACCCTCCAGTTCCTCACCTCGGGGCTCGACCCGGCGCTCGTCTCGACCGGACGGGTCGTGCTGGCGGTCGCCCTCGCCGGGCTGCTCACCCTCACGACCCGAACCGCCGACCTGATCGCCTGCCTCGAACGGCTGCTGTCGCCGCTGCGGTTCGCCGGAATCGACCCGTTCCGGGTGTCGCTGCTGCTGTCGCTCACCCTGCGCAGCGTGCCCGTCATCAGCGAACTCGCCACCCGCGTGCGCGAGGCGCAGCGGGCCAGGGGGGTCGAGCGCAGCGTGCGGGCCTTCGCCGTCCCGCTGGTGGTGAGCGCACTCAGGTACGCGGACGCACTCGGCGAGGCGCTCACCGCCAGAGGGATCGACGACTGACTCAGCCCTTCCGGGAGTCGGTCCAGCCCGCCTCGGTCACGGTCTCGGAGCTCGACACCGTGCCCGGCTCCAGCCCCTTCCTGTCGATCACCACGCTCTCCCTCGCGAGCGCCCGCCCGGTGTCGGTGTCGATCAACAGACGCTGCTGGAACTCACCGTCGGCCGTACGCACCCGCATCGCCACGGCCGAGCCCGTGCGCCCCGCCGCGTCGGTGACCTCGCCGACGGTGTCCACCGACGGCAGGTCGGCCAGCATGCGGAAGGCCGCGCCGCGCACCTCGGGACTGACCGGCATCGCGGTGATCAGCCCGGACGTCACCTCGAACAGCCACTCGTCCTTGTTTCCCGGCACGTCGTTCTGGGGCGAGTCGAAGTAGGGCAGCAGCCACGCCCGCAGCTTGTCGGCGTCCTCCGGCAGCTTACGCAGGTCGGCCATGGTGACGTTGCGGCCCAGCCAGAAGATCTCCTTGCCCTTCTCATGTCCGGTGAGCGGCTTACCCGGCGGGACGTCGAGCAGCTTGGCATCTCCCGGGCGGCCGGGTATGGGGATCCGCACCATCTTCGGCGAGCCCGCCGCCTCCCACGCCCGCTGGTCCTCGTCGGAGACGGGCCGCGTGCCGAGGCTCTGCATGTGGCCCCACACACCGTTCTCCGTGGTCCACTGCTCGCCGAACGAGCGGTGCTCCATCACGTAGCCGCCGTCCGTCACCACCAGGTTCCGCTGCTCGGTTCTGACGTGCCAGTACTTTCCCGACGTCTCCGGCTCCTTCTCGGCCTTCTCCGCCGCCGCCAGCAGCACCTGCTGCGCCGACAGCGTCGTCACCGCCGTCCCGCCGGGTGTCTTCTCCGCCGAGGCCACCGGCGGGGTCGGGGCGCGCGGTGCCGTACCGCCGACCAGATCCGTGCCCACCAGCGTGATCGCCGTCGCGGCTGCGGCCGCGCCCAGCAGGCTCAGCCCCCACACCCGCGTCTTCGGGCGCGACCTGCCCTCCCGCTCCTGCGCCATGGCGTAGGCCAACTCGTCGGTGCGCGTACGCGCGTCCGCCGGCGCCGTCTCTCCCAGATGCGCGGGCCGGGCCGCGCGCAGCTCGTCGAGGGGATTCACGATGCTTCCTCCTTGAGGTCGAGCCGGGTCATGGCGGGCGAGGCGGGATCGAGCTCCCGCTGGAAACGCTTGCGGGCGCGGTGCAGCCGTACCTTGAAGGCCGGTACCGAACACCCGACCACCCTGGCCGCCTCCCGCGAGGACAGCCCCTGCCAGGCCACCAGGATCAGCAGTTCCCTGTCGTCCTGCGTGAGCCGGGCCAGCGCGCGCAGGGCGCCCAGCCGCTCGCTCACCTGCTCGGCCACATCGCCCTCGACCCAGGAGCCGAGCTCTTGGGCCAGCCCTTCACGGCGGGCCTCCTCACGGACGGTGGTCCGCAGGACGTTCCTGGCGATGCCCAGCAGGTACGGCAACGCGTTGCCGGGTACCTGGTCGAACTTGCGCCAGGCGATGGCGAACGTCTCGCTCACCACTTCGTCGGCCACCTGCCGCCCCGCACGACTGACCACGTAGGCCCACACGCGTTGGCGACATTGGTCGTACATGCTGGTGAACCGTTCGCGATCCCCCATACCACCCCAACTCCCTCATGCCCGGGTATCACCTGTCATGGGGAAGTGCTCCAGGGCAGACGATGGTTACAGCGGTTCGCGAATTCTCTGTGGACGCCAGGCCGACCCGGCTTCGCGGCCCCGGACACTGCCTGGGAGCCACCCCGTATGCTGCCACGGCCGCTTACCCCAGCTTGGCCGGTGCGGCGGGTTCGAGCCTGGACAGTCGGCAGGTGACCGGCCGGAGCGTGGTGATCCCGTTGACGCGGGCGACTCCCCGCCGCAACGCGTCCGCGTCCGCAGCGCACACCACGTTGGCCGTGTCGGCCTGGGTGGCGACCCGTAGCGCGATGAAGCCCCCACCGGCCCCGTCCATCACGATCCAGCCCTTGATCAGGAACGGCTGAGGACTGTCCCACCGCATCGCCGCATCACCACCTGTCCGCACGCAGCGTGAGCCCTGCCGAATCGCCGGTACGTCATGCCGCCGCCCCCGATGCGGCGGCATCCGCTCGGTGGACGGCCTTCGGCGGCCAGGTGCTGGTGAAGCCGTTCTGTCTCCGGCATCCGGTCGGTGGTCGGTGTGGTGCGCGTGCCCGTCATGTCTGCGACGGTAGGAGGGAGGCCGGACAGGAACCATGAAGTTGCTTCAAGTTCCTTGAAGTCGGCCTCGGGCCGCCTCGATCTCCTCCCGAGCGGCAGAGCCGAACACGGCCTGTTCCCGAAGGGCGGTGAACACTCTCATGAAGTATGCGATGTTGTCGGGTCGGGCAGTCTGGAATGCCCCGGACCAGAACTCTTGCTTGAGCAGCTTTTCGTCGAACAGGTAGAACCCTTCGCCGGGGTATAGGGACCTGGTTCGCCCTTGAGGGATGATTCCGATTGACACGTAGGGAAGTGACATTATTTCTTCGAGGTAGGTGAGCTGGCCGTTCATGACCCTGGGTCCGCCAGTATTATTGGATAGCGCGGAAGCCTCCAGCAGGAATGCGAAGATCGGTGCTCCGGTTCCCAGAAATCTCTTGCGCGCCATCCGGTTGCGGGCCGCATCTTCGATGTCAGCGAGCGGCAGGCCGTGAAGTTTCGCGTGGATGGAGAACTGTGCTTCGGCATACTCCATGGTCTGCAGGAAGCCGGGGACGAACAGGGATTCATACACGCGGATGATCTTGGACTGGGCGTACAGTTCCATGGCCTGAAACTGAAGCTTCTTCATCCCCGATCGATGTAGCCGCTTGTAATCTGTCCACATCTGCTCGATCTCGCGGTTGGCTGCGATGAGTTCAGAGATCAGCCCCTCGGCATTGCAGGTCGTTGCCCATAGGCGTATGTCGCTTTCTGTAGGACGTTGAGTGCCGTGCTCGATCTTCGAGACCTTGGTCTTGTGCCACCCGCACAGGCGGGCGAACTCGACCCCAGTGAGGTTCGAGTCAAGACGAAGCTCCTTGAGTTGAGTTCCGAATGCCCGCTTGGCGGATTCGGATGGTTGCTGATCGGACACGTTGCCTACGGCTTGTATCGCCCGTTGGGGATTCCCAGCGACCATGCCCGCTCGAAGGCGTCGACGCAGAACCTCACGGCTTCGGGGTCGGTGGTGAGCTGAATCGCTCCGGACTGATTATCGCCGCCGATGAGGTTGAAAATGACCAAGTCATCGCGGATGAGGCAGTCGTTTCCCGGTAGTGGCTCGGCTGACACTCTAGACCGTGGAAGCCATCGTAGTCGCTCCTCGGGCGAGGCGATCTCGATAGCCATGCGCTGATATTCTGAAAGCGGTTCGGAGATGATTCTCACTCGCCGGTAGGGGAAGCCGAGGGCTTCTTTCTCGGCAAGGAATTCTCGGTGGCTGCTCATTGCCTCCTCGATATCCTTGTGCATGCCTGAGCGCCAGGCATCCAACAAAGCTCGATCGACGTCGTAGTGGTCCCGAAGCTCCAGCTTGCGGACCTCCTGGGCCGGGTTGCCGAACAACAGTTCAGTTCGGCGCGTCGCCGAGATCAATTCCATAGTGCTCCCTCACGTACTTCTGGACGAACGCGTTGACGGTGCGTTCGGAGAGCTCTCCGAACGTCTCGTCTTCCGCGAGTCCGATGAGTTGCGCCCCTACCCCGGGGCCGCGCTTCTTGGCCTGCACGATCCAAGAACCCCGGTCCGTTCGGTAGAAGCTCTCGCACTCGACAGCCCCTTGCGAGTGGGGGTCTTTGCAGTAGAACGTTACGATCAGGTCTTTGCTGGGTGGTTTCTCCATGTTGCTCGCTCCTGCCGTTGGCTGGTCACCATCCGAACTCAGTACAACCACGGCAGTCAAGACTCAGGACGATCGGCATCTTCCTTCAGCTGGGCACCACGTCGGCGCGCATGCGGACGGCGGCCGCGAGCAACGGCGGGCAGCGAGGAGCCCCAGACTCTCGGTATGGGCCGTGAGTTGGGGCTCTCGCGTGTTTGACCTGGTCGTATCCGTCGTGCCGGGAACTGGTGTCGAAGTGGCCGTCAGGGGATCAGCAGGAGTTTTCCGGTTGTGCGGCGGGCTGCCAGATCCTCGTGTGCCCGCCGTGCCTGTGCGAGCGGATACCGGTGCGAGACGGTGATGTCCAGTGTCCCGTCCATGATCCAGTCGAACACCTCCCGTGCCCGCCACAGCATCTCGTCGCGGTCGGCCACGTGGTGGCCCAGCGACGGCCGGGTCAGGAACAACGACCCCGACCGGTTGAGCACCTGCGGGTCGAGCGGCGGCACCGCCCCGCTGGCCGCGCCGTACAGGGCCATGAGTCCGCGCGGACGCAGCACGGTGAGCCCGCCGTCGAACGTGGTGGCGCCGACCCCGTCGTAGACCACGTCGATCCGCCCGCGCAGCGCGTCGGCGAAGTCGTCGTAGCCGAACACCTCGGCGGCCCCGGCCGCTCGTGCGAGGTCGGCCTTGGCGGAGGTGGAGGCGGTGGCGTACACGGTGGCGCCGAGGTGCTTGGCGAGTTGGGTGAGCAGCAGTCCCATGCCGCCGGCGGCGGCGTGGACGAGTACCTTGTCGCCGGGTTTCACCTCGTACGTGCTGCGGGTGAGGTAGTGGGCGGTCATGCCCTGAAGGAGGGCCGCGGCGGCCTGGTCGAGGCCGATGCCGTCGGGGACGGGCACCAGACGGTCGGCCGGCAGCAGCGCCAGTTCGGCGTAGCTGCCGGGGACGTCGACCCACCCGACCCGGTCACCGGTGGCGAGGCCGGTGACGCCGGGGCCGACGGCTGCGACCGTGCCCGCCCCCTCGACGCCCAGCGGACTGGGCAGCGGGAGCGGGTAGGCGCCGGAGCGCTGATAGATGTCGATGAAGTTGACGCCGCTGGCGGCGACGTCGACGACGGCTTCCCCCGGTCCGGGGACGGGTTCGGGCCGCTCGGTGAGTTCGAGGATCTCTGGACCGCCCGGAGCGGTGATCACGACTGCGCGCATGGTCGTGGTCAACCTCTCAGCAGGCGTATTGCTTCCATCCCAGCAGGCGGCGCCGCATCGCCCGGTCGTGGGTGACGACCACGAGCGCCCCCTCGTACGCCGCGAGCGCCCGCTCCAGTTCCTCCACGAGCCGCAGCGACAGGTGGTTGGTGGGCTCGTCCAGCAGCAGCAGGTCGTGCTCGCGCGACAGCAGTCTGGCCAGGTCGAGCCGCCGCCGCTGGCCGACGGACAACTCGCCGACCCTGGTGTCGAGCGCGTCGGCGCGGAACAGGCCGGTGGCCATGAGCGCGCTCCGGTGCTCCTCCGGGTAGCCGGGCACGCCTTCGGCGTAGGTGGACAGCAGGCTCCGGCCGGGGTCGAAGGTGCTCTCCTGGGCCAGGAAGCCGACCCGGCCCCTGGCGGCGGCGGCGATCTCGCGCAGCAGCGTGGACTTGCCCGAGCCGTTGGGCCCGTGGATCAGCAGCCGGTCGCCCGCCTCGACGCTGAGGGCGGGCAGCGCGGCCAGGGTGCCGGTCGCGCGGCCGGTGAAGGCCCCGGTGAAGCTCATCTCCTTGGGCGGGCGGGGGACGGGGTCCTCCTCCAGCCGCCGCAGCCGCTCCTGTGCGTTGCGGACCCTGCTGGCGACCGAACTCTGCACGCGACCGGCGTCGCGGTCGTAGGCGACCTTGTTGTTGTCCTTCATGACCCGCCCGACGGCCACGCGGCGGGCGGTGGTGGCGGCATGGATCCTGACCTGCTTGATCTCCTCCTGCCAGTCGGCGTAGGACTGCTCCCAGCGCTGCCTGGCGGCGGCCTGCTCGGCGAGGAAACCGCCGTAGCCGCCGCCGTACCTGGTCGCGCCGCCGTACTCGACCTCGATGATCGAGGTGGCGACGCGGTCGAGGAAGACGCGGTCGTGGGAGACCACGACGACGGTGCCCCGGTGCTCGCGCAGCCGGTCTTCCAGCCAGGCCATGGCGGCCTCGTCGAGGTGGTTGGTGGGCTCGTCGAGCAGCAGGATCTCGGGGGAGGCGGCCAGCAGGCAGGCCAGGCCGAGCCGGGCCTGCTCGCCGCCGGACAGGCCGGCGAGCACCCGGTCGTGGCCGAGGTGGGCCAGGCCGAGGCCGTGCAGCGCCTTCTCGACGCGGGCGTCGGCCTCGTAGCCGCCCCTGGCCTCGAAGGCCGTCAGCAGTTCTCCATAGGCGGTCATGTCTCCCGTCTCGGCGGCTTCGAGCATGCCGCGTTCCATCGTCCGCAGGTCGGCGAGGGCGTGGTCGATCGCCTGCGCGACCGTGTGGTCGGCGGGCAGGCCGAGCGTCTGGCCGAGATGGCCGAGGCTGCCGGTGACGACGACCTCGCCCTCGTCGGGCCGTACGGTGCCGGCGAGGACGCCGAGCAGCGTGGACTTGCCCGAGCCGTTCTCGCCGACGATCCCGGCCCGCTCGCCCGGTCTGATCGACAGCGAGATGCCGTCGAGGACCGCGCGCTCGCCGTAGTTCTTGGTGATTCCGTGGAGGGAGAGCTGAGTGGTCAGGGTGAGACTCCAATCGCAACCGTTGTAGCTTTAGTGTGCACAAAGAAAGCCACTAATGCAACTGGAGTAGATTTTGGAGAAGCGACCAGGCGGGCGGAGCGCCCGGGTGCGCGCCGCCGTCCGCGCCGCCACGCTGGCCGAACTGGCCGAACACGGCTACAAGGGGCTCACCGTCGAAGCCGTCGCCGAACGGTCCGGCGTGCACAAGACCACCGTGTACCGGCGGTGGGGCAGCGTCGAAGGACTCGTCGAGGACGCGCTGGAGCAGGCCCGCGAGGAGCCCTGGCCGATCCCCGACACCGGCGCCGTCGAAGGTGACCTGCGCGGCATCAACCGGCTCGTCCAAGGCGGGTTCGCCGACCCCGAGCACGGGCCGGTGGCCTCGGCGTTCGTGGCGGCCGCCGTACAGGAGCCGCAGGCCGCGCGCCCCCTGCACGCCTTCTTCCTCAGCAGGCACGAACAGGCCGCCCACGTCGTACGGCGTGCCGTCCAACGCGGCGAACTCCCGGCCGACGTCGACGCGGAGGAGGTGATCAGGATCGCCGTCGCCCCGATCTACTACCGGCTGTTCGTCAGCGGCGAGCCGGTCACCGAGGCCGACGCCGACCGCGCCGCCGACGCCGCTCTCGCCGCCGCCAAGGCGGGCGTACTCAGCCCGCGAGGCCCGTGAGGCCCGTGAGGCCAGTGAGGCCAGTGCGGCTCGCGAGCGACCGCCTGACCCCGGTCAGCCCCGCGACCGGGTCGACCACCAGCACCCGGCAGCCCGCCGCCGTCGCCGACGCGACGCCCGTCGGGCTGTCCTCGATCGCGACGCACCGCTCCGGCCGCACCCCGAGCCGCTGCGCGGCCTCAAGATAGGGGTCGGGGTACGGTTTCCCCCGCTCGGTGTCCTCCGCCGCGACCACCAGGTCGAACCGGTGCCCGCCCAGCCTCGGCAGCACCCGCTCGACGATCCCGCGCGGCGAGGCGCTCACCAGCGCGGTCGGCACACCCCGGGCGCTGAGTTCGCCGAGCAGTTCGAGCGCGCCGGGGACGATCGCGACACCTCCCTCGATCAACTCGGCGAAGGCACCGGTGAGCCGCGCCGCCACCCCCGCGACCTGTCCGGGCGCGAGGTGGGCGGCGGTGTCCTCGACCGTCCGCCCGAGCACGTGGGGCTCGTCGCCGGGCGTCAGCGTGCGCCCGAGCGATGCGGCGACACCGGCCACGGCCTCCCACCACAGCCCCTCGGTGTCCACCAGCGTCCCGTCCATATCGAACAGCACGGCGTCAGGCAGGGCGATGTCCGGTTTATCGGGCATCGATGGGTTCCCGGACGGAGACGAGGACCGGGCGCTCGACCAGTTCGACGCGCACCCGCGTTCCTGGCCCGAGGCGTACCGCCTCGTGACCGGGCACGTCGGCGAGCACCTCGCCCTCCTTCAGCCGCAGCCGCAGCCGCACCGAGGCGCCGCGGAAGGAGGCGGCGAGCACCTCGGCGGACCCCTCCTCCGACGGGGAGACCCGCACGGCCTCGGGACGTACCAGCACCTCGACGGACCGCTCGGCGGGCGCGGGCCCGTCGATCGGCAGCGACTGCCCGAGTACGGTCACCCGATCGCCGGACACCCGCCCGGCCAGGTGGTTCATGGTGCCGACGAACTCCGCCACGAACGGCGTGGCCGGCCGGTCGTAGACCTCGGCGGGCGGCCCGACCTGCTCCAGCCTGCCGTCGCGCAGCACCGCGACGCGGTCGGCGACCGACAGCGCCTCCTCCTGGTCGTGGGTGACGAAGACGGTGGTGATGCCGAGGTCGAGCTGCAGCCGGCGGATCTCCTCGCGCAGGCTCACCCGTACCTTGGCGTCCAGGGCGGACAATGGCTCGTCCAGCAGCAGCACCCGGGGCTCCAGCGCGAGCGCGCGGGCCAGCGCGACCCGCTGCTGCTGGCCGCCGGACAACTCGTGCGGGTAGCGGCCCGCGTGCGCGGGCAGGCCGACCAGCTCCAGCAGTTCGAGCGCCCGTGTCCGCCGCGTCGCGGCGGGCACCTTGCGCACCCGCAGGCCGAAGGCGACGTTGCCGGCGGCGTCGAGGTTCGGGAACAGCGAGTACGACTGGAACACCATGCCCGCGTCCCGCTTGTTGGCCGGGACGCCCGTGATGTCCCTGCCGTCGACCAGCACCGCCCCCGAGTCCGGACGCTCGAACCCCGCCACGCAGCGCAGCGCGGTCGTCTTGCCGCAGCCGGACGGGCCGAGCAGCGCGACCAGTTCGCCCGGCTCGACGGTCAGGTCCAGCCCGTCGAGCGCGACCGTCCTGCCGAAGACCCGCCGCAGGCCGCGGAACTCCACCTGGGCCGTCATTGTTTCCTCTCCTTGCCGAAGACGCTGGAGACCGCGAGCAGCAGCAGCCAGATGAGCACGAGACTGAGGATCGACACCGCGACCGACATCTGCCCCCGCGACCCCGAGACGGTCACGATCCAGACCGCGAACGGCTGGAAGCCGAGCAACCTGGCCACGGTGAACTCGCCGAGCACCAGGGCCAGGGTGAGGAAGGAGGCGCTGGCGATGGCCGAGCGCAGGTTGGGCACCACCACCCGCACCAGCACGTACGTCCACGAGGCGCCGAGACTGCGGGCCGCCTCGACCAGCGTGCGCACGTCCAGCGTGCGCAGCCCCGCATCCAGCGAGCGGTACACGAACGGCAGCACCAGCACCACGTAGGCCAGCACGAGCACGACGGGGAAGCCGGGATCCTGGATCGCGACCAGCGTGGCCCAGAACGGGGTCGGCGCGAGCACCTCGCCGCCGACCGACAGCGCCCGGCCGATGCCGACCACGAACGTGATCGGCGGCACCACCAGGGGCAGCGTGCACAGCACCTCCAGCACCGGGCGCAGCCGGGGCGCCGCGAGCCGTACGGCCAGCATCGCGGGCAGCGTCAGCAGCAGGACCAGCACGATCGTCGCCAGCGCCAGCCCGAGCGACAGCAGCAGCGAGGTCGCGAAGCCGTCGGCGCTCAGCAGTTCGCCGTAGGGGGCCAGGGAGAAGCCGGTGGACTCGTCGTAGACCGTGTACCAGAGCGAGGCGCCGAGGGGGACCAGGAAGTACAGGGCGGCGAGCAGGAAGACGGCTGAGCGCCGCAGACGGGTCACCGCAGCCATCGGGTGCTCCTTCTCTGCAGCGGCAGGTAGACCGCCATGACCAGCCCGGCCACCACGATCATGTCGAGGCTCAGTGCGAGCGCCACGTTCTCCTGGCCGATCAGCACGTCGCCGGTGAGCATGTTCGCGATCTTCAGCGTGACCAGCGGCACGACCGTGCCCGCGCCCATGGCCGCCGCCGTGGCGTACGCGGAGAAGGCCATGCCGAACAGCAGCACCACGCCGCCGAGCAGCGCGGGAGTGAGCACCGGCAGCCCCACCAGCCGCCAGTACTGCCACGCGGTGGCGCCGCCGCTCGCCGCCGCCTCACGCCACTGCGGGCGCAGTCCGTCGAACGCGGGCGCCATCACCAGGACCATCATCGGCACGGAGAAGTACAGGTAGACGGTCACCAGCCCCCAGAACGTGAACAGCGACCCGGACGGCAGCCCGAGCAGGCCGCTGACGATGCCCGAGTTGCCGAGCGTGGCCACCCAGAAGAACGCCAGCGGCACCCCGCCGAAGTTGGCGAGCACCCCGGAGGCGGTCAGCACGGCCGCGCGCAGCCCCGCCGCCCGCGACGTCACCACCGCGTACGCGAGGACCGTGCCGAGCACCGCGCCGAGCCCGGCCACGACCGCCGACAGCTTGACGCTGCCGGCGAGCGCGCCCAGGTTGCCGCCCTGGAGGCTGTGCCGGAAGTTCGCGAGCGTCGGCTCGCCCTGCGCGGTGAACGCCCCCGCCAGCAGGGCGAGCGCGGGTACGCCGAAGACGAAGGCGTAGACGGCGAGCAGCGGCAGCGCGCCCAGCCAGCCGGTGGAGGCGCGCCTCATCCGGAGATCGCGGCGTCCCAGCCGGAGGCGAGCTTCGCCTTGGCCGCGTCCACCTGCTCAGGCGTGGGGAACGTCGGCGTCCCTTCGACGGCGGGCAGCGCGGCGGCCGCGGCCTTGTCGATGCTGCCGTCCCCGGTCATCGCGGGCATCAGCACCGGGCGGGCGAACCCCTTCAGGTAGAGGTTCTGGCCCTCGGGGCTGTACAGGAACTCCTGCCACAGGCGGGCGGCGGCCGGATGCGGCGCGTCCTTGTTGACGGCTTGGGCATACATCTGGAAGTACTTGCCGTCGGAGGGCACGTTCACCTTCCAGTCGAGGCCCTTCGCGGCCATCTGCGGCGCGTAGGCGGCGTTGTTGTAGTCCCAGTCGACGCTGATCTGGGTCTCGCCCTTCTCGATGGTCGCCGGGGTGGTCTCGACCGGGTTGTAGTTGCCCGCCGCCTTGAGCCTCTTGAAGAACTCGATGCCCGGCTGGATGTCGTCGAAGGAGCCGCCGCTGGCGATGGCGGCCGCGTACACGCCCGCGAAGGCCGAGCCCGACTTGGTCGGGTTGCCGTTCAGCGCGACCTTGCCCTTGTACTCGGGCTTGAGCAGGTCGGCGAAGCTCGTGGGGCAGGTGGCGACCTTCTTGGCGTCGCAGCCGATCGAGATGTAGCCGCCGTAGTCGTTGGTCCACAGGCCCGTCGGCTCCTTCTGGCCCTCGGGGATGCTGTCGAACGAGCGCACCTTGTACGGCGCGAACAGCCCCTCCTTGGCCCCGCTGATCGCGAACGACTGGCCGAGGTCGAGGACGTCCGGCGCCCGGTCCTGGCCCTTGCGGGTCTTGACCGCGGTGATCTCGTCGGCGCTGGCCGCGTCCGGGTCCTCACTCTCGATCTTGATGCCGTACTTCGCCTCGAACGTCTTGATGATCTCGCCGTAGTTGGCCCAGTCGGGAGGCAGCGCGATCACGTGGAGATCGCCCTCCTTCTTGGCCGCCTCGACCAGCTTGTCGAAGCCGCCGAAGTCGGCGGCGGAGGTGGCCGTCCTGGCGTCCACCCCGCCGCCCTCCTGTTCGGCCTGGGTGGCGGGAGCCGCGCCGCAGGCGGCGGTGGCTACGGTAAGGGCTGCAACGACGCCGGCCAAACGGGCGCGAGGGGTGAACACATCGCCTCCACTCTCGGGGGTGTAGAACGAACCTAGGTGAACTTGTTCAGACAAGACCAGGCCCAAGTAAGTACGACGAAGATTGCCGGTCCGTGAACAGAGAAGGACGAAGATGGTCGCGCGCTATGAACGAATAGCCGCTGAGCTGCGCGACGACATCCTGCGCGGCATCCACCCGGTCGGATCGACGCTGCCCACGGACGCCGAACTGGCTGCGCGCTACTCGGCGGCGCGGGGGACCGTACGGCAGGCGCTGTCCGTGCTCGTCGCGGAGGGACTGGTCGGCTCCAGGCAGGGGGCGCGGCGGATCGTGCTGGGCACCTCCCGCAGTCAGAGCTTCGCCGAACTGCACAGCTTCGCGCAGTGGGCGGGGGTCAACGGCTACCGCTTCGGCGGCGAGGTGGTCCGGCAGCGCCGCAGGCCGCCGTCGCCGGCGGAGGCCGAGCGCCTCACCACCGGCGAGGTGCTGGAGGTGCTCAGGCTGCGCACCCTCGAAGGCGAGCCGGTGATGCTCGAACGCACCGTGTACGCCGCGTGGATCGCGCCCGCCGTCGAGGGGCTGCCGGCCGACTGCGCCTCCGTCACCCAGGCGCTCTACGAGTCCACCGGGCTGGTCTTCGCCTACGGCGAGCACCTCATCGACGCCGTCGCCGCCGGTTCGCAGGACGCGAGGCTCCTCGGTGTACGGCGCGGCAGCCCGCTCCTGCGCCAGCGCCGCGTCACCACGACCCAGGAGGGGCGGCCGGTGGAGAGCTCGGACGACCGTTACCGTGCGGGCAGCGTGGCCTTCAGTATCAGGAACTCGATCGGCGCCAACCCGCTCGTCCGGCAGGCGGGCGACTTGCGTTTCGGCGTGTGAGAACGTATGTTCGATTATTAGCACGCCCGTCTTCCCCCGGGTGGCTCATCTGCACGTTCAGAGCCGCGTGGGAGAAGAAGCGTCTTGAGCAGACTCTATGGCGACCCGATCGAGGTGTGGACCCGTGAGGGCCGGCCCGCCCAGTTCGTCTGGCGTGATCGGCTCTATCTCGTCCACCGGGTCACCGACCACTGGGTCGTGGCCCGCGAATGGTGGAAGACGACGGAGGGCGATCCGGGCGAGCGGCGGTTCTGGCGGGTCGAGGCCGGTCAGGGGTCGGTGCTGGGCTCCTACGAGCTCCGCTTCGACACCGCGGGCGGCGACTGGCTGCTCATGAGGGCGTGGGACTGATGGCGCCGCCTCCGTTCCCGCACCTCAGCGTCAGCTCGGCGTACTCGATGCGCTACGGCACCGCGTTTCCCCGCCAGTTGGCCGAGCGGGCGCTCGCGCACCGGATGGACATCCTGGCGCTGACCGACCGCGACGGGCTCTACGGCGCGATCAAGCACGCGCAGGCGTGCGCCGACGCCGGGCTGCGCGCGGTCTTCGGGGTGAACCTGGCTCTACGGCCCTCGGGGGCGGGCCAGGACTCCCCGGAGACCGCTTTCGGGCCACCCGGACCCGGACGTGCTTCGGGGCGTTCTGCCGGGTTCTCCGGGCGCTCCTCCGGCGGGTGGTCCTCTGATGGGCGCACCTCTGAGGGGTGGGCCTCCGGTGGGCGCTCTTCCGGCAGGCGGTCTTTCGACGGGTGGCCTTCGCGGTCTTTCGGCGGCCCGGACTCCGGGCGGCCCAGGACCGGGCCGGGGGCCGAGGACCGGATCACCGTACTGGCCCGTGCGGGCGGCTGGTCCCGGCTGGCCAGGCTCGTCACCGCCGCCCACCGCGCGGGCGAGCGCGGCGACCCCTGGGTCACCCGCGAACTGGTCGCGGAGCACGCCGAGGGCGGTGCCCTCATCGTCCTGCTCGGCCCGCGCTCCGACGTGGGCCGGGCCGTCGCGGAGCGCCGCGACGAGCACGCCCGGCTCATGCTCGGCAGGTGGCGCTCGCTCGTCGCCGACGTGGGCGTCGAACTCGTCGACCAGTACGGTTACCGCGACACCGTCCTCGCGGCCCGCATGCACGAGCTGGCCGACTCGGCGGGCGCCCCCGTCGTGCTGACCAACGCCGTCCGCTACCTCGACCCCGCCGATCACCAGGTCGGCGACGTCCTCGACGCGGCCCGCCAGCTCGTGCCGCTGCACCCGCGCCACCTCGACGGGCCGACCTCGCACGCGTACCTGAAGAGCAGCAGGGAGATGTGGCAGGTCGCGATGAAGATCTGCGGCGGTGACCGCGACCGGGTCGGCCGCCTGCTCTACTCCACGCGGCGGCTGGCCGAGGCGTGCGCGGTGGATCCCGGGTCGATGCTGGCGCTCGGGAGCGATCCGCCCCGTCTGCACCTGCCCGAGGTCGACGGCGAGCCGGTGCCGATGCTGCGCCACCGGGTGGAGGACGGCCTGCACACGCGCGGCCTCGGCCGTTCGGTGGAGGCGCGGGCGCGGGCGGAGGAGGAGCTGGCGATCATCGAATCCAAGCACCTGTCCGGATATTTCGTGTCAGTAGTCGGTATCACCGACATGATCCGAAATATGGGCATCCGTTGCGCTATTCGGGGGTCGGGTGCGGGCAGCCTGGTCAACTACCTCATCGGCATCGGCGAGGTGAACCCCCTCGAACACGGCCTGCTCATGGAACGCTTCCTGTCGCACGGCCGCATCGGACTGCCCGACATCGACGTCGACGTCGAGTCCGCCCGCCGCCTCGACTGCTACCGGGCCATCTTCGAGACGTACGGCGACGCCCGCGTGGCCTGCGTCTCCATGATGGAGACCTACCGCGCCCGCAGCGCCATCCGCGACGTCGCGGGCGCCATGGGCCTGCCGCCGCACGAGATCGACACCATCGCCAAGGCGTTCCCGCACATCCGCGCCCGCCAGATCACCGCTTCCCTCGGCGACCTGCCCGAACTCCGCGACAGCCGGCTCGGGGAGGCCGGGCTCGACCGGGTCTTCCGCCTCGCGGAGAAACTCGACGGCCTGCCCAGGCACATCGCCCTGCACCCGTGCGGCGTCCTCGTCGGAAACGCCGGGCTCAAGGACGTCACCCCCGTCGAGCGCAGCCTGCTGGAGTTCCCCATGTCGCAGTACGACAAGGACGATGTCGAGGAGGCCGGGCTGCTCAAACTCGACGTGCTCGGCGTCCGTATGCAGTCGGCCATGGCGTACACGCTCAGTGAGATCAACCGCGTCGAGGGCGTGGACCTCGACCTCGACGCCGTGCCGCACGACGACCCGGCCACCTACGACATGATCTGCGCCGGACGCACCCTCGGCTGCTTCCAGATCGAGTCGCCCGGCCAGCGCGAACTCGTCGCCAAACTGGAGCCGCGCACGATGCACGACCTGATCGTCGACATCTCGCTGTTTCGGCCGGGGCCGGTCAACTCCGACATGGTGACGCCGTACCTGGAGGCCAGGCACGGGTGGCGGAGACCGTACTATCCGCACGAACGCCTGCGCGACGCGCTCAGGGAGACGCACGGGGTGGTCGTCTTCCACGAGCAGGTCCTGAAGATCATCTCGGTGATGACCGGGCGCGACCTGCACGGCGCCGAGACCATGCGGCGCACGCTCGCCACCGAGGCCGGACGGCTCCGGGTCCGCGCCGAGTTCGTTCCGGAGGCCGTGGCCCTGGGGTTCTCCGCCGCCGAGGTGGAGGAGGCGTGGAAGGTGCTCGACGCGTTCGGGGCGTTCGGCTTCTGCAAGGCGCACGCGGCCGCCTTCGCGCTGCCCACCTACCAGTCGGCGTGGCTCAAACGGCACCACGCGGCCGCCTTCTTCGCCGGAGTGCTCGCCCACGAGCCCGGCATGTACCCGCAGCGCGTCATCGTCGACGAGGCACGCCAGTGCGGGGTCCGCATCCTGCCGCTGGACGTCAACCGCTCAGGAGGGGAATGGCAGGTCGAACGGCTCAGCCTCCGCGTCAGGCCCGAGGACTTGGGCGTCAGCCCCGAGGACCTGGACATCAGGCCCGAGGACGTGGGCGGCGGGCCCGAGGACCTGGGCGACTACCGGCGGCGGAACTATCGGATCGCGGAGATCGGCAAGGGGTACGCGCTGCGGGTGCCCTTCTCCGCAGTCAAAGGGGTCAGCGAGGGGGAGGTCGCGCGGATGGTGGCCGGTCGGCCGTACACCTCTCTGGCCGATTTCTGGGAGCGGGCGCGGCCGTCGCGGCCGATCATGGAACGCATCGTCCAGGTCGGCGGCCTGGACACCCTCCACGACCTGCGCCCCGGCGGCGAACGCTGGCGCCCCGGCGAACTGACCCGCCGCGACCTGATTGCCCAGGTCGGCATCCTCGAACGCACCTCCACCTCCGGCACCTCCACCTCTGGCACCTCTGCCTCCACCGGCACCTCTGCCTCCACGGGCGCCTCCGCCACCGCCACGGGCGCCACCGCCACCGCCACGGGCGCTACCGACACCTCCTCCACTACCGGCACCTCACCCCCGACCACCTCACGCTCCCCCTTCTCTCTTCTCGCCTCCGCCACCCCCACTCCGGCCCCTGCCGCCTCCATGCTTGGGACACCCGAGCCGGGTACACCCGAGTCCGGCACCGCCGAGCCCATCACTCCGAGACCCGATACTCCCGAGCCCGAGTTCAGCACTCCGGAGCCTGATACTCCGGAGGCCGGTGCTTTCAGGGCCGGAGTACCTGTGTCTGGTACGCCCGTGGTCGGTGCTCTCGCGGCCGGTGTTTCCGCCGAAGGCTGTCGTCGGCGACCTGGCCTGCCAGTGGGCGTACCCGCGCTCGACCTTTCGGCGCTTCGCGACCTCACACCCGAGATCTTCGTCCCCGCCATCTCCGCGCCGACCGCAGCCGTGCCGGTGTCCTTGGCGTTCAGCGCGCTGGTCGCGGGTGGCCCTGTTGGGCGAGATCTTGAGTTTCGTGCGGGCAGGGCGCGTTTTCTCGGCCCAAGTGAGCACCCACCCGTGAGTGAGCACCCACCCGTGAGTGAATACTCACTCGTGAGTGAGCGCTCACCTGTGAGTGAATACCCGCCCGTGAGTGAGCGCTCACCTGTGAGTGAATACCCGCCCGTGAGTGAGCACTCACTCACTATCAGAGGTGGTTATGCGCCATCGCTTGTCACCCTCCGGGACCTGGTCGCCTCCGCCCGAGGTCCTATGCGGTGGAATCCTCCGCCTGAACGCCTGTCTCTTCCCTCGACAGGCGCGCTTCCCCCCACGGATAGCGCGCCTTCGTCGTTGGGGCGCGAGTCCGTCGCCTCTGCGGCCGTTTCTCGTGCGGCCGTTTCTCGTGCGGCCGTTTCCCGCGCGGGGGTTGAAGACGCGGGGGTTGAAGGTGCGGGGGTTGAAGGTGCGGGGGTTCGGAGTGGGTCTTCTGTGGCTTCCTCTGAGGTCGCGGGGAGCGGGGAGGCGGTGCAGTTGCCGCTGGGGTTCGGGGAGCATCTCACTCCCGGTGAGCTTCCCGAGATGACCGAGAGTGAGATGGTCGAGGCTGAGTTGGAGATCCTCGGCATCGACATCAGCCGCCATGTCATCAGTTTTCATGACGAACTGCTCGACGCCATCGGGGTCGTCCGCTCCAGCGAACTGCTCGATCAGCGCAACGGCGCCGAGGTGCTGGTCGCGGGGGTGAAGGTGGCGACCCAGACTCCGGCCGTGCGGTCGGGGCAGCGGGTCATCTTCACCACCCTCGACGACTCCACCGGACCGGTGGACCTGACGTTCTTCGAGTCGGTCCAGGGGAGGTGCGCGGCGACGGTGTTCGGGTCGTGGCTGATGGTGGCCAGGGGGGTGATCAGGCGAACAGGTCCGAGGGCGATCTCGATGCGTGCCGTCGACTGCTGGAACCTGCTCGACCTCGACCGGATCTGGCGCGCGCAGGGCACCGAAGCCGTCAGGGCGCTGCTGACTCGCGCCCCCGAGGAGAGGGACGGGGTGAGCGGCGGCCGGATCGAGTACGCCAACGGCTTCCGCCTGTCCCCGTACTCCGATCTCGGCCCCACGATCACGGCGAACCCGCCCCGCCGACTCTGGCATGCCAGCCAAGGCAGTTCCGGCTCCACCGCCGTCTGACGGCTCCGCTGTCTGATGACGGCGTCGGTGCTTCACCGTCGTGAGTGCTTCCTGCCTGGAGCGTGCTCCGGTGATCTGTCGGTCGGGCACGGGGGCCTGCGGTCTGCCGGGTTCCATGGACAGTACCGGCGCCCGACCTGCGTCGATGCGCTGCGCCGATGGGCGCGTGAGGTTCACGGTAGGAGCGCCAGCGCCTCTTCGGTGTTGTGTTCGGCGATCGTCCGCATGAACGGCCGGTCGGGGAAGTCTCCGTCGAGGAGCCGCAATGGACCGGCCACCAGCGACAGGCGCATCGCGAGCATGAACAGATCGAGCCGTCGCGGATCGAGACCGGGCCGCGCCAGTGCCGCGTATCGCTCGCCGAAGCGGAGCCGGAGGAAGACATGCTCCCACTCCACGTCGAAGTACATCAGACCCTCGATGTCGATCAGCACGGCGTGCCCGTCACCGTCGACCAGGACGTGGTCGGGCCCCAGCTCTCCGTGGATCAGTCCGTACTCCGCGCGCGGGGCCACCCGCGCGGCCAGCTCCCGCAGCCGGTCGCCCAGCGCATCGGCCGCTGCGGCGATCCTGTCGTCTCGGCCCGCCGCTTCCTCCAGGTCTCGGAGAGCACGATCGAGCACCAGAGCCTCACACGAGGCCGCGACATCCTGCTCCAGCAGGTCGACGCGGCCGTACCGGGGGGAGCGGCGGCCGTGCATCGCCTTGAGCATCCCGGCGAGGTCACCCAGGGCTGATCCCGCGCGCCCGGGATCAGTGTCGAAGAGCCCTTCGAGGGGGCCGCCGCAGACGTCCTCGACCACGGCGACGTCAGCCCGATAGCGGCGTCGGCCGCCATCGGCCAGGAGGAGCTGTGGAACCCGTACCCCCAGGCTGTCCAGGCTCCGCTGCGCGGCGAGAAACGGCACCAGCCCGGACGCCGGTGCGAGCGGGTCGGCGGTGCCGACCTCGTCCACAGCGGGCCAGAAGTTCTCCGTGTCGGCCCAGACGTACACGACCACAGTCGCCATGCGGGTTCCGTCGACGTGGACCCGGTAGACGCCCTTCTTGCTCCCCCCGCGTAGCCGGTCCACTCCGACAACGCGGCACCCCGAACCCAACGCGTCACGCACGAGTCCGGACAGGTCTTCGATCCCTGCGAATCTCCGCATCCCCACAACCTAGTGAAGGCGTCGGATACGCCGGCACATCACGGGAGCCGGACACAGGAAAGCGACCCGCCGATCACCGCATACTCGTCGGGTACCCACTACGGCGGGTGTGGCGGGTGACGTCAGGCAGGGCGGGGTCGCGGGGTGGGAACTTGGCCCTGACGGCAATGGCGGGCGACGTGAGGTAGGGGTCGTGGGGTGCGTCGTTCGCGGGGGCCGGGCGGTCTCGGGGTTCCCGCGTCGGGGCGATCTCCGGGGTCGTCGCGGCGGGGTGGGGCGAGGGGAGTGGCGCTCGGAGAACGTCCTTCAGCCGGTACGGCGGGAGGCGGGTGGGGGCGGCTGCGCCGTAACGGTGATGGCGGGTTGCTCGGGCGGCAGGTGTGTGAGGCGGCCTGCCATAGCGGAGACGGCGCGTTGTGGTCGTGCCGCGACGGCGGCGCGGGGGGTGACGGCGGGTGTGGCACGGCTGCCGTGGTGGAGGCCGCCGGCCACAACGGAGGCGAGGGAGACGGCGGGGCGGTCGGGTCAGGCGTGGCTGATCTCAGGTGGGGTGGTGAGGCGGATGGTCGGTGCGGCGCGGAGTGAGCGCTGGATCCCCGTGACGTCCCGGACCGTGATCGCGCACAGCGCCGCCGCCACCGCCGTGACCCCCAGTTCGGCCACCCCGAGCCCGGTCAGCTCACCAGGGCTGGTGTCCAGCAGCCGGAACCCGACCATCGCGGCGCTGGCCACCGTGCTCAGCCACCACGCACCCAGCAGCACGAGCCACCGCCCGCGCCGGTCGAACGGCGGACGAGACCCGCGCCACACGTCGTCGGCGACGACGAACGGTGCGATCAGGTTGATCCCCGGCACCAGCCACGCCGCCAGCGCGGGCGCGGCGGGCGCGGTCGGCGCGTTGGCCTGCCGGGCGCGGACGAGCCAGGTCAGGTAGGCGACGGCGGCCGCCACGGTGGTGCCCGCCAGCAGCATCATGAGGACGGCGAAGACGGTCACCGCCCCCACGACCGCCTCGGAGTCGCGCGCCTGCCCGCCGAGCGCGGCGATCTGGCCGGCGAGCCGCTGCCCGCGCACCTGCTCGAAGACGACCAGGGCGCCCAGGGAGAGGACCTGCGCGGAGAGCGTCAGGTAGACGGCGGACGCGGCTCCCGTCGGCGGTGTCTGGACAGCGCGCACGTGTTTCTCCCCTGGTCATGCGGCTGGTTCGTTCGATTAACTTGTATCCAGGCGGGGGTGGAATTAATCAGCTCACGACACCGGATTCCCACGCCCAAGCCGCGATCTCCCCACGGTTGCGCACGCCGAGTTTCGCCTGGATGCTCCCGAGATGCGTCTTCACGGTGGACAGTGACACGAACAACTCCGCCGCCACCTCCTGGTTGGTCCTGCCGCGCGCGACGAGCCGGACCACGTCGAGTTCCCGCTCGGTCAGCGGCACGTCCGGCATCGCGGCGGTCCCGCGCGGCCGTGCGAGGTGCTGCAGCAGCCGTACGGTCACCGACGGCGACACCAGCGCGTCCCCCGTCACCGCCGCCCGGATGGCCTCGATCAGCAGCACCGGCCCGCTGTCCTTCAGCAGGAACCCGGTGGCTCCGGCGCGCAGCGCCCCGTACACGTACTCGTCCAGGTCGAAGGTGGTGACGATCACGATCCGCATCGGGTTCTCGACGCCGGGACCGGCGAGGGCGCGGGTCACCTCCAGCCCGTCGAGCTTGGGCATGCGGATGTCGAGCAGGCACACGTCGGGCCGCAGCCGCCGCGCCTGCGCGACCGCCTCGGCGCCGTCGGCGACGGCCGCGACCACCTCCATGTCGGGCTGGGCGTCCAGAATCATCTTGAAGCCGGTACGCACCAGCTCCTGGTCGTCGGCGATGAGTACGCGAATAGTCACGCGTCAACTCTAGGATCAGCCGTTCGGCCGAGGGCAAACCCGACGCTCGGCCGATCCGGCGGCCGGTGCCCGCTCGGGAAGCTGTTCGGCATGAACGACGTAATCGTGGGCAGCGCCCTCACCAAGCGCTTCGGCCAGACGGTGGCCCTCGGCGGTGTGGACATCGCGGTGCGCGGCGGTGAGGCGGTCGCGATCATGGGCCCGAGCGGGTCGGGCAAGTCGACGCTGCTCCACTGCCTGGCCGGGATCATGAAGCCGGACGACGGGGAGGTGCACCTGCTCGGACAGCGCATCGACGCGATGGGCGAGCGCAAGCGCAGCGCGCTGCGCCGTACCCGGTTCGGGTTCGTCTTCCAGTTCGGGCAGTTGCTGCCGGAGCTCCCGGCGGAGGAGAACGTGGCGCTGCCGCTCATGCTGGGCGGGGTGAGCAGGCAGCAGGCCGTACGGCAGGCCAGGGAGTGGTTCGGCCCGCTCGGACTGCAGGGCATGGAGACGCGCCGCCCCGGCGAGCTGTCCGGCGGGCAGGCGCAGCGGGTGGCGATCGCCCGCGCGCTGGTGACCAAGCCCGCCGTGGTGTTCGCGGACGAGCCGACGGGCGCGCTCGACCAGAGCACGGGACACGACACGATGCGCCTGCTCGTGGAGGCCACCAAGCACAACGGCGCCTGCCTGATCGTGGTCACCCACGACCCGAACGTGGCGGCCGCCTGTGACCGCACGGTCGAGGTCCGCGACGGCCGCCTGCTCGCGCACGGGGTGGCACGATGACGAACCTGCTCGCCCTGTCCTGGCGGCTGCTGCGCGGCGGGGGCCGTCGCGGCCTGCTCGGCACCTGGCTCACGCTCGGCGCGGTCGCCGTGTCCACCGCGTTGCTGCTGTTCGCCGTCGCGGCCAACTACGCCTTCGACGCCAGAGGCGAGCGCAGCGCCTGGCGCAACCCGGTCGCGACCGCCGGGAAGACGACTTCCGGGAAAACGACCGCCGTCCTGGCGACGCGCACCGACCAGGTCCGGGATCTGCCGATCACGGTGGTGGACCTCGCGGCGCTCACCCCGGAGGCGCCCGTGCCGCCGGGGCTGCAGAGGTTCCCGAAGCCGGGCGAGGCGTGGCTGTCGCAGGGGCTCGCCGACCTCGCGAAGGAGCTTCCCGCGAACGAGCTCGCGGCCCGCTTCCCCAAGCCCACCGGGATCCTCGGCGACGAGGCGCTCGTCCACCCGGGCGAACTCGTCGCCGTGATCGGGCATCGGCCGAACGACCCGGTGATGACCAGCCCGCGCTCCGAGCAGCAGATCACCGGCGTCTCTCCCACCAAGGTCGCCGACCTGAAGGGCGAGCCGTTGGAGGACGCCGAGATGTACTCGGTCCTCGCCCTGATCGCGAGCGTGCTCATGGTCGTGCCGCTGCTGGTGTTCGGGGGCGCCGCGGCCCGGCTCACGGTCGCCCGCCGCGATCAGCGCCTGGCCGCGCTGCGGCTGATCGGGGCCACTCCGGGCCAGGTCGTCGGCATGACGGTGGCCGAGGCCGTCATCGTCGCCTTCGCGGGCGCGCTCGCCGGGACCGCCGCGTTCGCGCTGGCGACGCCGCTGCTGGGCCGGATCGAGATCGCCGGAGGCGGCTGGTTCGCCGGTGACCTGTGGCCGCCGGTGTACGTGGTCGCCGCGCTGCTGGTGGCCGTCCCGCTGCTCGTCGGCCTGTCGGCCGTCGCCGGGCTGCGCCGGGTGGTGGTGAGCCCGCTCGGCGTCGCCAAGCGGGAGACGCCGCCCGGCATGCGGTTCGTCCGCGTCCTCGCGCTGGTGGGCGCGCTCGCGATGGTGTCCACCCTCAGCCCGGCCGTCGGCCTGACGGTGATCGTGATCGTGCTGTCCCTCGCCTTCCTGTGCATCAATCTGGTCGGCCCGTGGGTGGTCGCCCTCATCGGACGGATCACCGCCGCGGGGGCCAGGGGGCCGGTGCGGCTGCTCGCGGGCCGCCGCCTGGTGGACGACCCCCGCTCCGCGTGGCGTACGGTCAGCGGGGTCGCGCTCACCGGCTTCGTCGCGGGCTTCCTCGGCCTGCTCAGCCCGGCCTCCATCACCCCCGACGAGGGTCCGCCCCAGATGTCGGTCGTGGCCACCGCCGCCGAGCCCCGCGAGCTGGTGCCCGAGGTCCGCGCGCGCCTGGCCGAGGCCGATGTGACCGCCACAGTGAAGGCCGAGAAGGACGCCGTCGTCGCGGCGCTCGGCTCGCTCGCCGACGCGGCCACCGTGGACCGAGCGCGTACCGCTCTCAGCGGGATCTCGCCCGGCATCAGCCCGGCCGGGCGCGCGGACAGCGACCTGTTCGGGGTGCGGCTGCTGGGCGACGTGCGGGTGGGGACCGTCATCGTGCTGTCGGTGTCGTTCCTGGTGGCGATCGCGAGCGCGGGCATCACCGCCGCCTCCTCGGTGCTCGACCGGCGCCAGACGTACGCGCTGCTGCGTCTGGCCGGTACGCCGCTGGAGGTCCTCGACCGGGCCCGCCGCTCGGAGACGCTGATCCCGCTGGCGGCCATGGGCGGCGGCGCGATCGCCGTGGGCGCGTTCTGCGCGATGCCGTTCATGATGGGCGCCCCGAACGTCACCGGCCTGATCACGCTGGTGGTGTGCGTGGTGGTCGGGTTCGGCGGCGTCCTCGGGGCAGGGGCGCTGAGTCGGCCGCTGCTCCGCTCGGTGACCGCCGACCCGGCCCCCAGGCCCGACTAGGCCCGGCGGGCAGGGTGACGCCGAAGGCCGACCCGGGCACCGAGGCCGGGCGAAGGTTCCTGATCAGCCGAGCACCAGGTCGCGGACCGTTCGCAGGGAGTCCTCGTCGCGCGGGCCCATCACGAGCAGGTTCGTGACCGGGCTGCGGTGCCAGGGCTCCAGCCGTTCCCTGATCCGGCCGGGCGGTCCCACCAGTGAGATGCCGTCGGCCAGCTCGTCGGGGACCGCGCGGAAGGCGGCCTCCTTCTGGCCGGACAGGTACAGCGACTGGACGCGCTCCGCCGCCTCTGCGAAGCCCATCCGGCCGATGATGTCGGCGTGGAAGTTGCGGCCCTTCGCGCCCATCCCGCCGATGTACAGCGTGAGCATCAGCTTGACGCCGTCGAGGGCGGCACGCAGGTCGTCGGTGACGATGACGACGACCATGGCGGCGACGTCGAAGCCGGGCGGGCGCTCGCGCAGCGCCTCGCCGTACATCTCCTCGATCTTGGAGGGGAAGGCGAACAGCGGCAGCCAGCCCTGCGCGATCTCGGCGGCGAGCGCCACGTTCTTCGGGCCCTCGGCGCCGAGGTAGACGGGGATGTCGGGGCGCAGCGGGTGGGTGATGAGCTTGAGGGGCTTGCCGAGTCCGCCGGGCAGGGGGAGCGGGTGGTGGGGGCCGGGGGCGGTCACGGGTTCCTCGCGGCGCCAGATCCTGCGCATGATCTCGACGTACTCGCGGGTGCGCGCGAGAGGGGCGGCGAACGGCTGGCCGTACCAGCCTTCGACGACCTGGGGGCCGGAGGCGCCGACGCCGAGCAGCAGCCGTCCGCCGGTGAGGTGGTCGAGGGTCATCGCGGTCATCGCCGTGGCGGCCGGGGTGCGGGCCGACAACTGGGCGACGGAGGTGCCGAGCTTGATCCGGCTGGTACGGGCCCCGTACCAGGCCAGCGGGGTGAAGGCGTCGCTGCCGTAGGCTTCCGCCGTCCACACGGAGTCGTAACCGAGTCGCTCCGCCGCGAGCACCGTCTCAGTGGCGTCATCGGCGTATCGCTGCCAGTAGCCGAGGTTGAGCCCGAGCCTCATGGCACCTCCGAATGATGTTCTAGTGTCGATACATGATCTTTCGGGGAAGTCTGAGCTGTGGTCAAGGGTCTGTTCCGCCTCGCCTGCCTGCTGCCGCTGCTGCTCCCGGCGGTGGTGGAGCCGACCGTTGCCTCCGGCCAGGCACGGGCGCCGAAGCCCAACATCGTCTTCGTGCTCGTGGACGACCTGGAGTCCGGCGTGCTCGGCCACTTCCCCAACATCACCCGCGAACTGGTCGACCAGGGCGTCTCCTTCGACCGTTTCTTCGTGACGAACTCGTGGTGCTGCCCGTCGCGTACCTCGATGCTGCGTTCGCAGTACGTGCACAGTCACGGCGTCCTCACCAACACCGCCCCGGAAGGGGGTTTTGAGAAGTTTTACCGGACAAATCTGGAACGATCCACTATCGGGACCTGGATGCAGGCGGCGGGCTACCGGACCGCGCTCATGGGCAAGTTCCTCAACCACTACCCGGGCGGCGCCACCCCGCCCACCTACGTGCCGCCAGGCTGGAACGACTGGCGGGTGCCCGTGCGCAACCTGTACGAGGAATACGGCTACCAGCTCAACGAGAACGGCAACCTGGTCGACTACGGCTGGTCGGAGCAGGACTACCTGTCCGACGTGCTCACCGCGCGGGCCCAGTCGTTCATCACCGCCTCGAAGGACCCCTTCTTCCTCTTCCTGGCCCCGATCGCCCCGCACAACCCGGCCAACCCCGCCGTACGGCACTCCGCCGCCTTCCCCGACGCGCAGGCCCCCCGTACCCCCAACTACGACCAGCCGGACGTCGAGCGGGAGCCCCTCTGGCTGCGCTCCCAGCCCAGGCTCACCCGCCGGGCCGAGGAGCGCGTGGACGAGCGCTACCGGGCCAGGCTGCGGGCGATGCTCGGCGTGGACGACATGGTCGGCGCGCTCGTCCAGACGCTGCGCTCATCGGGCAAACTCGCCGACACCTATGTGTTCTTCGCCTCCGACAACGGCTTCCACCTGGGCACACACCGGCTCAGGCAGGGCAAGACGACCCCGTTCGAGGAGGCCATCCGGGTGCCGATGGTGGTCAGGGGCCCCGGCGTGCCGTCGGCCACCACGGTCAGCGAGCTCACCGCCACCCTGGACCTGCCGCAGACCTTCGCCGCCCTCGGCGGGGCGCGGGCGCCCGCCTTCACCGAGGGGCGCTCGCTGGTGCCGTTCCTGAAGGGCAGGGTGCCGCAGGAGTGGCGGCGCAACGTGCTGGTCGAGTTCTACCGGCCGCTGAACCGGGCCTCGGCCAGGCAGACGCCCGTGCCCGACTACCAGGCGCTGCGGACGAAGACCCACACCTACGTCGAGTACGTCACGGGCGAACGGCAGCTCTACGACCTGGACCGGGATCCGTACCAGCTCTACAACGTCGCAGACAGCGCCCCGCCGGGGCTGATCGACCGGTTGCAGGCCCGCCTGCATGCGATGCGCGCCTGCTCAGGCGCCTCCTGCCGGGTCGCGGACACGATGGAGTGAGAATTCACGAGGCAGGGTCACCGGCGCGACGGAACGACGACTCACAAAGCCGGGGCGCGGGCAGCCGCCCCGCCCGGTAGGCACCCGGCGAGACGCCCATGACCGACCGGAAGTCGGCGCCCATGTGTGACTGGTCGTAGTAGCCCGCCTCGGCCGCCAGTTCGGCCCACGGCTGCCCGCCCGCGAGGACATGCCGCACGCGCCCGATCCGGGTGAACCGCTTGGGTGACACGCCGACCCCGTCGGCGAACACCTCGCGCAGGTGCCGCTCGCTCACCCCGAGCTCGCGCGCCACCTGCCGGACCCCGGGGGACGGCCCGGCCAGCAGGCGGGCGGCGTCGCCGACCAGCCTGGCCCGGTCCGGTCCGGTGCCTTCGGCGAGCCGTTCGGCGAGGGCCGCCCGCAGCCGGGCCAGCGCCGCCGCCCGGCCGAAGCGGTCCATGTCGTCCGACAGCCGCTCGGACAGCTCGTCGGCCCGCCGTCCCCACAGCTCGGCCAGGGGGACGACCCGGTCGACCAGGCCGCTCAGCGGCACGCCCAGCAGCGGGCGGGCCTGCCCGACCGGCAGGCGGATCGCGACGCAGGCCGACGGGCGGTCGGGGATCAGGTAGGCGGCCCTGGTCTGCGGGCCGAGCACGACGAGGTCGCCCAGCTTGAAGGCGACAGTCGGCGCGGGGTCGGGCGTGCGGACGTGGACGGTGCTCATCGCCGATCATCAACGCAGGCGGGGTGCCGTTTCTTCCTATAGTGCGGCCCTTCGCTGCTGCGAACGTGGTCCGCATGATTCTGGTAACCGGTGCCACGGGCACCATCGGAAGCGCGGTGATCCGGCGGCTGGCCGAGCGGGGCGCTCCCGCCCGCTCGATGGTCAGGGACCTGTCGCGGGCGAGCGGCCCCGCCGTACTGGGGGACTTCGAACGGCCGGACACCCTGCGGGCGGCGGCCGAGGGCGCGGAGGCGGTGCTGCTGGTGACGCCCTTCGGCGCGGGCCTCGCCGAGCACGACCGCGCCATGGTACGGGCGGCGGAGGCGGCGGGCGTACGCAGGATCGTCAAGATCTCCGCCATCGGCGCGGAGGACACGGGCGACCTCATGGACGTGCGTACCATGCACGCGGCGGGGGAACTGGCCGTGACCTCCTCCGCTCTCACCTGGACGATCCTGCGCCCGTCCATGTTCGCCACGAACGCCCTGGGCTGGGCGGAGGGCATCCGCGCCGGTCTGCCCGTGCAGAACATGACGGGCAAGGGGCGGCAGGGGATCATCGACCCGGGCGACATCGCCGACGTGGCGGTCGAGGCGCTGACCTCGGCCGGTCACGGCGGCCGGATCTACACGCTGACCGGCCCCCACCTGCTGTCCACCGCCGACCAGGTCGAGCTGATCGGCAAGGCCGCCGGGCGGGCGGCGACGACGGTGGACGTGCCTCCGGCGCAGGCCCGCGCCCAGTTGCTGGAGATGGGCGCGGACCCGGTGTTCGTCGAGGTCGCCATGACCGGCTGGGGTTTCGTCGCGGGCGGCGGCAACGAGATCGTCACGACGGACGTCAGCGACGTACTGGGCCGCCCGGCCACGTCGTTCGCGGCCTGGGCCGAGACGAACGCGGCGGCGTTCACCGGTCAGCCCGGGTCTTCGGCCGATCCGGGCGGGAAGAGCGCCGGGTAGGCGTGGGCGAGGTGGTCGCCGACGGCGCGGGCCGCCTCGTCCGGCGCCCCGGACTCGACGGCGGCCAGGATGCGCCGGTGGCCGTCCTGGAGTACGGAGGTGTCGCCGAGCGCCTCGACGGCCTCGATCGCATAGCGGCGCACGGCCTCGCGGATGGATCGCATGATCGCGGAGATCAGCCGGTTGCCGGAGGCGTCGGCGAGGGCGCAGTGGAAGGCCGTGTCGTGCTCGACGAACTCCTCGGCGGAGCCCGCGGCCTCCATCCCGGCCAGGGCCGCCCGCATCGCCCCGGTGTCGGCGCCGGTGTCGGCGCCGGTCTCTGCGGCCCGTACGGCGGCCCAGCGCTCGATCATCAACCGGGTGTCGACGACCTCGCGCAGCTCCAGGCTGGCCAGGCCGAGGTGCAGCCGCAGCAGGTCGGTGAGGGCCGCGTCGGGCCGGGAGGTGAGGACGGCCCCGGCGTCCGGGCCCCGTCCGGCCTGGGAGGAGAGCACGCCGAGCGTCTCCAGCACGCGCAGCGCCTCGCGCACGGACGAGCGGCCGACCTGGAGTTGCTCGGCCAGTTGCCGCTCGCCGGGCAGGCGGTCGCCGATGCGCATGCCGTCCTCGACGATGCGGTGCTCGATCCGGGCGAGCACCTCCTCGAACGTGCGCGTGCGCTTGACGGGGGCCCACTTGTCTGCCATATGGTCAGACCATACTTTGGTCAGACCATAAGGGGAAGCCGTGCGGGTCGCGCTGTTCGTCACCTGTGTGAACGACACCCTGTTTCCGGGCACCGGGCGTGCCGTCGTCACCCTGCTGCGCAGGCTCGGCTGCGAGGTCGACTTCCCGGCCGCGCAGACCTGCTGCGGCCAGATGCACGTCAACACCGGTTACCGCGAGGAGGGTGTGCGGCTGGCCCGCCGCTTCACCGAGGTCTTCGCCGGGTACGACGCAGTGGTCACACCCTCGGGCTCGTGCGCGGCGATGGTCCGCGAGCAGTACCCGAGACTGGTACGGCCGGGCAGCAGGGGCGCGGTGGCCGTCGCGGAGGTGGCGCCCCGGGTGTACGACCTGTCGGAGTTCCTGCTCGACGTCCTGCAAGTAGACGACGTAGGCGCATATTTCCCGCACCGGGTGACATATCACCCGACGTGTCATTCGTTGCGCGGGATCCGCGTCGGCGACCGGCCCGCCCGCCTGCTCCGCAAGGTGCGCGGCCTCGACCTGGTCCCGCTCGGCGCGGCCGACGAGTGCTGCGGCTTCGGCGGCACCTTCAGCGTCAAGAACCCGGCGATCTCCGCCGCCATGTGCGCCGACAAGGTCCGCAACGTGCTCGACACCGGCGCCGAGGTGCTCTGCGCCGCCGACAACTCCTGCCTCATGCACATCGGCGGCACCCTGCGCCGCCAGCGGTCCGGGGTACGGATCATGCACCTGGCCGAGATCCTGGCCGCGACGGAGGAACGATGAGCGGCACCTTCCTCGGCATGCCCGGCGGCTTCCCCGCCAACGCGGCCGAGGCCGTACAGGACAGTCAACTCCGCTACAACCTCCGCAAAGCCACCCACACCATCCGCGACAAGCGCCTGCGCGCCGTCGCCGAACTGCCCGACTGGCAGGAACTGCGCGCGGCGGGCGCGGCCGTCAAGGACCACACGCTGCGCCACCTCGACCGCTACCTGGAGCAGATGGAGGCGGCGGTCGTCCGCAACGGCGGACACGTCCACTGGGCCCGCGACGCCGCCGAGGCCAACCGGATCGTCACCGGCCTGGTCAAGGCGACCGGCGAGAGCGAGGTCGTCAAGGTCAAGTCGATGGCCACCCAGGAGATCGGCCTCAACGAGCACCTGGCCGGCGAGGGCATCACCGCCTACGAGACCGACCTCGCCGAGCTGATCGTGCAACTCGGCGACGACTTCCCGTCCCACTTCCTGGTGCCCGCCATCCACCGCAACCGCTCGGAGATCCGCGAGATCTTCCTGCGGAAGATGGCCGAATGGGGCCGCCCCGCGCCGGAGAACCTGACCGACGAGCCCGCCGCGCTCGCCGAGGCCGCCCGGCTGCACCTGCGCGAACGCTTCCTGCGCAGCAAGGTCGCGGTCTCCGGCGCCAACTTCATGATCGCCGAGACCGGCACGTGCGTGGTCCTGGAGTCCGAGGGCAACGGCCGTATGTGCCTGACCCTGCCGCAGACCCTGATCAGCGTGGTCGGCATCGAGAAGCTGCTGCCCGCCTGGCGCGATCTGGAGATCTTCCTGCAACTGCTGCCGCGCAGTTCCACGGCCGAGCGGATGAATCCGTACACCTCGACCTGGACCGGCTCGGCGGAGGGCCAGGACTTCCACCTGGTGCTGCTCGACAACGGCCGCACCGACGTCCTGGCCGACGCCGTCGGCCGCCAGGCGCTCCGCTGCATCCGCTGCTCGGCCTGCCTCAACGTGTGCCCGGTCTACGAACGGGCGGGCGGGCACGCCTACGGCTCGGTCTACCCGGGACCGATCGGGGCGATCCTGACGCCGCTGCTGCGCGGGATGACGACGGAGATCGACGCGTCGCTGCCGTACGCGTCCTCGCTCTGCGGCGCCTGCTTCGACGCCTGCCCGGTCGCGATCGACATCCCCGAGGTGCTCGTCGATCTGCGGGCCAAGGCGCCGCACGCCCGCACCGAGCGCGCGGCCATGAAGGCCGCCGGTTGGGTGCTCGACTCCCCGGTACGGCTGGCCCGCGCCCAGCGCCTGGCCACCCGCTTCCGAGGGCTCGCACCCAAGAAGCTGCCCGGCCCCCTGTCGGCGTGGACCGACACCAGGGACCTGCCGGAGATACCCGAAGAGTCGTTCAGAGAATGGTGGGAGCGCGATGGGCGCGCGTGAGGACATCCTGGGCCGCGTCCGAGCGGCCGTGAAGAACGCGCCGCAGGTCGCGATCCAGCGCGATTACCGCACGTCCTGGCCGGTCGAGGACCTGGTCGGGCTGTTCGCGGAACGCGCCGGCGACTACCGGGCCGACGTGCGCGTCGTGGCCCGCGACGCGGCGGAGGAGACGATCGCACGGCTGACGGCGGGGCGGGCGGTCATCGTGCCGGACGGCCTGCCGTACGCGGTGCCCGACCCCTGGACCGGCCCCCTGGAGGAGGCGGGCGGCGTCGTCACGGCGTGCGCCGTCGCCATCGCCGAGACCGGCACCGTCGTCCTCGACTGCGGCCCCGGGCAGGGACGGCGGGCGCAGACGCTGGTGCCCGACTACCACCTGTGCGTGGTCACGGCCGACCAGATCGTGGCGGGCGTCCCGGAGGCGGTGGCCCGCCTCGACCCGGCCCGGCCGCTCACCTGGATCAGCGGCCCCTCCGCCACCAGCGACATCGAACTCAACCGGGTCGAGGGCGTCCACGGCCCCCGCACCCTCGACATCCTCGTCGTCACCTGAGCCGCCTCTTGAGCACGGCCGTCACCTGAGCACGGCCGCCACGTCGCCGAGCTGGGGGCAGAACCACAGCTCCGCGTCCGTCATGGCGGCCGCCCTGGCGAGCGCCGAGTCGGCGCGCTCCGGGACGGGGTGCTCCACGCCCCAGCCCAGCAGTTCCTCCCGCGTGGTGGCCAGTTGGGTGCCGCCCTTGCCGATCCACGCGGGCACGTCCAGCTCGCCCGGCGTCAGGACCGCCTGCGCCCGCCCCTCCCTTAGCGCGTGCCCGACCTGGTGCAGGCCGGTCGGCCCAGCGGCGTCGAAGTGCCGGTACAGCAGCTCCTGGCGGCGTTGCTCGATCCAGGCGTCCAGGGCGACGACGGCGTCGCCGCGACAACCCTCCCGGTCGGTACGGTCGCCCTGCTCGACCATCAGCACCCGGTCGGCCGCCTTGGTGCCTAGCCGGTCGCACAGCGCCGAGCGCGCGGCGGGCTCGCCGGCGAGGAGCACCAGTTCGGCGCCGATCCGCCGTACCTGCTCGTCGATCTCGGCGGCCACCAGCCCGGCGCCCAGCTCCCAGGCGTCGAAGCGGCGCCGCGACCAGCCGCCTCTGGCGGTCCTGTGCAGCAGCCACGGCACCGCCGCCTCCGGCGAGGTGCGCGGCGAGCCGCCGCCGACGACGGTCACCTCCGCGCCCGCGTGGTCGGCGATCACCCGCACGTGCGGGACGTTCTCCCCGCGCGCCGCCAGCATCGGCGTCACCCGGGGCAGCGGCGACCAATGGGCCAGCTCGGGCCCGGCCCCGCCGGGCAGCGCCTCCGACAGCACGACGTCACCGTGCGCGGCGAACACCGCGTGGCCGGGCTCGGCCCGTTCCTGCAACGCCTCCAGCGAAGCGGGATCGGCGCCGCCGAGCCCCCCGATCAGCTCGTGCGGCCCCCGGCCGGCGGCCAGATAGAGCGAGGCGTACGGTCCCTGGCGTTCGTACAGCGGACGGATGAAGTCCAACCGCACCGCTCACCACCCCTTTCGTGAAATCTCACCCCTTTCCCCTTTTGTCCCTACCCCTGGCCCATCGGCCAAACGTCGGGGTCCATCCCATAAGGCCCCCGCCCGCGACAGCCGGGCATGGGGCGGTTCCCGGCCCATCGGGCAAACGTCGGGCGCCATCTCTTCCGGCGGCGCGGGAAAGCGGCCACCCTGGAAACGTGAGCATCACGGTCATCGGGCGCGACGGCCCCGAACTGCCCTCCTCTGCCGCCGCCCGGCTGCGCGCGGCCGCCCTGGTCGTCGGACCCGCCCCCGCGAGTGAGATCGTCCAGGCCATCGACGACCATCTCGAACAGGGCGAAGGGCCGGCCGTGGTGCTCGCGGACGGCGACCCCGGCCTGTTCGGCGCGGTCCGCGCACTACGCGAGCGCGGCATCAGGCCAGAGGTCATCCCAGCCGCCCCACTCGTCACCCGCGCCTTCGCCAAAGCCGGGCTGAACTGGGAGGACGCCCTGATCGTAGCCCCGGCGGGCGCGCACCGGCTGGCCCGCGCCGTCAACGCCTGCCGGGCCCACCCCAAGGTCGCCGTCCTGTGCGCGGACGGCGTCGGCCCCGCCGAACTCGCCAGGCAACTCGCGCCCACCACCCCGCGCGCCCTGATCGTCTGCGAGGACCTCGGCGGCCCCGGCGAACGCGTCACCCACAGCCGCCTCGGCGAGGCCACCACCCGGCCCTGGCGCGACCCGGACGTGGTGATCGTCCTCGACCCGCTCCACCGCTCGGAGGAACCCGTATGGCTGGCGGGCGCGCAGCCGGGGCCGCCGGAGTGGGCGCTTCCGTTCGCCACTGGCCTGCCGCCGGAGGTCAGGGCGTTCGTGCTGGCCAGGCTCGGACCCCGGGTCGGCGACCTGATCTGGGACGTCGGCGCGGGCCACGGCGAGATCGCCGTCGAGTGCGCCAGGCTCGGCGCGGCCGTCTTCGCCGTCGAACGCGACCACGACCGCTGCGCCGCCCTGCGCGCGAACGTCCTGCGCCACGCCGTCAAGGTCGCCCTCACCAGGGGCCTGGCGCCGCCCGCGCTCGAACCGCTGCCCGACCCCGACGCCGTGTACGTCGGCGGCGGCGGGCCCGAGGTGATCGCCGCCTGCGCCGCGCGCCGTCCCCGCGCGCTCGTGTGCGCGCTGCCCGACCCGGAGGCCGCCCGCGCCGCGCTCGCCATGCTCGCCGGGCTCGGCCACCCGGCGCAGGCCACCCGGATCCAGGCCGCCAGACTGCTGCCGGAGGGCGGTGAAGAGGCCGCCGACCCGGTGTTCGTCGTCCACGCTCGCGCAGGGTGACCTGTCGCTCACCGCCGCGCATCGGTTATCCTCGCGTGTCTTGTCTACGCACCGGAGAACCCCAACACATGAAGCCCCCGCTGCTGCTCATCGGGCAGGGCTCGAACGATGACGCCGACTCGGCCGAGTTCGGCAGGTTCGTCCATCGGCTCCGATGCCGGCTCGACGAGCGTGCCGCCGAGGTCTCCGGCGGCTACCTCGAACGAGCCACCCCCAGGTTGAGCGATTCCGTCGCCTCCCTGGTCGCCCGTGGGCACCACCGGCTGGTGGCCCTCCCTCTCAGCCTCAGCAGGGTCGGCGACGACCTGCCCGCCGCGATGAAGCTCGAACAGGAGAGGCACCCGACGCTCATGTACGACTACGGCCGCCCGCTCGGCCCCGACCCCCGGGTGCTGGCCGTACTCGCCGAACGTCTCAAGGATGCCGCCGCCGACATCGTCGAGCCCTCGGGCGAGCGCCCGCGCCTGCGCGTCGTCGACTCCGCCACGCCGCTTGAGGACGACGGCCGCATCGAGCCGGGCGAGACCGCCGTCGTGCTGGTCGGCGAGGGCTCCACGGACCCGGTCGCCAACGCCGAGGTCCACCGCGTCTCACGGCTGTTCTGGGAGACGCACGCCTACGACTTCATGACCGTCGAGACGGCCTTCGTCTCCGTCACCCCGCCCGGCGTGCCCGGCGGCCTCGAACGCTGCCGCCGCCTCGGCGCCCGCCGCGTCATCGTCGTGCCCTACCTGCTGTTCGCGGGCGGCCTCCTCGAACGCGTCTGGGCCCAGGCGCTCGCCTACGGAGCCGGCCACCCCGATCTCGACATCCGCTGCGCCGAGGTCATCGGAGACTGCGAGACACTGGCCGATGTCGTGATAGACCGCTACGAGGAAGCGCTTCAGCTGGTCAACTGACCTCCCGGGAGGACCCATGCTCGATGAGACCCTCGCGGCGATCCGGCCCGCCGACGCCGGGGTGCTCGCCGCCGCCCGCGCTTACCAGGACCGCCTCACCAAGCCGCCCGGCTCGCTCGGCGTCCTGGAGGACGTCGCGGTACGGCTGGCGGGCGCGGCCGGCGTGACCCCGCCGCCCATCCCCGAACCCGCCGCGCTCGCCATCTTCGCCGCCGACCACGGCGTCCACGCCCAGGGCGTGAGCCAGTGGCCGCAGGAGGTCACCGCGCAGATGGTGGCCAACTTCCTGGCGGGCGGCGCGGTCGCCAACGTCTTCGCCAACCAGATCGGCGCCAGTGTGACCGTCGTCGACGTCGGCGTGAAGACCGACCTGCCCTCCGACCCCACGGGGCGGCTGCTGTCGCGCAAGATCGCGAAGGGCACCGCCGACCTGTCGCTCGGCGCCGCCATGACCCGCGCGCAGGCCGTCGCGGCGATCGAGGTCGGCATCGAGGTCGCCCGCCTGCTCGTCGCGGACGGCGCCCGCTGCCTGATCACCGGTGACATGGGCATCGCCAACACCACCGCCTCCGCCGCGCTGATCGCCGCCTTCACCGGCCACCACCCCTCCGCCGTCACCGGCAGGGGCGCCGGTCTCGGCGACGAGGCGTACGAGAACAAGGCCCGGGTGATCGTGCGGGCGCTCCAGGTCAACCCGACCGACGGCCAGGCGCTCAACATCCTCATGTCCGTGGGCGGACTGGAGCACGCCGCGATCGCCGGGTTCATCCTGGGGGCGGCGGCCTTGCGGGTGCCGGTGATCCTGGACGGGGTGATCTCCGGGGCGGCCGCGATGGTGGCCCACGGCCTCTCGCCCGCCTCGATCGACCACTGTGTGGCCGGGCACCTGTCGGCCGAGCCCGGCCACCGGCTGGCGCTGGCGCACCTGGGACTGCGGCCGATGGTCAGGCTCGAACTCCGCCTCGGCGAGGGCACCGGAGGGCTGCTGGCCCACCCGCTGGTGTGCGCGGCGGCGCGGGTGATGCACGAGGTGGCCACCTTCGACTCGGCCGGCGTGTCCGAGAAGTAGCCGGGCCCGCCCCACGCGCTCGCCGGTACGGCCGTCGCCGAGAATCACTCAGCGGGGCAGGTCGTGCCAGGTGGCGGGAGCTTCAGGTCGGTGAGGTACGCGGTCAGGTGCTTGATCACGCACTTCTTGCCCATCCCCCACAGAACGTGGCCGGGTCCCTCGTAGGTGACGGTCACCGATCCCGGGATCATGTCGGTGAGGGTCCGGGTCGTCTCCACGTCGAGGGACATGCCTCCCGCGCCCAAGATCGGTGGGAGGCCGTGCGACGGGAGCGGGCGGACCGGGTTGGCCACCTTCAGCGGCCAGCCTGTGCACGCGACGCCTTCGATCCGGACGGAGCCGAGATTCGGCCTGTTCTTCTCCGCCGCGCGGCGGTAGGTCCGCAAATCGTCGTAGTCGGCGAACCCGCGACCGTCGCCGCAGCTCATCGCCAGGACGCCGGGCGAGCTCCAGGAGAGGACACCGGTGACGACCGGATCGCCGAAGCCGGACCCGTCCCCGCGCCGCGCCTTGTCGACCGACTTGGCGAAGGCCAGCCAGTTCGCGTTGCCCTCGCCCGGGAGAACGGCAGGGAAGGCGAACAGCCGGAGCGCCCATCCGGTCATCTCGCCCTTGCCGAAGTAGGGAGAGGTGGCGGGGATCGGCTTGCGATCGGCCTCGCGAACGAGTGCGCGCCAGACCGCTCCGGCGTCCTCGCCGTGCAGCGCGCAGGCGGGCGTGTCGGCGCACCAGGCGACGAACTTCTGGAACTGCTTCTCGAAGGCGGCCACGACCCGGAGCCCTTGGTCGTTGAAGCCTGCGGCCTGGTTGATCACCCCATCGACGTACAGGGCCCGGATCCGCTGCGGGAACAGGCGGGCATAGGCGATGGAAGGCACCCCGCCGTAGGACTGGGCCAGGAGGCTCAGCTGCTCCTCGCCCAGCGCCGCCCGGATCGCCTCCATGTCCCTGGCCATCGACATGGAGTCCACATGGGCGAACAGTCCGGTGGTGTCCGCCTTCTGGCAGGCGAGGAACGCCTTGGTCATCGCGGCGGTCTGGGCGGTGTGCCGCTTGCGGCTGCGCGGGTCCTGCAGTTCGGTGCCGGGCTTCAAGCAGACCTTGGGCATGCTTTTGAACCACAGGCTGGTGCGCGTTTGGAAGAAGACGAGGTCGAAGCGGCGGCCCAGTTCCTTGAGATTGGACGCGGCGACCTTCACAAACTGGATGCCGCTGGCTCCGGGTCCGCCGGTCACCTCCAGGACGCTGCCGATCCGGCGGCCGGGTTCGGTGGCGGGCAGCCGGGCGAGATCCAGCCGGATCTTCTTGCCGTCGGGCTTTGCCCAGTTCACCGGCACTTCGATCGTGGCGCACTCCGTTGGTGCGGGAAGGGTCTTGTCCGAGCACTTGCCCCAGGTCAGCCGCTCGGCCTCGGCCACCGTAGAGACCGGTGGCGTGGAGACCGGCGGCGTTGCTGAGAGCGCTGCCATGACCGGCGCCGCCGGTGAGAGCGCTGCGATGGCCGCCGTGGCAGTGAGGATCGCGAGAGTCTTCTTCATGGTCCTCACCTCGGCGCCACGTGTCTCGTCGCCTCACGGGCATGCGGACCGGTCGGCTGCGCAGTCGGGGTGCCGGGTATCGGTGACGGGGCCGATGTCAGCCCCAGAACTTGGGTGATCATGACTTACATCCTCGGCCGACCGGGACCGATTCTCGTCGTCCGCGCGGAGGATCATCGACTGGGAGCCTGCTCCCATCCGCACCGCCAACCGTGGTAGGACGCTCCGGCGCGTCGCCCGTCCCATTCCCTGAGCCTTCCGACGGCAGAGCCCCGCTTGATCGACGGGGCTCTTGGAGCGGCGTCGGCCGGGCCGGGTGCTCAGGTCAGGTCGTCGAGTTCGCCGTCTTTGATGCTGAGGCGGAAGGCGTTCCATTCGGTGGGGGTGAAGGTGAGTACCTTGTTGGGGTTGAGATCTTTGCTGTCGCGGATAGCGTAGACGCGGGTGTGGCCTTCTTTGGTCCCGTTCGTGACAGCGACTTCCACGCAGTTGCCGCCGTTGTTGGCGCTGCGCCGCGCTTTGCGCCATTGGACGTTGGTCAGGTCCATTTCGCTCTCCAGACGTCGATCTGGAAGGGGGAGCCCTCAGGTGAGATCGTCGAACTCGCCGTCTTTGATGCCGAGGCGGAACGCGTCCCATTCGGTGGGGGTGAAGATAAGTACTTTGTTGGGGTCGGGGTTTTTGCTGTCGCGCATGGCGTAGATGCGGGTGTGGCCTTCTTTGGTCCCGTCCATGACGGCCACTTCCACACAGTCGCCGCCATTGTCGGCGCTGCGTCGTGCCTTGCGCCACTCGGCGTTGGTCAGGTCCATTTCTCGCTCATCACCTTCTCTATGAGGTCGATGCTCGCGCGGGCCGGGAGCGCATCCGCCTGTATGGCGGTGTAGCGGTTGGCGACTGCCACCACGTCGTCGGGTACGTCACTGATGCGCCCCTCACGCTGAGCCTCTAGATACACGGTATCCGGTGCACCTGGGAGGCTCGCAATAACAAATGCCCCGGCCAGCCCGCAACTTGAACCCGCGTCCATGGGCAGGACTTGAACGGTGATGTTGGGGAGAACCGCCATGGTGACGAGTTTCGCGAGCTGTTCATGCATGTCAGCCCGATCCCCGATGGGCCGAGAGAGAACTCCCTCGTCCAAGAGGACCCAGAGCAGGACGGGGTCTTCGCGGGTGAGGATCTCCTGACGGGCGAGTCGTGCGGCGATCTGCTCCTCCGCCTCATCGGCGGACATGCCCGGTTGCCTGCTCACGACCGCACGTGCGTAAGCCTCGGTCTGGAGAAGACCCGGTACCACGAGGGGCTGCCAGGTACGGAGGGTGCGGGCCTCGCGTTCGACGTCGACCCAGGTTCGGAACCACGTCGGGTAGGAGCCGAGGTGGACCAACGGCCAGAGGCGGGAGAGGTTGCCGTCGGCGTTGAGCGCCCGGTCGGACCGTTCGGCGAAGTCCCTGTTGGGGGTGCGGTTGGCGAGTTCGACGGCGCCTACCAGGGACGTCGAGTAGTTGATGGCGCTCGCGAGCTGCTCCTGCGACAGACCCGCCTGGGTGCGGTAGCGGCGCAGTTCGGCACCGAAGAAGGCCAGGGGGCTGGCATTGGGCGCGAGGTTGCGGGCTGGAGGCATGGGGGGGGCTCCTACGTCCTACGCGGTCACACGCACGGGCGCGGCGTGCACACGGCCTAAGTCGTCGTAACGGTTCGCCTACTCACGGTAGTCGAACACGGGCACGCTTTCACGAAGACGGCAGCGAAAGCCGTCCAGAAAGACGGCCCGGGACGCGGTGCGTGAACACCGGCCGGGGCCTTGACCGCACAACGGAGGTGCGACCCGTGAAGCAGCCTAGAACCTCGACCGCGTCGCGGCGGCACGGATTCCCCGACCCCCTCGGGCGCGATCACGAATCCCGCCCGGCGCGGCCGGGGTGGGACCTCCGCGCCCGGCTGGGGTGGGACCTCAGCGTCGTGTGCCGGGGTGGTCGGCCGTGCCGTCGGGGGAGAGGGGATTGTGAGCGGGCAGCGGCGGTCGGCCGGGCCGTCGGAGGAGCGGAGGGTCGTCAGTGGCCGGCGGGGTGGGTGGCCGTGCCGTCTGGGCAGGAGAGGTTGTGAACGGGCGGCGGCGGTCGGCCCCATTGTCGGGGAGAAGCGATTGTGAGCGGGTGGGTGGCCGCGTTGTTGGGGGAGAGGTGGTTGTAAGAGGGGGCGCCGCCGAACCAGGATGAGGAACATGAGCCGATATGGGGCAATGTACGGGCCGGATCTCACGTTCCTGGGCGTCGAACGCTGTGACGTGCGGGATCCGGCCACTTTCGCGGGCGCAGACGTCGTGATCATCGGGGCGCCGTTCGACGGCGGTACCTCCAACCGCCCCGGCGCCCGCTTCGGGCCCCAGGCGCTGCGCCAGGCTTGTTATCTGCCTCACGACGGCTCGCGGCCCAGCCTCGCCCTCCGCGTGGACGCCCTGCGCGACCTGCGTGTCCTCGACGCCGGTGACGTCGAGTGCTACTCGGGCGACGTCGAAGGCTCGCTGGCCGCCATCGAGGACGCCGTGCACCGCATCGCCGTCTCCGGAGCCGTCCCCGTGGTCCTGGGCGGCGACCACACGGTCGCCCTGCCGGACGCGCGCGGCACCGCCCGCGCCCACGAGCCCGGCCGTACCTCGATGATCCACTTCGACGCCCACGCCGACACCGGGAACATCAGTTTCGGTCACCTGTACGGCCACGGCCAGCCGATGCGCCGCCTGATCGAGTCCGGAGCGATCAGAGGCGACCGGTTCCTGCAGATCGGGCTGCGCGGCTACTGGCCGGAGCCCGAGACGCTCGGGTGGATGGCCGAGCAGAACATGCGATCGTACGAGATGACCGAGATCGTCACGAGGGGTCTCGACGAGTGCCTGACCGAGGCGTTCGCCATCGCGCTGGACGAGTGCGACCAGATCTTCCTGTCCGTCGACATCGACGTGTGCGACCCCGGGCACGCCCCCGGCACCGGCACCCCGGAGCCCGGCGGGCTGTCGGCCAGGGAACTGCTCGACGCGGTCCGTCGCATTTGCTACGAACTGCCCGTCGCGGGGCTTGAGGTGGTCGAGGTGGCGCCGCCGTACGACCACGCGGACATCACGGCGTTCCTCGGCAACCGGGTTATCCTTGAGGCTCTTTCGGCCATGGCCAGGCGCCGCAAGGACGACGAGGGCGGGCCGCGCTGGGATCCACGGCAGCCGCTCCTTGATGGCCGTTAGCGTATCTTCCATTAGGTTTACCTACGAACACCTCAATCTTCGCGAACGGGAGCTTCGCCCCATGGGCCCCTATCTCCTCGGACTGCGGCTGTCCGGCCGCCGGGTCCTCGTCGTCGGCGGCGGCCACGTCGCCCAACGGCGGGTTCCAGCGTTGCTTGAGGCTGGTGCGGAGGTCACGGTGGTGTCCACGTCCGTGACCCCCGCCCTCGACGACCTCATCGCCGCGGGCCGCATCACCTGGCACGCCAGGGCCTACGAGGTCGGCGACTGCGACGGCGCCTGGCTCGTGCAGGCGTGCACCAGCGACCGCGCCGTCAACACCGCCGTCGCCGCCGAGGCGGAGGCCAAGCGCATCTGGTGCGTACGCGCCGACGACAAGGACGCCTCCGCCGCGTGGACCCCCGCCTCCGGCCGGGTGGACGAGATCGGCGTCGCCGTCACGGCGGGCGGCGACCCCCGCCGGGCCGCCGGGATCAGGGACGCCGTCATCGAAGCCCTGCGCGACGGCACCGTCGACGCCCGCCGCAACCGCACCAAACCCGTCGGCGTCGCCCTCGTCGGCGGCGGCCCCGGCGACCCAGGGCTGATCACCGTGCGCGGGCGGCAACTGCTCGCCCAGGCCGACGTCGTCGTCGCCGACCGGCTCGCCCCCCGCGCCCTGCTCGACGAACTCGCCCCCGACGTCGAGCTGATCGACGCGGCCAAGGTCCCCTACGGCCGCTCGCTGGCCCAGGAGGCCATCAACGACATCCTCGTCGACCGGGCCAGGAAGGGCCGGTTCGTGGTCCGGCTGAAAGGCGGCGACCCGTTCGTCTTCGGACGCGGCGGCGAAGAGGTGATCGCCTGCGCCCGCGCGGGCATCCCGGTGCTGGTCGTGCCCGGCATCACCAGCGCCGTCGCCGTACCCGCCGCCGCCGGGGTGCCCGTCACCCACCGGGGGGTCAGCCAGGAGTTCCACGTGATCTCCGTGCACGTCGCGCCGGACGACCCCGCCTCCACCGTCGACTGGCCCGGCCTGGCCCGATCCGGCGGCACACTGGTGCTCATGATGGCCGTCGAACGCCTGGCCAAGGTCGCGGAGACGTTGCAACGAGACGGACGTTCGGCGGACACTCCCGTAATGGTCGTACAGGACGGTACTCTTCCCACGCAGCGGGCGGTTACCGCGACGCTTTCCACCGTGGCCGAACGGGTCTCGGCGGCCGGGATCCGACCGCCCGCGATCGTCATCGTGGGCGATGTCGTGAAGGTCGGCCTGGAGGTCGGGATGGTTCGAGCGGAGCGGATTCCGTGAACGAGGCCAAGGACGACGGGCACCCGGAGTCCGCCGGAGAGCAGACTCTGTTCATGCCCCCCATCAGGGACGTCCCGCCCCCAGAGCCGGTCGGCGAGGCCGTACCGGCGCTGGACGAGGAGACACCCCCCGCAGCGGAGGAGGAACTGCCGCCGGTCGTCGCCGAGCAGCTCACGGCGGCTCTCGACACCCTGCGCGGCGCCGTCGCCGACCTCGGCTTCGGGCTCGACCTGCCTGGCGCCAAGGACGCCCGCCAGGCCCGCGCCGACCTGCTCGCGCAACTCGACGACTACGTGTTGCCCCGGGTGCGCACCAACGCCGCCCCCGCCCTCATCGTCATCGCCGGCTCCACCGGCGCGGGCAAGTCCACGCTGGTCAACAGCCTCGCGGAGAAGAACGTCAGCCGTACGGGGGTCCGCCGCCCCACCACCGGCGTACCCGTGCTGGCCTGCCACCCCGACGACCGCGCCTGGTTCGCCGGCGGCGAGTTGCTCGGCGGGCTGCGCCGCATCGACAAACCCACTCCTGAGGACGGCCTCGACAGCCTCGTCCTGGTCTCCACCGAGAAGCTGCCGCAGGGCGTGGCCCTCCTCGACACCCCCGACATCGACTCGGTCGTCGAGGAGCACCACGAGGTCGCCCACCGCATGCTCGACGCCGCCGACCTGTGGATCTTCGTCACCACCGCCGCCCGTTACGCCGACGCCCCCGCCTGGAAGCTGCTGCGCCTGGCCAAGGAGCGCGGCGCCCGCCTCGCGATCGTCCTGTCGCGGGTCCAGCCGAAGGCCCGCGAGGTCGTCCTCAAGCACTTCGTGCGCATGCTCACCGAGTACGGCCTCGGCGAGGCCGACCGGTTCGTCGTCCAGGAGGCCCAGGTCAGCGAGGGCAGGCTGCCCGACAGCGAGGTCACCGACCTGCGGCTGTGGCTGGCCGAGCTGTCCGTGGACGAGGAGCGCCGGGCCCAGGCCGTCCACGAGACCCTGCGAGGGGTGCTCGACAGCTTCCGCACCCGCGTCCCCGACCTGGCCAGGCACCTGGAGGACCAGGTTTCCTTCCGCGCCGAACTCCGCAAGGACATCGAGGCCGCCTACCTCGGCGCGCTCACCGAGATCGACCGCGCCACCCGCGACGGCTCCCTCGTCCAGGGCGAGGTGCTGGCCCGCTGGCAGGACTTCACCGCCTCCGGCGACCTCACCCGCGCCCTGCAACCGCGCAGGCGGGGCAAGGCCGCCAAACAGGGGCCCGAGCGCGTCCAGGCGTTCCGCACCGCCCTCCGTACCGGACTGGAGTCCGTGATCACCGTCGCGGCCGGGCGCGCGGCCGAGGAGGTCGTCGGACGCTGGCGGCAGCGCGCGGAACTCGGCGCCAAGCTCGGCGAGGGCCTGGAGCGGCCCTCCGACGAGTTCGTCCGGCGCACCAGCCGGGCCATCGTGGCCTGGCAGGAGCACCTGGTGGAACTCGTCCGCACCGAGGGCGTGGCCAAGCGGGCGATCTCCAAGGTGGTCACGTTCGACGCCGACTCGCTGTCGCTGATCTTCATGATCGCGATGTTCGGCGGCGGCAACACCGAGGGCGTGCCCCACCGGCTGGTCAACGCGCTGCTCGGCGCCGAGTCGCTGCGCGCAATCGGCGCCAAGGCGCTCAGCGACCTGCGGGCCCGGATCGGGGTGCTGTTCGACGAGGAGTCGCTGCGGTACGTCCAAGCCCTCGACGCGGCCGGGATACCGGACGAAGCCGCGGCGGCCCGCCTCTTCCAGGCCACGTACAACCTCGAGGTCGCTCGATGACGACGCTTACGACCGCCCCCGCCAAGCAGGGTCTCGGCCCCAGGCTGAACGCGCTTTCCAAGATCGTGGAACTCGGCGCGGGGCGGCTCGACGACCGGTTGCTCAAGGAGTCGGGCGCGCTGCTCATGCGCGCGGGCGAACGCCTCAAACTCTCCTCCGAGCACACCGTCGTCGCGCTCGCCGGAGGCACGGGCAGCGGCAAGTCGTCCCTGTTCAACGCCGTTTCCGGGCTCGAACTGTCGCCCACCGGCGTACGCCGGCCCACCACCTCCCGCACCCACGCCTGCGTCTGGGGTCTCGACGGCGCCGGACCGCTGCTCGACTGGCTCGGCATCCCCGGACGGCACCGCTTCGCCCGCGCCAGCGCCCTCGACAAGGGCGAGAGCCGCCTCCACGGGCTCATCCTGCTCGACCTGCCCGACCACGACTCCATCCGGGCCCTCACCGACACCGAGGCCGACCGGCTCATCGGCGTCGCCGACCTGGTCGTGTGGGTGCTCGACCCGCAGAAGTACGCCGACGCCTCCACCCACCGCCGGTACGTCACCGAACTGGCCGGGCACGACGCCGTCACCGTGTTCGCCCTCAACCAGGCCGACCGGCTGCTGCCGGAAGAGCTCGCCGAACTCGTCATCGACCTCAACGACCTGCTCAGACGCGAAGGCGTCACCCAGCCGACCGTCGTGCCCACCTCCGCGGTCACCGGGCGCGGCATCGACAGCCTCAAGAGAGTCGTCGCCGAGGCCGTCTCCCGCCGCCGGGCCGCCATCCAGCGGCTGGAGGCCGACCTCGACCGGCTCACCGCCAAACTGGCCGCCGCCTCGCCGATCGGCGACGCCCCGCCCGGCGTCGACGCCGCCCGCCGCGTCGGGCTGACCGACGCGCTCTGCGACGCCATCGGCGTGCCCGCGCTGGGCGAGGCCATGGAGAACGCCTACGCCAGGCGGGCCGAGCAGTGGGTCGGCTGGCCGTACGCCCGGTGGGCGGCCGGGTTCCGGCCGGATCCGCTCAAGAGCCTCGACCTCGGCGCCCTTGAGGTGCCGCAAGGGCAGGTCAGCGCGCAGCCCGCCGAGGTGGCCGGTGCCGTGCAGACGATGGCGGACGGGCTGTCGGCGGGCATGACCGGTGCGTGGCGGGCCGGACTCAATCACGCGGCCAGGTCGCGTTCCGGACGGCTGCCGCAGACGCTGGGCGAGGAACTCGCCGAGGTCGCGCCCGTGCTCGACCGGGTGCCCGGCTGGTGGCGGGCACTGAAGGTGTGGCAGTACCTGCTCGTCGTGGCCTTCGCACTCGGCCTCGGGTGGCTGCTCGTCGGGCTGCTGCTGCCCGCGCAACTGCCGTCGTGGCTGGCCTTCCTCGGTGACACCGCGACGTTGCCGTGGGTCGGGGTGGCGACGGGGGCGGTGCTCGGGCTGGGTGCGCTGTCGGCCGTGGCCTCGCGCAACTTCGTCGTCCTCGGGGCGGGACGGGAGCGGGAACGGCTCGAACGCGAGATGCGCCGCCGGGTGACGGCCGTTGCCGAGACCCTGGTCGTCGAGCCGGTCGAGAAGGAACTCGCGCGGCACCACGACTTCACGGCGGCCATGCGGGGCCTCTAAAACCCCCGCTGTTCCTTTCGCCCCGGCCTTCACCTCCTACTTTGGTCTCCTGCCTTCACCCTCACCCCAGGCCCTCGCCCCCCGGGGCCCTGGTCTTTCGTTTTTCGCTCTTCCTGCCCCGTCTTTCGTCCACAGGGCCTGTCGGCGGTTATCCACAGAACCGCGTTCGGTCGACTTCTCCCGCCCTCCTGTGCCGGAGGGTTGCCCCTGTCCCCGGGCGCAGGGCCCGAGGCGAAGGAGGAGCGAACGGTGAACGACATCCACATCACGCTGACAGGCAACGTAGCGGCCGAACCACGCCAGCACACGTTCGAGGACGGGGTCAAAGTGACCTCGCTGCGGGTGCTCACCAGTCATCGGTACTTCGACAAGAAGAGCGGACAGTGGGTGGACGGGGAGCGGGTGTGCTTCGCCGTACGGTGCTGGCGTGCCCTGGGTGACAACGTCGCCCAGTCCGTCCGGGTCGGGCACCCGGTGGTGGTGTCCGGCAAGCTGCGCATCAGGGAGTTCGGGCCCGACGACGACCGGCGGTTCATGGCCGAGGTAGAGGCGTCGTCGGTGGGCCACGACCTGCGATGGGGCACCGGTTCCTTCGCCAAGCCCGACCGGGCCGCGCTCATGGCCACCAAGGAACGGCGTGACCGGCTCGACGAGGAAACCCAGGACTGGGCCATGGGTCGGGTCCGCGCCCTCGGCGGGACGGCGACGCGCAGGGAACTCATGAGCGGCCCCCCGGCCCTCACCCGCGATCCGGCCGAAGGAACCGAACCCGGCTGGTACGGCGACCCGGCAGAGCCGGTCGGCCGGTCGCGAACGAGCCGCAGGACCGATCTCGGCGGCCGTGAGATGGTCAGGGGCCTCGGAGACGCCAGGCACGCGGCATCCGAGGCGGGCGTCGCCACAGGGCCGGCGGCGGGCGGCTTTCGCGGTCGAGGCGAGACGGCGCGTGTGGAAGCAGCGACATCCGGTGCTCGTGCGCTCGGCGGTGCCAACGGGGTTGCCGGCGAGGTCGACGAGGGCTCCGGTCGCGACGCCGCGCGTGAGCAGGGCGGGGTACAGGAGTATGGCGGTGCCGTCGGGCACAGTGGCCTTGATGAGCACGGCGGTGTTCTGGGGGACGGAGGAATTCCTGGCGATGGAGGGATCCCGGGCGACAGCGGCGGTCCGAGCGACGGAGGGATCCGAAGCGACGGCGGTGGTTCGGACGACAGGGGGATCCCGGGCGACGGCAGTGGTTCGGGCGGTGTCGCGGTGAGGTCGGGCACCTCGGGGCAGGGCCCCGAGGTGCGGTCGGATAGCACGAGAAAAGCGGGCGCCGGGAAGAAGAGCGCACGTCCTCCCAAGCCGGGCTCCTCGAAGGAGGGGACGGCGGAGCCCGAGAGGAGGGGTGAGGACGACGCGCTCGTGAGGATACTCGGCGCTGTCGACGGCGGCACTCCCGTGGAGGGCCGGGTGGCCGCCTGAGGTCAGGCGGGCGAATGAGGAGGGGGCATCGGCCGTACGCGTTCGGTGCCCCGAGCCCGGTGGCTCGGAGACCGGGGGAGGACCGGCCGATGGTCGTGCCCGTTGTCAGATGACTAGAGCATCTGTCAGGTCCAGGTCACGCCCCGCACCATGGCTGCTCCTTTCCAGCACGGCTCCGCTCGCGGAGTGAGCGGAATCCCTACTTGTGACCACGAGACGGAAGTGGCCACCCTGCCAAAGGTAGCGGTTCCCATCGCGCGTCGCACACTGCGCAACTATTGTGTTACACATCGTTAGAAAGAGAGGAGACGGGATGGCGGCTACCAGCCACACCTCGATCAAGCCTCGCGACGGTGTGTCAACTCTGGCGGGCCGATGGCCCCTGCTGGGGCAGCGCCGTGCCCTCGTGGCCTACTTCGTCGGAATCGTCACCCTGGATCTGGTGGCCATCGGGGTCTTCGGCGCGACCGCCGACTTCCGATGGGCCGACCTGCTGACGTTCACCGCCCTGATGGCCTGCGGAGCCGTGTGCATAGAAGCCACGCGACGGCTCGGCATGCCCGCCGGGATCTCCCGCGACCTGCTGTCGGCGTGGTGGCTGCCGGTGGCACTGCTGCTGCCGCCCGTCTACTCCCTGTTCGCACCGATTCTGCTCCAAGTGCTCCTGCAGTGGCGGGTACGTGCCACCGTCCTCTACCGCCGCGTGTTCAGCTCGGCGGCCATCGGCCTGGCCGGATGCACGGCCTCGGTGGTCTTCCACGTGCTCGTCCCCGACCCGACAGTCCTGTCCGGCGGCCGTGGCCTGCCGATCGTGTACGCCGTGGGGTGCGCGGCCCTGTTCGCCGTCCTCAACACCGGGCTCATCGCCACGGCCGCCCACACCGCCGACCCCGACACCCGCTGGCGCGAGGTGCTCTGGGACCGCGAGAGTTTCCTGCTCGACGTGGTCGAACTCTGCCTCGGCGTCGTCGTCGCCATCGCGTGCGGGCTCAACCTGGCCCTGCTCGTCCTCGCGCTGCCTCCGGTGGTGCTGCTCCAGCGCAGCCTCCTCCACGCACAACTGCAGGCGGCCGCCCGTACCGACCCCAAGACCGGCCTGCTCAACGCGGCGGCCTGGCAGCGTGAGGCCGACACCGAGATCGTCCGCGCCCGCCGTACCGGTGAGACCCTGGCGCTGCTCATCGTCGACATCGACCACTTCAAGCGCGTCAACGACAGCCACGGCCATCTCGCCGGAGACCAGGTGCTCATCGGCGTGGCCACCACCCTGCGCAGCCAACTGCGCGACTACGACGTCGTGGGGCGCTTCGGCGGTGAGGAGTTCGTGGTCCTCCTGCCGCGCGCCGACATCGTGGAGGCCCGCCGCGTCGCCGAACGCCTCCGCCGCCGCATCGGCCGCATGGCCGTACCAGCCGACGATGCCATGATCACCGTCACCATCTCGATCGGCGTGGCCCTGATGAGCGTCCACGGCGACGACCTCATCGAACTCCTCGCCGCCGCCGACCTGGCCCTCTACCGCGCCAAGGAACTGGGCCGCGACCGCGTCTACATCCCAACCGCCCCCCCAACCTCATCCGATACCAAGTAGTAGCTCCCCTCAATCGCCACCTCAGCTCTCAACCTCCACCTCAGCCCCCAGTCTCAGTCTCAGCGTTCGGCCCTAACCCCAGTCCCGGTGCCCAGCCCTCAGTCTTCGACCTCGCCCGCAGTGCCCAGCCCTCGGCCCCGTGCCCGGCCCTAGTGCGGAGCCCCATCCTCGGCCTCAGCGCCTAGCCTCAGCGCCCAGCTCACAGCTCCGATCCTCAGCTTCAATCCCAGCCGCAATCGCAATCGTCACTTCGGCTGTCAGCGCCCGGCTACCAGTGTCCGGGCGGCAACTCCGGCCTCGATGGCCGTTGGCGGCCTCTGTGCACCCCGCCCTCCCAGTTCGTGCCTGACGCCTGCGCCAGAGTCGGCGGCGCCGGTGCCGCTGGGCTGGGCTGATGTCCGAGGCGTTTGCGGCGTTGGGAGAGGGGTTTGCGGTGGGGTTCGCCCATCAGGTTGTGGGTGAACGGGCACTGCGTGTGGGGCTGAGGGCGGCCGGGTTTCCCGCTGGGTGGATGTTGCCTTCTTGCACCATTTACTGTTCGGGGTGTCGCTGGGGGGCCGTGCGTCCTGCCGGGTAGTGGCGTGTGGTGTCCCCGGCCGGTGCCGTTGTTCGGGGACGGTGTGAGGGTGGGTGGGCGTCCGTCGGGTGGTGGCGGGTTGCGTCCTCAAGGCCATTGCCGTCGGTCGGGATGCCGCCAAGGGTCGCCGGGCCTCCCGCCGGGTGGTGAGGGGGCGGGAGGCGGCTGAGGAATCGCATGCCTTGTTCTCCCCTCGCCGGAGAACGGGTATGGCGCTTTCCTGTCATTGGTCTGACAGTAAGGATTTACATTTCGTGCGCACGATAGTACATCCGTTTATGGATGCGCTTGTCAGTGATAGTAGCGGTCGGTAGAGAGGGGCTTTCCAGGGTCATCGGGAGTGTACGTGTCGTCGTGTACGCCGGGTCGTGCAATTGCTTTTCTCATGTTTTCAAGGTAAATGTCGGCGACCTGTCGTGCAATAAGTCGGCCTGTCGAACATCCGAAAAGGTTTATTCAGTTTCCGTGGTGAATGGCATACTGCTTTCCGCCCGGGTGCCGACCGTGGCGAGGACGCCGAGTGCCTGTTCTTCGAGTTGCCGGAACCCCCGGGCGCGTGCGACGTCGAGCGCCTCCCGCCCGTGGGCGGACGCCAGTTCGAGATGCCCGAGCAGGCTGTGCGCACCGGCCAGTCCGATGAGGGACTCCAGCCGGGGCTGCGGGTTGCCGACCTCGCGGGCGATGTCCAACGCCCGCCCGTGCTCCTCGGCGGCCTGCTCGGGCCGCCCCAAGCAGGTGAGTACGGTCGCCCGCGTGTTCAGCGTGTCCGCCTCGGCCCGGCGGTCGCCGATCGCCACGGCCAGGTCCACCGCCTGATCGGCCAGGTCGAGGGCGTCGCCGAGCCGACCGGCGTCCCGGTGGACCGCGGCCAGCGCGGTGAGTACGAGGACCTCGCCGTACCGGTTGCCCGACTGGCGGAACAGCGGCAGCGCGGCGTCGAGGTAGCCGAGCGCGCGGTCGAGTTCACCGAGGTCGTGGTAGATCTCGCCCAGGTTCGCCAGCGTGATGGCCTCGCCGTTGCGGTAGCCGGCATGACGGCAGCGGCCCAGGGCCTCGTGCTGGAGGTCGGCCGCGCGCGTGAGCCGCCCCTGGCTGCGGTGGACCATGCTGAGGTTGGCCAGGCTGGTGGCGTGGATGGTGTTCTGGCCGGTCTGCCGCGAGATGGCGATGGCCTTGCCGTAGTGGTCGGCGGCCTCCTGTAGCCGGCCGAGTTTCCAGTGCACGTTGCCGAGGTTGTTCAGCACCGCGCACTCGCACTCGCGCCACCCGGCCCGCCGGGCGAGCCGCAGGGCCTGCGTGTAGTGGTCGAACGCCTGCTGGTGCAGCCCTCTGCTCTGGCACGCCTGCGCCATGCTCAACTCGGTCGCCGCCTGCGCGCTGAGGTCGCCGTCCTGGGCGGCGGCGGTGCGGGCGGCCTCGGCCACGGCCGGCCAGTCGTGGTCGCGACGTAGCGACAGGTAGCCGCGCAGTGTGTCGGCCAGCCGCCAGGCCACCTCCCTGGGACCGTCCTCGGCGGCATGGGTGATCGCGGCGACCAGCCCGGAACGTTCGGCATCGAGCCAGGCCAACGCGGCCGCAGGCGCCCCGAACGTCAGCGGCGACGACTCGGTTTGTGCCACCGTGTCGAATCCGGCCGTTGCGGCGGATGCCGGTGACGGGTGCCCCAGGGGGTCGAGCCGGGCCTGGGGGGCGGACGCCGGTAAGGGCCGTCGGGCTGGTGCAGCCGAGGGTGGGTGGGGCCGTACCGCTGTGTCGGGTCGGGCCTGCGCGGCCGACGGCGGGCGGGGCCGGGCGGCGAGTTGGAGAGCCTGCGGGTAGAGCAGGCGTTTGGCCTCGTCGGCGACCCGCAGGTAGAAGCCGAACAGCCGTGAGAGCGCGCCGTCTCGCTCCTCGGGCGTCGCGAGCTCTCGGGCGTACAACCGGATCAGGTCGTGGAAACCGTACCGTCCGGGAGCGGTCCGCAGGATCAGGTGGGTACGCTCCAGGCGGTCGAGCGCCCGCTGGACGGGACCGGCCGGGCCGCCGGCCAGCACGGCCGAGGTCTGCGCGGTGAGGTCGGGGCACGGACTCAGCCCGAGGATCCGGAACAACCGCTGGTCGGCCGGGTCGAGCGCGGCATACGACTGGTCGAAGGCGGCCCGGACGGCGGCCTGGCCGTCCCCGTCGACCTGGAGGGCGCCCAGCCGGTCGCTGCCCGCGAGTTCCGTGACGGCGTCGGCGACGGCCCGCTCGGGCTGGCGCGACAGGTTGATCGCCGCGATCCGCAGCGCGAGCGGCAGGTGGTCGCACAGCCGCGCCAGTTCGGCGGCGGCGCCGGACTCCTGACTGATGCGGTCGGCGCCGAGGATCCTTCCGAGCAGCGCCCGCGCCTCTGCGGCGTCGAGAACGCCGAGCGGCAGTTCGCGGGCGCCGTCGAGGGCGACCAGGCCGCTCAGCCGGTCGCGGCTGGTCACCAGGGCCAGGCAGGCGGGCGCGCCGGGCAGCAGCGTACGGACCTGGTCGGGGGTCGAGGCGTTGTCGAGCAGGACGAGCACCCGCTTGTCGGCCAGGAGCGTGCGGTAGAGCGCCGCCGCCTCGTCGGCGTCGGGCGGCACCTGCTCGGCGGCGACGCCGAGGGAGCGCAGCAGCCGGGCCAGCGCCTGTTCCGGCCGTACGGGCGGCATGCTGGCGAAGCCGCGCAGATCGACGTACAGCTGCCCGTCGGGGAAGCGTTCGCGCGCCCGGTGCGCCCAGTAGAGGGCGAGCGCGGTCTTGCCGACCCCGGCGGCGCCGGTGAGCGCGATCGTGACGGGCCCGCCCGCGTGGTCCTCGCGGTGCTCGTCCAGCCATCGCAGTTGCCCGGCCCGGCCGGTGAAGTCGGAGACCGACCTGGGCAACTGCGCGGGTACGGCGGACGCCGGGGGCCCGGCGGACAGGACCCGGTCGGGCCGGGGCAGCAGCACCGGGTCGTTGCGCAGGATGGCCACCTCCAGCCGCTGGAGTTCGAGGCTCGGGTCGATGCCGAGTTCGTCGGTCAGGCGTCGGCGCGCCCGCCTGGCCTCCTCCAGCGCCGTGTGCGTCTGCCCGCTGCGGTAGAGCGCGATCATCAACTGGCAGGTCAGCCGCTCGCGGAAGGGGTGGCACCGGGTCAGCTCGGTCAGCTCGTCGAGCAGTTGCCGGTGGCGGCCCAGTCGTAGACCCGCGTCGATCCGGTCCTCCACGGCCACCAGCCGCGACTCCTCCAGGCCGCGGCCGAGGCGCTCCTGGGTCTCCGGCGACGCCGCGCCGTCGAGCGCGGGGCCGTGCCAGAGGCTGAGTCCCTGGTCGAGGAGCGCGACGCGGCGCTCGTCGTCCGGCTCGGTCCTGGCCTGCCGGAGCAGACCTCGGAAGCGGTGGGCGTCGATGCGCTGCGGGTCGATGCGCAGGACGTATCCGGCGCCCTGCGCGGTCAGCGTGACCTGCGACTGCGTGGGGTCGATGTCGCCGAGGATCGAGCGCAGCAGCGACACCGAGACGCGGATCGCGTGCTCGGCCGTACGGGGGCGGTCGATCGGCCAGTTGAGTTCGACCAGCCGCTCGACCGTGACGGGATGGTTGGCCTCCAGCGCCAGTACCGCGAATGTCAGCCGCTGTTTGCGCGGGCCCAGGCCCACGCGCCGGCCATTGGCGTGGGCTTCGACGGCTCCGAGCAAGCGAAACTCGAACATGAGTCACACTCCGCCTCGATTTCGCTCTCATGATCTGCCAATCGGCGGATTTCGAGAACCGACGATCGTAGGTATTTGAGGCGACTCTGAAGGAACTATGAACGGACGCCCGCACAATTTCAGCGGATCTCGGAGCGCTGACGCTGAGGGCGGTCAATGGCTGAATTCGGGGCTGTCACTGAGGAGCCCGCACCCCTGATCTTCCGGCTCGCGCACGCCTCGCGCGGCGCCCCGATGGACTCGGCCCGGCTGGCGTTGCCGTGCGCGATGACCCGCGACTGGGCATGGGGTACGGCCACCGGCGCGGGCGTGCGCGTCTGCCTGATCGACAGCGGCGTGGACGCGGGTCACCCCCGCTTCACCCGGCCGATCACCACGCTCACCGTGACCGGTGACGGCCTGGAGATCGTGCCGGACGAGATCGGCGACCAGGCGGGACACGGCACCGCCTGCGCGGGCGTCATCAGGTCCATGGCCCCGGACTGCGAGCTGACCAGCGTCCGCGTGCTCGGCGGCGGCCTGCTGGGCAGGGGCGAGGTGCTGCTGGCCGCGCTGGAGTGGGCCATCGAGCAACGTTTCCCGCTGGTCAACCTGAGCATGTCCACCCGCCGCGCCGAGCACAAGGAGGCGCTGCACGACGTCGTCGACCGCGCCTACTTCGCCGGGGTCACCGTCGTGGCCTCCGCGCACAACCGGCCGGTGCGCAGCTACCCGTGGCACTTCCCGAGCGTGATCTCGGTGGGCTCCCACGGCCTGGCGCTCCCCGAGCACCTGGAGTGCAACCCGGACCCGCCCGCCGAGTTCTTCGCCCGGGGCGTCGGCGTGGAGGTTCCCCAGCCGGGCGGCCGGATCTCGCGCCTGACCGGCAACAGCTTCGCCACCCCGCACGTCACCGGGCTGTGCGCCCGCGTGCTGGAACGGCATCCGGGCTTCGCCGCCGGCCAGCTCAAGCAGGTGCTGGCCGCCGTGGCGGACAACAGGACCTAGGAGGAGACCCCGATGGCGTTGGGCATCCCCGACTCACTGACCTCGTCGCTGGGGCGCCTGCTGCGCCCCTCCGAGCACGACGAACTGCTGCGCTCGGCCGTACGGCTGGCCAGGCTGACCTTCTCGGCCAAGGCCGCGTCCGTCTTCCTCTACGACGAGGAACGCGACCGGCTGGTGTTCGAGGCGTCGTCGGGGGAGGGCGAGGACCGGCTGCTGGGCGTCGCCATCCCGACGGCGGGCGGCGTCGCCGGCTGGGTGTTCCAGACCGGCGAGACCGTGCTGCTCGGCGACGTCCAGGACGATCCGCGCTTCGACCGGGAGTTCGCCCAGAGCACCGGCTACGTGCCGACGACGCTCATGGCGGCCCCGCTGGAGCTGGAGGACCGCGTCATCGGCGTGATGGAGGTGCTCGACCCGGCGTTGCAGCGGTTCGGGGAGATGGCGGCCGTCGACCTGTTCACCGAACTGGCCGCCCAGACGGCCATCACGCTCGCGCTCATGGCCGCCGCCCGCTCGCTCACCAGGACGACCAGGGAGGGGCTGACCCCGTGGACCCGGCTGGAGATCGCGCTCAGCCGTACGGAGGCGTCGGACGCGGCCGTGGACGACCTGCTCAACGCGCTGAGCCGGTTCGTGACGGCCACCTCGGGACGCGGCGGCCACCCGCTATGAGCCGGTTATGAACCGACTCTGAAGACCCTTGCCGACGATCGAGGAGAACGCGGAACGGAGGTGGCGATGAAGCGGACGGAGTCCCAGACCCTGCTGGGAGTGACGCCGGAGGCACTGGAGGAGCCATGGCTCCAGTTCGGCCTCACCCCGCGAGCCGGCCTCCACGCCGAACTGGCCGAGACGGCCGGGCAGGCCCTGCGCGATGGGCTCGCCCGCGACTTCTTCTTCATGCACAAGCCGCCCGGCCTGCGCATCCGGTTCCGCCCGGCGCAGGCCGCCACGGCCCGGCTCGACCTGCTGACCCGCGAGCGACTGGAGGTCTGGCGGGCGGACGGCCTGCTCGAATCGTGGCGCCCCGGCGTGTACGAGCCCGAGACCTATCTGTTCGGCGGGCCCGCCTCGATGCACAGCGTCCACCGCGTCTTCACCGCCGACTCGCTCGCCTGGCTCGGCTACCACCGGGGCGGCCCGGCCGCGCACGGCCCGGCGTGGGCGATGTCGCTGCTCATGATCCATTCGCTGTTCGCCGGGCTCCGGATCCTCGGCTGGGAGGAACTGGGCGTCTGGGAGCGGGTACGCCGCCACCGGCGCCTGGCCCCGGCCGCGCTCGCCGACCCCGGCCTCGCCCGCCTCACCGCCGCGCTCCGCGCGATCTGGCCCTCCCGTACGTCACTGGAGGCCAGGCTGTCCGCCGAGGCGATCGCCCTCGCCGACACCCACCGGCAGGCCGTCGAGCAGGAGAGCGAGCGCTGGTTCCGCGACTACTTCGAGAGCGGCTCGGCTGCCATGGGCCCGCGCGCCGTGGCCGCGTACCTGATCGTCTTCCACTGGAACCGGGCGAACCTGCCCGCCGCCCGCCAGGGCCTGATCACTGAGGCGCTGCTGGCCCGCGAGGCGGGTGACGCCGAATGACCACCAGCCGAACGACCAGCAGCCGAATGATCAGCATGAGCGAGTCCGCCGTGCTCCGGGTCGCGGGACTGCCCATCCGGCTGTGGCTGGCCGCCGCCGCGCCCGGCCTGGCCGCCGGGGTCCGCGCCCTGGAGCACGCCGAGTCCGCCTACCGGCGGGAGGCGGCGGCCCTGGCCGTACGGCTCGGCGAGGAACTGGTGCCGAGACCCGGACTGCCGGCCGAGGCGCGGCGCACCACCCTGTCCGTACGGCGCGGCCTGCACCGGGGCCGCCCGCTGCCGGAAGACCAGAGCGCCCGCCTGAAGCGAATCGCGCCGGAGCTCTCGCCCTGCCTGGACCGGATGCTGGCACTGTCGGCCGACGTCGGGCGGCGCGAGGAGCGGGTGCGAGCCCTCCTCGCGGAGGAACACGACCGGCTGCTCGCCGCGCCGTGGCACCTGCTCCACGAGGTGCCCGGGGGCCGGGCCTGCCTGCCGCCCGAGGTGGTCGCCGACATCGAGCGCCGCCTGTCCGGGGGCGAGCCGTGGACCTCGAAGCGCATGCGCAGGCGCAGCGACTACCTGTGGCGGATGATCGCCAGAGGCGCGGCCAAGACCACGCCCAGAACCTGGCTCGGCCACGTCTGCCTGATCCCCGTCGCACCCACCGGGCCCGGCCTGTCGGTGAACGGGCAGGTCGCCGTCGACTGGACGGAGAACGTCCAGGCCAGACGCCACGACCTGGCCCGCTCGGGCAAGGCGCTCGACCCCGGCCACCTGCTGGCGCTGACGCCGCTGCACCGCATGGAGGGCGACCGCCTCAGGATCTGGACCACCGACCCGGCCTCCGCCGACCACCGCCTGCTCACCTACCGGATGCGGTACGCCGCCGCCCTCGGACCCGTCGTCGAGGCCCTGCGCGGCGGCACCCGCCCGGTGGCGGACCTGGAGCCTGCCGCGCCGCCCGGCTTCGTCGGCAGGCTCGTCGAACTCGGCGTGCTGGAGGTTTCGGCGCCGCTGCGGCAGCGGCCCGGCCGGTGGACGGCGACGACGCCGGAGCACGGAGCTGCGGACACCGGTTTCGTCGACGTCTACCGGCGGGCCGCCGGCGCCTTCACCGCCGACCTGGCGGACCTCCAGCACGCCGTCGAGCAGTACCGCAGGCTCAGCCTCCTGGTCGACGCGGACGCCGGCGGGCGCGCCTCCCGGTTGCGCGAGCGGATCGGCCCCCGGCCGCGTCCCGTCATGGACGTGTTCGCCGAGGAGATCGCGGCCCGCGTCGAGGAGGGGGAACTGGACAAGCGGACGCCGCCCGACCACGGCTGGCCGGTGCCGAGCCGTACGGGCTCGGGGTACGCGCGGCTGCTCGGACTGCTGGCCGCCGCGCCCGGCTGGGACGTCACCGAGGCGATGCTCGACGCCGCCGGAGCGCCGAGGGCCCGGCTCGACTGGCCGGTGGACTGCGTGGTCCGCCCGTTGCCCTCGGGCGGCTGGGCGCTCGACAACCTCGCCCCCGCCGCCGTCCTCGACGCCCGCTTCGTCGAGACCCTGCGGCGGCTGCACGGAACGGTCCCCTCGGCGGAGGCATACCGCGACTTCCTCGCCGAACTCGACCGGATCACCGGCATCCCGTCCGTGGAGCTGCTGATGCCGCCGATGGTGGAGCAGGCCGCCAACGCCGTACGCAGGCCGAGGTACACCTCCGCGTGGACCGGCGACCCCGACCCCCGCCACTACGGCACTGCGTGGGCGGAGGGCGGCGCCCGCTACCTGCCGCTGGGCGAGCTGACCGTCCACAGCGAGGACGGCCGGGCCGTGGTCTGCCACGCCGGCGCCCCGGTGCGGATCTGCACCCATGTGACCCGCACCCCGCTGGTGCCGTGGAGCGTCCTCACCGCGATCCTCTGCGCCGACTCCCCGCAGCACGCGGCGAACGTCAGGCGGCTGCGCCGCTCGCTCACGGCTTTCCCCGGGCAGGCGCACGTCCCGCGCATCACGGTGGCCGGATCGCTGGTGGTCTCCGCCGCCCAGTGGCGCCTCCCCTCGGCGGAACTCGCGGCCGACGGGGACCTCGCCGGGTTCCGCACGCTCACCCGGCTGCGCGACCGGCTCGGTCTGCCCAGGTGGGTGTTCGTCGCGGGCGCCTCCGGCTACCGGCCGCTGGCCTGCGACCTGGACAGCGTCAGGGCGCTGCGGGTGATCGAGCAGGTGCTGAAGGCGGGAGGGGAGGAGCTGACCGTCACGGAGATGCTCCCCGCCGCGGACGAACTGAGCGTGAGCGACCACGGCGGCGGACAGGTCGCCGCCGAGGTCCTGCTCCGACTGCCCCACGCGATGCCGCCCACGGAACTGGCGGCGCTCGCGGCACAGGTTTCGGCCGGATCGACGTGACCGGCCGAAGGTCAGAACACCGAACAGGAGAGGTGGCGACGTCCATGTCCGAGAACACCGCACCCGAGCCCCAGGACGGCACCGAGCCTCAGGACGAGGTCGAGGCCCTGGTCGAGGACCTGGAGGTCCACGGCCTCGACGCCCCCGCAGACGGCACGGTCGGCTGCAGCGGCCACTGCACCGGGACCTGCTGATCCACGAGCCCGCCAGGGGCGCCGGAGCGGCGCCCCTGGCGGATCCCCCCGAACGCCGAAAGGGCAACGCCGTGACACCCACCCACGTGCTGGAGCGGACCGCCGTGCGGGCGGCCGCCGAGACACTGCTTGACGAGTACGCGAGGACGGAAGAGCGCGGCGGGTGCGACGCGGGTCCGGTCGTGCTGGCGACGCTGGTCGCGGGCGGCGAGCGGCCGCCCGGCGACGCGCCCTCGGCCCGCGCCATCGCCGCCTGGCTGCGCGACTTCCGTACCCCGAGCCGCCACCCCGGCCTGTACGGCGCGGGCGCCGCCGGCCGGATGTTCGCCCTGCGGATCGCCGCCGCCACCTGGCCCCGGCTGCACGACCCCTTGAAGGCGCAGCGGGCCAGGCTCGTCGAATACGTGGCCGCCCCGCGCTGGCGGACCTCGCAGGTCGGCTGGGAGGACTACGACCTCATCTGGGGGCCGTCCGGCGTCCTGCTGGCCTTCGCCCTCGACCCGGACGCCACCTGGGCGGAACGGGCCCCGCTGACGGCCGCGCTCGCGCGCCTGTGCCACGGCGAGGACCTGCCCCTGCTGCGGGTGGACCAGTACCACGGGGAGAAGCTGCGCGGGTGGAACGTCGGCCGCGTCAACCTGGGCCTCGCGCACGGCCTGCCCGGCGTCATGACCGCGCTGCGCGCCGCCGCCGAGGCCGACGGCCTCGACGACGGGCTGCGCGAACTGCTCCGGCGCCTCGGCACCCGGCTCGTCGCCGAGTCCTACGTGGACGACAGGGGAGTGATCACCTGGCCGTTCGGCACCACCCGGCCGGACGGCCACCGCGCGCCCAAGGGCACAGGACGGCGGCAGGCGTGGTGCTACGGCTGCCCCGGCAACGCCTGGACGCTGTGGGAGGTCGCCCGCGTCCTCGGCGACGCCGAACTGGGCGCCTTCGCCGCCGAGTCGGCCCGCTCCTTCGTCGCCGCCTACGACGACGAGCTGTACCTGGACGGCCTGGGCCTGTGCCACGGCGCCGCCGGGCTGATGCTGCTGTTCGACGCCTTCGCCGGCTACATGGGCCTGGCCGGGGCGGAGAGCCTCGCCGACCATCTGGCCGCCCACCTGATGGGCCGCCTGGACGAACTGGCCGCGACCGGCTGGTCGTTGCAGGAGGACGCTCCCGGCGTGCTGTCGGCGCTGCTGACCATGACCGGAGGCGACCGGCGGTGGCTCGGCGCCCTGGGACTGCGATGAGCGGCGCCCGCCCCGCCAACGGGGTGCTGGAGGTCGTCCGCGTCCTGCCGCGCATGTCGCCGTGGCTGAGCGCCGCCCTGGCGTTCGTCCTCGTGGCGCAGGCCGTGCTCACCAGCGGGTTCATGCTGGCCAGCGCCGCCGTCGTCGGCGATGTGGCGCAGGGGGCGGCCGACCGGGACACGGCGATGCTGCACCTGGGCGTCCTGATCGCCGTCTTCGTGCTGCGCCTGGGCCTGCAGCCGGTGTCCGGATTCCTGTCCGGGGAACTGGCGCGGCGGCTGGAGGCCAGGCTCGGCCAGACGACCCTCGAAGGGGCGCTGCGCCCGGTCGGCATCGGCCATCTCAGCGACCCGGCCGTGGCCGACCGCATCCAGCTCGCGCAGGGGCTGGCCTCCGGCCATCCGCCGGGCCAGGCCGTGAACTCGCTGGCCCGGCTGGTCTCCAGCAGGCTGGCGGGACTGGCCGCCGCGATCCTGCTGGCCACCGTCGCCTGGTGGCTGCCGCTGCCGCTGGCCGCCGCCTGGATCGCGCTGTCGCGCTGGCGGCTGCGCGAGGTCAAGAAGGCCGTCGACGCGGAAGCGGAGTCGATGCCCGCGCTGCGCCATGCCGCCTACGCCAGGGACCTGGCGATCGGCGACGCCGCCGCCAAGGAGATCAGGGTCTTCGGCTTCCAGGACTGGGCGCACGAGCGCTTCACCCGCGCCTGGCTCGGCGGGATGGACGCCCTCGACGGCTCGGCCAGGCTCCTCAGCCGGACGGCGGGCCCCGTCCTGCTCGCGCTCGCCCACCTCGCCGTCTTCGCCTACCTGGCGCTCGCCGCGGCCGACGGCCGCCTGGACGCGGAGGCCGTCACCGTCGCCCTCCAGGCCACCGCCGGGATGGGCGCCCTGGGCTGGATCGGGGACGTCCAATGGATCCTGACCCGCGCCGGCGCCACCGTCCCCCACGCCCTCGCGATCGGCCGGCTCGACGTGGAGGCCGAGCACCGGGGCGTCGGCGCCACCGCCTCGGACGAGCGGCTGCCCGCGCGGGAGATCAGATTCGAGGACGTCAGGTTCGGTTATCCGGACCGCCCTGTGCTGCAGGGCCTGGACCTCGCCGTCCCGGCCGGGTCGTCGCTGGCGATCGTCGGCATGAACGGGGCGGGCAAGAGCACCCTGATCAAGCTGCTGGCCCGCCTGTACGAGCCGGACACGGGCCGCGTCACGGTGGACGGCACCGACCTGCGCACCATCGACCCGCACACCTGGCGCCGCCAGCTCGCCATCGTCTTCCAGGACTTCGTCCGCTACGAACTGCCGCTGCGCGACAACGTCGGCTTCGGCCGGGTCGGCGCCGACCACTCGGACGCCGCCTTCGACCGCCCCGCCAAACTGTCCGGACTGGGGGACTTCCTGCCCCGCCTCGAAGCCGGATGGGACACCCCGCTGAGCCGCCGCTTCGAGGGCGGCACCGACCTGTCCGGCGGCCAGTGGCAGCGGGTCGCGCTGGCCCGCGCCCTGTTCGCCGTCGAGCACGGCGCCAAGGTGCTGGTGCTCGACGAGCCCACCGCCAACCTCGACGTCCGCGCCGAGGCCGAGATCTACCGGCACTTCCTGGAGATCACCCGCGGCCTCACCACGATCCTGGTGTCCCACCGCTTCGCCACGGTACGGCTCGCCGACCGGATCTGCGTGCTCGGCGACGGCCGGGTCCTCGAATACGGCTCGCACGAGGAGCTGATGGAGCTCGGCGGACGCTACGCCCACCTGTTCACGCTGCAGAGCGAGCCGTTCAGAGAGGCCCGCCATGTCTGACCGAACCTCCCCGCGCGTCGCGCTCCGCTCCATCGCGCTGCTGGTCGGCGCGGCCTTCAAGGCCGACCCCCGCCGCGCCGCGCTCGTCGTCGGCCTCGCGCCCGTGGTCGGCGCCGTCGCCGCCGCCACGGCCGTCGGCCTGCAGCGCATGGTGGACGCCGCCGTCGCCGCCGACCTTCCCGGCATGATCATCGCCGCGCTGATCCTCGCCGGGGCCCTGGTCGTCGGCCAGTTCGCCGCCACGGTCGCCGCCGACCTGCGCATCCGCCTCCAGCAGCGCGTCGGGCTCCTGCTCGACCAGCGCATCATGGAGATGTGCAGCGGCCTGCCGCACCTCGACCACCACGAGTACCCGCCCTACCAGGACCGGCTCGAACTGCTCCGCGCCAACCGCACCTGGCTCGGCTCCGCCTTCGGCGCCCTCGTGGAGAACCTGCGGGCGCTCGTCGCCTTCGGCTCCACCGTCGCGCTGCTGATGAGCGTGCGCGCCGAGTTCCTCCTTCTGCTGCTCCTGGCGCTGCCCACCGTCTTCGCCGCCCGGCGGGGCGAGCGGGCCGTCGCCGGGGCGGAGGAGGCGACCGTCGCGCCCGCGCGGCTCCGCCAGGCCCTGTTCACGACCGCCTGCTCGCCGGGCGCCGCCAAAGAACTGCGCGTGTACGGCCTGCAAGAGGAGATCGCGGGCCGCCACCGCGCCCTGTGGCAGCAGGTGGACGGTCCCCGGCGCAGGGCCGAGGCCAGGACCGCGCTCTGGACGTCGGCCGGCTGGGTGGTCTTCGGCGCCGGGTTCGCCGGCGCGCTCTACCTCGTCGTCACCGCCGCGCTGCGGGGCCAGGCGAGCGCCGGCGACGTCGTCCTGACCGTCGCACTCGCCGGCCAGCTCACCGGCAGTGTGGCGGGGCTGGTCCAGATGCTCACCTGGATGCAGCAGGCGTTGCGCGCCACGGGCTACTACCTGTGGCTCGACGACCACGCCAAGGCCCGGATCCGGCCGCAGCGGGAGTGTGCCCCGCCGCCCGCCGCCGGTGCCGACCTCGTGCTGGAGAACGTCTCCTTCGGCTACCCGGACGCCGCCCGGCCGGTGCTGCGCGAGGTGTCGCTGCGGCTGCCGGCGGGCCGTACGGTCGCGATCGTGGGGGAGAACGGCGCGGGCAAGACGACGCTGGTCAAGCTGCTGTGCAGGCTGTACGACCCGACGGGGGGCCGGATCACGTACGGCGGCACCGATCTGGCCGACTACGACGTGCGCTCCTGGCGCGACCGGGTGACCGCGTGCTTCCAGGACTTCTGCCGACTGGAGTTCCCGCTGCAGGAGTCCGCGGGCATCGGCGACCTGCCCAGGATCGACGACGAGCCCGCCGTGCTGGACGCCCTCGACCGGGCGGGTGCCTCCGCGCTGCCCGGCCTGCTCCCGCACGGGCTGCGCACCCAGCTCGGGCCCACCTTCCCCGGTGGCACCGACCTGTCCGGCGGGCAGTGGCAGAAGATCGCGCTGACCCGGTCGATCATGCGGGAGGCGCCGATCCTGCGCGTCCTCGACGAGCCCGCCGCCAGCCTGGACCCGGCCAGCGAGTACGAGATCTTCCGCCGCTTCCAGCTCGCGGCCGCCGAGTCCACGCACGGGACCGTCACCGTGTTCGTCTCGCACCGGTTCGCGACCGTGCGCACCGCCGACCTCATCGTGGTGCTGGACGGCGGCACGATCCGCGAGTCCGGCAGCCACGAGGAGCTGATGGACCAGGACGGCCTGTACGCCACGCTCTACCGGCTGCACGCCAAGGGCTACGAGGAGACCAGGCCCTCGTGGAGCGACTCCCTCGACTCCCTCGACGACGAGTCCCTGGTGGGTTAGCCGACGGTGCCGACGCGGAGGGGCACGCCGATCCGGTACATGTGCTCCACCGCCTCGCGGTGGGAGGTGAGCAGGCCGGTCTCGTAGTACGGCACGTCGATCCCGGCGCAGTGCTCGCGCACGAGGACCCGGGCGGCGCGCAGGTGCGGGCTCGGCATGTTCGGGAACAGGTGGTGCTCGATCTGGTAGTTGAGCCCGCCCATGGCCAGGTCGGTGAACCACCCGCCGCGCACGTTGCGCGTGGTCAGCACCTGGCGGCGCAGGTAGTCGAGCTTCTCACCGGCCTTGAGCGTCGGCATGCCCTTGTGGCCCGGGGCGAACACCGACCCCAGGTACAGTCCCCACAGTCCCTGGTGGACGGCGAGGAACACCAGCGCCTTCACCGGGGACAGCACCGCGAACAGGGCGGCGAGGTAGACGAGTACGTGCGCGCTCAGCAGGACGCCCTCGACCGCGCGGTGCTTGAGGGTCGGCCGGGTCAGCGAGCGGAACCCGGACACGTGCAGGTTCAGGCCCTCCAGCAGGAGCAGCGGGTAGAACAGGAACGCCTGCCGCCGCGCGATGAACCGGGCCAGCCCCGTGCTGGCCTGCGCCTGCTCGGTGCTCCACACCAGGAAGTCGGGGCTGACGTCGGGGTCGAGCTCCTCGTGGTTGGGGTTGGCGTGGTGGCGGGTGTGCTTGTCCATCCACCAGCCGTAGCCCATGCCGACCATGAGGTTGCCGAGAACCCATCCGGCGTACTGGGTGGGTTTTCTCTTACGGAACACCTGCCGGTGGGCGACGTCGTGGGAGACCAGGGCGACCTGCGCGAACATGACGGCGAAGAAGACCGCCACGAGCAGCTGCCACCACGAGTCGCCGAGCAGGAAGAAGGCGGCCAGCCCGGCACCGTACAGGGCGGCGATGGCGCCGATGCGGACGGCGTAGTAACCGGGGCGGCGGCGCATCAGGCCGGCGTCGGTCACACGTTGGAGCAGCCGGGCGTAGTCGCTGCCGGGAGCGGCGATCGTCTCGGTGGTCATGGGGACGATCCTCTTGGAGATCACCCTACGGACTAAGCCCGCTCACACCCCGATCCGTGGTAGGGCTAGCCCCACCCCCCGAGGCCCCGGACGGCGGAAGCGGGCGCCCGCACGCCCTAAGCTAGTGGGCATGGCCGAGTACATCTACACGCTCCAGCGCGTCCGCAAGGCGCACGGCGACAAGGTTGTCCTGAACGACGTCACGCTGTCGTTCCTGCCGGGGGTGAAGATCGGCGTCCTCGGCCCCAACGGCACGGGCAAGTCCACGTTGCTCCGCATGATGGCGGGCCTGGAGCACCCGTCCAACGGCGATGCCAAGCTCATGCCCGGCTACACCGTCGGCATGCTGCAGCAGGAGCCGCCGCTCAACGAGGAGAAGACCGTCCTCGGCAACGTCGAGGAGGCGGTGGCCGAGACCAAGGCGATGCTCGACCGCTTCAACGAGATCGCCGAGCTGATGGCCACCGACTACAGCGACGCCCTGCTGGCCGAGATGGGCAAGCTGCAGGACGAGCTCGACCACCGCAACGCGTGGGAGCTCGACTCACAGCTGGAGCAGGCGATGGACGCGCTGCGCTGCCCGCCGCCCGACGCCGACGTGACCAAGCTGTCCGGAGGCGAGCGCCGCCGCGTCGCGCTGTGCAAGCTCCTGCTGGAGGCGCCCGACCTGCTGCTGCTCGACGAGCCGACCAACCACCTCGACGCCGAGAGCGTGCAGTGGCTGGAGTCCCACCTGGAGAAGTACGCGGGCACCGTCCTCGCCGTCACCCACGACCGTTACTTCCTCGACAACGTGGCCACCTGGATCCTCGAACTCGACCGGGGTCGCTGCTACCCCTACGAGGGCAACTACTCCACCTACCTGGAGGCCAAGGCGCAGCGTCTGAAGGTCGAGGGCCAGAAGGACGTCAAGCGCAAGAAGCGCCTGGAGGACGAGCTGGAGTGGGTGCGCTCCAACCCGAAGGCCCGCCAGACCAAGAGCAAGGCGCGGCTGCAGCGCTACGAGGAGATGGCGGCCGAGGCCGACAAGCACCGCAAGCTCGACTTCGAGGAGATCCAGATCCCGCCGGGCCCGCGCCTCGGCACCACGGTGATCAGGTCCGAGCAGCTCACCAAGGGCTTCACCGACCGCCTGCTCATGGAGAACCTCACCTTCGACCTGCCGCGCAACGGCATCGTCGGCATCATCGGCCCCAACGGCGTCGGCAAGACCACGCTGTTCCGTATGATCACCGGCAGCGAGAAGCCCGACAGCGGCGCGATCACGGTGGGCGAGACCGTCAAGCTCTCCTACGCCGACCAGAGCCGGGGCGGCATCGACCCGGCCAAGAACGTGTGGGAGGTCGTCTCCGACGGGCTCGACTTCATCAAGGTCGGCCAGGTCGAGGTGCCCTCGCGGGCCTACATCGCGGCGTTCGGCTTCAAGGGCCCCGACCAGCAGAAGAAGGCCGGGGTGCTGTCGGGCGGCGAGCGCAACCGCCTCAACCTGGCGCTCACGCTCAAGCAGGGCGGCAACGTGCTGCTGCTCGACGAGCCGACCAACGACCTCGACACTGAGACGCTGGGCTCGCTGGAGAACGCGCTGCTCGACTTCCCGGGGTGCGCGGTCATCACCTCGCACGACCGGTGGTTCCTCGACCGCATCGCCACGCACATCCTGGCGTGGGAGGAGGGGTCGAACTGGTTCTGGTTCGAGGGCAACTTCGCCGACTACGAGAAGAACAAGATCGAGCGGCTGGGCGCCGACGCCGCCCGCCCCCACCGCGTCACCTACCGCAAGCTGCACCGCGACTGAGGTTCGCGTACTCTGCGGCGCCTCCGTCGCCGCGAGGTCTGTTCAGAGCCTTTGTTACGGGCCTTTGTTAAGGGCCTCTGTTACGGCGAAGCCCGGCTGACACCACCCGTCGGCCGGGCTTCCGGCCTCTCCGGCGCCCCTCACCGCCCCACCGCCCACCGCGACGACGCCCGCATCACGGGTAGCCCGCACGTGCTTTCAGGCGGCACGCGCTGCCCGGCCTGGGAGCCGCCGGGGTGTGCCGACCTCCTGAGCGCGGATACCGTGGTGGGGTGGAAAACTCCCCACCTCGGCGGCACATCTTCCCGCGCGGCATCCGGTTCAGCGACATCGACGCGTTGCGCCACGTCAACAACGTGCGCTTCTTCGACTTCCTGGAGGACGCCAGGCACGCGCTGCTGTTCCTCGACCTTCACCAGGCCGGAGAGACCCCCTTCAGAGGGCTGGTGGTCGCCAGGCACGAGATCGAGTACAGGCGCCCGCTGAACTTCCAGCCCGAGCCGGTGCTCGTGGAGACCTGGGTGACCGGCCTGCGGCCGGTGCGGTTCACGCTGGAGCACGAGGTCACGTCCGACGGAGTCGTGTACGCCTCGGCCCGTTCGGTGATGGTCGCCTACGACGTGGAACGGGCCGCGCCCCGCCGGCTTGAGGAGGACGAACTCGTCCACCTCAAGCGGTACCTGGCCGACTGAGGGACCCGGGGGAGAAATCTCAACCCCGGGTTGGGGAGACTTGCTACGAAGGAGTGTTGACCATGCTCTGCGCCGCGTACTCGAGGTAGTTCCAGAGCTTGGTCTCCAGCTCCTCGGGCAACGCGATCTCGTCGACCGCCACCCGCATGTGCTTGAGCCACGCGTCGCGCGCCGCCTCGTCGACCACGAACGGCGCGTGCCGCATGCGCAGCCGGGGGTGGCCGCGCTCGCGGCTGTAGGTCGTCGGGCCGCCCCAGTACTGGATCAGGAAGCCGCGCAGGCGCTCCTCGGCGCCCTCCATGTCCTCGTCCGGATACATGGGCCGCAGCAAGGGGTCCTCCTTGACGCCCTCGTAGAAGCGGTGCACGAGGCGCCGGAAGGTGTCCTCACCCCCGGCGGCGTCATAGAAGGAAATCTCAGTCACGTCATAACCTTAAGCGTCAGGCGGAGATGACTATTCCCGCGTCGTCGAGGGCCTTCTTGACCCGCAGCCGGAGTTCGCGGGCCACCTCGGCCTGGCGGGCGGGCAGGGTCTTGGCCGAGACGCGGAAGAGCAGGGAGATGTCGGAGACCTGCTCGACGCCGAAGACGATCGGACGTTCGACGACCAGCGTCTCGCGGAAGTCGGGGTCCTCCCAGAGCTTCTCCGCGACCTCCTCCAGCAGGTCGCGCACGATGGCCACGTCGGAGTCGTAGGCCACGGGCACGTCCATGTAGGCGCGCGACCAGCCCTGCGACTCGTTGCCCACGCGGGCGATCGTGCCGTTGCGGACGTACCAGACCCGGCCGTCCGCGTCGCGCAGGCGGGTGATGCGCAGGGTGACCGCCTCGACGGTGCCCACGGCGGCGCCCACGTCGATGACGTCGCCGACGCCGTACTGGTCCTCAAGGAGCATGAACATGCCCGCGATGAAGTCCTTCACGAGCTCCTGCGCGCCGAAGCCGATCGCGACGCCGAGGATGCCGACGCTGGTGAGCAGCGGGGCGATCGGGATGGTCAGGCGGTCGAGGACGGTGAGGATCGCGGTGCCGATGACGACGATCGAGGCGATGTGCTTGAGCACCGAGCCCATCGTCTCGGCCCGCTGCTTGCGGCGTTCGTTGAGGAGCGCGTCGATGCCCTCGATGCCCGGCCCGCCCTTGCGGAAGCGGCCGGTGAAGGGCGCGGAGTTGGAGGCCTGGTTGACCACCCGGGTGATGACGCGGTGGATGAGCTTGCGCACCACGATGGCGATCACCAGGATCATGACGACCACCAGCAGGGTCGCCACGAGGGGCGCCCAGGCGGCGTTCTGGAACCAGCCGGCGAGCATGTTACAGATGGAGTCGTTGGTGCACATCTGCGACATCTGCGTGGTCACTTGGCTGAACTTTCCCTCCAGCCCGCCGGGAGGGGCTGATGGTGTCGGCGTGGGTGATGGCGTGGCCAGCACGTGAAGGATCCTCCCTCGGATGCGGTTCGGTCGGCGGTCGATTCATGGCAAATGCCGCAAAAACGATACCGCCGACCGAACCGGCCGCCGTCACATCACGCCGGGGAAGACGGTTGCCAGAACCGGGGCCGCGGAAGGCGGGCCTGGCACTCCGGTGACGGACGACTCGGACGGCGCGCGCACCCGGAAGCGTGCTCCGTCCGTTCTCCGGGAGGGTTTCCCCCGAACACCCTCCTCGCGGGAGGGCGGTATGCGGGCGCAGAGGCCGGAGCCTGCGGGACGGCCAGGGCGGCCCCTGCCGGGGTCGCCCTCCGCACCGGACGTCCCGCAGGCTCCATGAGGCCGCGTGGGCTCGGTGAGCCGGGGTGACTGCGCTCCACCCGGTTCACCGTCTCGTCACTCCCCCACCGCGGCTAGTACGCGGGCGACCTTGGTCGCCGCTCCGGCCGGATCGTCGGCCGTGTGCATCCGCTCGCCCCAGGACCAGCAGTACCACCAGTCCGGGACGTCGGGCGTCGGCCGGCAGGTGACGTTCTCGGACAGACTCGTCGCCTCGGGATTGATGACCCGGACGAAGGTCCGGCCGGACTGCGTCCTCACCACCCGGGCGAGCAGACCGTGGGTACTGAGTTCCGCCACGAGCCGTTCCAGATGCCCGACGCTGTCGCCGCCCACCTCGTTCCCTCCCTTGAGTCGTGACTGGTGGGCCAAACATGACTCAAGACAGCGGGTGACGCAACGACGCATCCTTGCTCACAGGGAGTCGCTTGTTCCTCATGGGATGTAAGAAACAGTCCTCCGTAGGACGATCCTTATCCCTAAGCTTCAAGTGCACGTTCCCAACTCGCCATCGGTCGTCCATAGTTCCGGTTAGGCGCTGTGCGACCTTCAGGTTACACTGCGTGAACGGTTCGCAACCGTCGGAACTCAGGTGTGAGAGGGGCCGGTATGTCCGGCAGGCAACACAGGGAAACCGAGATGGCGCGGCGCATCCGGGCCAAGGGCCTCGCCGCCGGTCTGACCCATGCGCAGATCGCGGTGGAGATCCACCGGGCCTGCTCGCCTCACTTCGGCACGACGCGCATCAAGAGCCACCGGCTGTCGCACGGCATCGCCCTGGCCGACGTGATCGAGCAGGTGAGAGCCCTGTTCGAGCGCGACAAGAAGCCGCCGCCCGGCATCGGCGAGACGTTGCTGTCGGCCTACGAGAGCGGGCTCAAGCGGCCGGGCCCCGAGTACCTGCACTACCTGTGCATGGTCTACAGCGTCGAGCCGCTGGCCTTCGGCCTCAGCGCCAGTTGCATCTGCGGCAGCGGGCACCGCTCGATCAGCATGGTGCGCCCCAGCGACGACTTCTCCGCCGACCCGCGCGCCGCCAAGCAGCGCGACATGCGGCTCGGGCTCAACGCCGCCCCCGCCCCGTCGACCGACAGCGGCAGCGAGGACGAGAACATCGTCCGGCGCGCGTTGTTAGATCTGCTGACCGGCGACGCGATGTTCGAGAACCCCGCGAGGTCCCTCGACGGCAAGGTGCTCGGCGCCCTCGAAGGCATCCGCCGGCGGATGGACGACACCCTCGTGTCCGCCACGGTCTCCGCCGCCATGCTCGACCAGTGGGAGGAAGCGACGATCAGTTTCGGGCGTCAGTACACCACCACGGCTCCGCTGCGGCTGTTGTGCGACGTCATGCTCGAACTGAACGCCGTCCGCATCGCGATGGCGCACCGCCAGCCCATCGATCTCCAGGAGCGGCTGTGCCGGATGGCGGCGCAGCTCGCCGGCCTCTGCGGAATGATCATGATCAACCTGGGCGACCACCGGCTGGCCCGGTCCTTCTTCCGCACCGGGCGCACCGCGGCCGACGAGACCGGCGACCGCGCGCTGCGCGCGTGGATCACCGCGCGCGAGGCCCTGGTCCCGCTCTACTACGGCGACGCCCGGGAGGCGCTCAACCTCGCCAAGAAGAGCCGCGACCTGGCCGGGCACACGGCGTGCGCCGCCCAGGCCATGGCACCGGTGATCGAGGCGCGCGCGCTCGCCACGATCTCGGGCATCGACAGCAAGAAGGAAGTGGTCGACCAGGCCAAACGCGCGCTCACCCGGGCGCGTACGGCCTTCAGCAACATGAAGGAGGACGAGCAGGAGGACACCGCCTTCGGCTACACGGAGAAGCAGCTGTTCTTCTACCAGGGCGACGTGCTCACCAAGCTCGGGCAGACGCTGGAGGCCGACGCGGTCCTCGAACAGGCCCTCCAGAAATACTCCGACCACATCCTCGACCAGACCCTGATCCGGCTCGACATGGCGACCTGCCGCCTCCTGGAGGGCAACCTCGACGAGGCGCTCAACATCGCCACCCACGCTTTCCAACTGCTCGGGCAGGAGTACCGCACCGACTTCATCATGCGGCCCGCGTTCGAGTTCGAGAAGGCGATCAGGGTCCGTGACCCCAACCACCCGGGACTGCGCGCCTTCGGCGAGCAACTGCGCACCAGGAGCATGACCGGCAGAGGGAGCAATGGTGCCTGATGCTGAAGATCAGACGCTACCGATGGTCTGACCTGGACACCATTCTCGCTCTGCACCGGATCGCCCTCGCCCAGGTCGGTCTGGTGCCGGGCGACGGTGTCTACTACGACGACGACTTCCCCCGCATCCAGGAGATCTACCTGGCGTGCGGGGGCGACTTCCTGGTGGGGGAGGCCGGTGGGCGGGTCGTCGCGATGGGCGGCTTGAGACCGATCGACCCGTCGTGCGTTGAACTGTGCCGGTTGCGGGTGCACCCTGCCCATCAGGGGCGCGGTCATGGGTCGACGATGCTGGAGGCGCTGGAGGCGCGGGCGATGGAGCTCGGCTTCCAGAGCATGCGGGGAGACACGACGGTGCGGCAGGAGGTGGCGCTGGCGCTCTACACGCGCCGAGGCTGGCGGGAGACCGCCCGCGAGCAGGTGGGCAGCCACGTGATCGTGTACGTCCACAAGCCGCTCATCACCACGACGGCGGACCTCTGACCGCCGGCGATCCGGAATCGGGCTCCGGCCGCGCCACGTGAGTCGCATCCGGCACCGGCTCGTCCGGGATCCTCCTCAAGGACCCTTCTGTCAGGGCTTCAAGGACCCTTCTGTTACGGCCCAGCCATGGCGACCCCTCCCTCCGTCGCCTCTCGCCGGCCTCCAAGGCGCTACTCCCCGCTCCACCCCCCACCGCAACGCCGCCCTCTTACCCCCGGCCCGGCCCGCGCCGGCCGCCGTGATCCGGCGCCGATCTCACCGCACCCCTTCTGTCTGTTCGGCGCCGAAGACAGCCCGCGCGAGCTGAGGTCTGCTCCCTTGGCAGCGCCTGACCGAGTCCGCCGGTTCGTCTGCCCACGCCGCGCTGTCCGCCTACGCCGGCCCCGTCATACGGTTCGCCGGCCACCTGCTCACGCTTGTGCACCCTCACTCACGCGCAATCCGTGCTTGGCGGCTGCCCACGCTTGCCGGAGAAGGGAGGGGCGAGGGTGGTCAGGGTGGGTTGCTTCGAGGGTGGGGAACAGGTGGATGGTTACGCTGTGTGAGGGGCGGCGGGGTGTGAGAACGGGTGGGAAATGGTCCGGCGCTTATCGGTGAATAGCCCGGTGCGATGGGCCGCCGGATAGTGATGTGCAAACCTCCGGGTGAGTACCTTCACACTGAGTGGTAGATGAGCATCACCAGCGCCAACGTGTGCTGCGACCACTTCGGATTGTAGTGAGATGCTTCCAACATGGCAGGCGTGCCCGCTCCCCGACCCCTCCTGGGAGCCGTGCTTCTGTTGTTCGTCAGCGCCGCTTGGGGGTCGGCGTTTCCGCTGATGAAGGATCTCATTGTCCGGTTACCAGTAGAGGATCTGCTCGCGGAGCGTTACAGCATCGCGGCGCTCACCCTCGTGGCCATCCGGCCGAGGTGCCTGCGCGGGCTGTCGCGCGAGACGTGGGCGGCCGGGATCGCGCTCGGCCTGATGTTCGGGGTCGGTCAGTTCGCCCAGGCGGTGGCTCTGGACGACCTGCCCTCGTCGGTGTCCGGCTTCGCGGTGGGCAGCAGTGTGATCATCACGCCGTTGCTGGGGCTGGCGCTGTTCCGCGTGAAGGTGCAGGGCCGCGTCTGGGCGGGGGTCGTGCTGGCCATGGCCTCGATGGGCGTGTTCAGCATCCTCAGCGGGGGCGAGGACCAGGACATCCACCAGGGCGCGCTGGCGGCGACGCTCGGCGCGGCGGCCCTGTACTCGGGCCACACGCTGCTGCTCGCCCGCGTCTCCCGTGCTCCGCGTTCCGGCAGTTTCAACGCCTACGCCGTGACGGTCATCCAACTCGGCACGATCGGCGGGCTCACCGGCGTGTACGCGGGCCGCGACGGTCTCGTGATGCCCGCGACGAACGGCGACTGGCTCATCCTGGCGCACCTGTCGGTGGTGGCGTGCGCGCTCGGGTTCTTGGCACGGTCCTACGGCCAGGTGCACGTCCCGGCGGTGCCGAGCGCGGTGCTGATGTCGTCGCAGCCGTTGTGGGTGTCGGCGATCGCGGTCGTCTGGTTCGGCGAGCAGGTGGGCCTGAGCCTCCTGGTCGGCGGCGGACTGATGGGGGCGGCGATGCTGCTGGCCATCTCGGCGCCGAGGGATCCCGAACCGGCCGACGACTCCGGCCCCGAGGGCCCGCCGGGCCCGTCGTGCTCGTCGAACCTGGCGTTACTCGAAGTGTCCCGCCGTGCGTCGCAGGTGCTCGCCGACCTGCGGGTCAAGCACGACGAGCCGGTACGGTTCGACCGTGCGCCCTCGGCGTACCCGATGCTGGCGGGGTGTGGTGAGCAGGCGTGTCCGTGGAGCAACCGGGCGGTGAAGGGCGGCGACGAGCCGAGCCTCGACCGGATGCTCCAGCGGGCGAGCGCGATCGTCAGGGCGCGCAGCATGCCGGGGCCGGGCTGCTGCCGGTCGGTGACGGTGCTGGGCCGCTGCCTGTGCGAACTCGTCGAGGAGTCGGAGCAGGCGAAAACGACCGCCTCATGGTTTCGGCCACATTAAAAACCATATATCGGACAAAATCAACAACGCCCATTACCCATCTCCAAAGGAACTTATTCCTTATAAATCTTGATATTCGGTGGAGTGTCCGAATAATGGTGAAATATCCTTGTACTAGAGAGGTGCACCATGAAACGCATCGTCATTCGGAAACCGGGAACAGCGAAGCTCACCGGTACCTCCAGCGTCATCCACAAGGGGTGAGAGGAGACCGGTCCCACCTGAGGGTCCAGGGTGCACCGCCCGACCGGTGGGATGCCGTGCCGCTGCTGATGCCGATTGTCGACGCGCATCGCCGTCTCCACGGCCCCTACACCGCAGGGTCGGCGCTCCTGCACCACCTGGTGCCGATCGCCCTGGAACGTTCCCGAGATCTCGTCGCCGCCCACGACATCGAGATCAGGGCGGTGGCACCCGGTCTGCGCGACGCGGTGCCCGCCGCGCGCACCCCGCTCGACGACGCCCTCGCCGAAGACGAGCGGATCCTGGTCCCCGCGCCCCGCCGTACGCTCAGGCTGGCGAACGGGGTGGCGGAGTTCGTGCGCGCGGTCGCGCCGCCCGGCACGGCCCTGGTGGTGAGCAACGGCTCGGCCGCCGATCCGACCGACGGCGAACTGCTCGCCGTGCTCGCGCGGCGGATCCCGGCCGACCGGCTGACGGTCGTGGTCTACGCCGACGGCCCCGCGCCGCCGGCCGACGAACGCGGCCCCGACGAGTTGTGGGAGGAGGTCGACCGCTGCGTCCGGGAGGGATTCCTGCACGCGGTGGCCGAGCTCGGCGAACTCGGGATGGGCCGGGCGCTTCCCGGCAGTCCGGCGTGGTGGCGGTTCGCCCAGCGCACCGCCACCGCGCTCGGCGGCCTCGGCCGTACGGCGGAGGCCCGGCGGCTGTGGGAGCGGACCCGCAGGGTGAGCCAGGACCCGGCCGTCCACGCGGCGGGCGCGTACGGCATCGCGATGCTCGACGCCCGCCACCGCGACCCGGCCCGGCGTGACCTCGGCCGCGCCAGAGGCTGGCTCAACCAGGCCATCGCGATCTCCGAGTTGCTGCCCGACCCCATGGAACGGGCCTTCAAACTGGGCTTCGACCGTAACGGCCTGGCACTGGTGGAAGTCCGGCTGGGCAAGATCGAACGCGCGCTCCGCCTGGTCGACTCGGCCCTGGAGCTGGCGGCCGAGCTGGGGGAGCGCCACCCGCTGCACCGGATGGTCCTGCTGGCCAACCGGGCGCAGCTGCTGGCGGCGCTGGGACGCACGCAGGAGGCGCTGGAGGACTACGCCGCCGCCATCGCCATCGACCCGTTCTTCCCCGACTACTACGTGGACCGGGGCAATCTGTGGTTCTCGCTCGGCGAGCACGACCGGGCGCTGGCCGACTACGAGAACGCGATGCGGGCGGGCCCGCCGCTGCCGGAGGCGTACTACAACCGGGCCGAGCTGCGCATCGCGCGGGGCGACCCGGAGGGGGCGCTGGCCGATCTGACGCACGTGCTCGAACTCGACCCCGGCTACCTCGACGCCTACATCAACCGGGCGGGGCTGCTGGCCGCCGCCGGACGCGACGACGAGGCGCGGAGCGACGTCAACGCCGGGCTGGTGGTCGGGCCGGGCAACCCGTATCTGCTGGCGGTGCTCGGCCAGCTGGAGACCGCGGCAGGGCGGGCGCAGGCGGCGATGAGCGCCTTCGACCTGGCCATCGCGGCGGCGCCCAGCCTGGCGGGGGCCTGGGCGAACCGCGGCGTGCTGCGCTTCGAGACCGGCGACGCCGAAGGCGCGGTCGCCGACCTCAGCCGGGCGATCGAGCTGGAGCCTCAGGCCGACCTGTACGCCAACCGGGCGGTGGGCCTGCGCGCACTCGGCCGGACGGCGGAGGCGGAGGCCGACGAACAGCTGGCCGCAGCCCTCTGATCGCCTGCGGAATTGGGCATGATGAAGGGCATGTGGGGGCGGCTGGGCAGGGCGGGGGCGGTCTACGCGGCACTGGGAGTGCTGTGGTGGGCGAGCGTCGAGCTGGTGTACAAGGGGGTCGGCTGCGAGGCGTGGCCGTGCCTGTACCCGCTGGTCGGCGGGCAACTGGCGATCACCGGGAGCGTGCTGGTGGTGGCGGGGTACGCGTTGCGCGCGACCCGGGTCGCCCCGGCGCGGAACACGGCGCTGCTGGCGGCCGGGCTGTTCGTGTCGTTCCGGCTGGGCTACCTGTTCGTCTCCGACTGGCCGGGCTGGGTGCCCCACAGCGTGGTGACGGCGGCGCAGTTCGGCGCGGCGGGCGTGGTGGCGGCGTTCACCACGGACCGGCAGGTCAGGGCGCGCTACCGGGCGGTGGCGCTGGGCGCGACGGCGGCGGTGGTCCCGCTGGTCTTCGCCTGGACGGTGCTGACCGGCACCCGGTGAGCTGTCCATTACCGGACACGGGCCACCTGGGGTCCCCGGCCTGGCGCTAGCGTGATCGCCTCGGGGCCGGACCCTGGAGGCGTTCATGGTGATCGGACGGCGGCTCGGGGGTGCGCTCAGGCGTACCCTCCCGGCGGTGTTCGCGACGGTGCTCGTGGTGGTTCCCGCAGGTGGGTGCGGGCACAGCGGGGCGGGGGCGAGCGCTGCGGCGGGGATGCGGGTGACCGTACCGTCGCTGGACGGCGAGCGGCTCGACGCGGCCCAGCGCCGGGTGCAGCGGCTCGGCCTCAGGCTCGTCTCGCGGGGGTTGACGCCGTCGTCGATCTGCCGTCCCGACGAGGTCTGCCTCATCCACTCGGTACGGCCCGCGCCGGGCCGGCCGGTGCCGTGGGGCACGACGGTCGAGGTCGGGTTCCTGACGACGGCCGAGTGGCGCTTCTATCGCACGCATGCCCGGATGCCCAGGGCCGTCGGCCGCGACAGCGCCTGGACGCGGAAGGTCTTCGGGCAGGTTATCGACCTGGTGCGGGTGTCGCGGAAGCCGTCGCGGCGGATGCGGCCGGGCGTGGACCGGGTGGTGGCGCAGTGGCCGAGTCCTGGGGCGCCGCTGGTGATCGGGCAGGAGATCAGGCTGGTCGTCGGGTTCAACTGGGGCGGGCGGGAGCGTCTGTACTGCCCGCGCCGCTGGTGGTGCTGAGTCTTGACACACGAAGGAGCGCGGGGCCATGGTGTTCCGTATGCGGAACAACGCCCGCTTCACCCATGTCCAGCCGATCGGTCTCGACAAGGTCGCGGCAGCCGCCGGGTCCGACCCCGACGTCCTGCGGCTGGAGAACCTCGACACCGACGTCCCCCCGCCGCCCGCCGCCGTGGAAGCCACCGCCAGAGCGCTCACCGAAGGCCGGGGCAACAGCTGGCTGCCCCTGAACGGCCTGCCGGAACTGCGTGAGGCCATCGCCGCCGACCTGCGCGTGCGCACCGGCCTCGACTACGACCCGATCAGACAGATCGTGGTCACCTCCGGCGGCACCTCGGCGGTCATGCCCGTCCTGCTGGCCACCACCCAGCCGGGCGAGCGCGTCGTCCTCACCGACCCCACCTACGCCGGGCTGTTCCAGCGTGTACGGCTGTCCGGGGCCGAACCGCACCTGGTGCCCCTCGTCGTCGCGGACGGCGGCTGGCGCCTGGACCGCGAGGCGCTCGAACGGGTGGACCACGCGGCGGCGCTGCTGCTCATGAGCCCGTCCATGCCCTCGGGCGTCGTCTTCGACCACGACGACTGGGCCGCCGTCGCCCGCGTGTGCGAGCGCACGGACGCCTACCTGATCTACGACGCCGCGATGGAGCGCATCGTCTACGACGGCCACCCGCGAATCAACCCCTGCCGGGTCGCCGGGCTGGCCGAGCGGACCGTCGTCATCGGATCGGTGTCCAAGGAGTACCGGATGATCGGCTGGCGGATCGGCTGGGTCGCCGGGCCGCCGCAGATCATGGAGCGGATCGGGGTCACGACGATCTACAACACCACGGTCGCCAGCGGCTTCGCCCAGATGGGAGCGGCGGTCGCGCTGTCGCAGCCGAGCGGCGTCGAGGCCGCCGTGGCCGAGTACCAGGCCCGCCACGACACCGTGATCGAGCAGCTCGACGGGCTGCCGGTGGTGCGGGCGGGCGGCGGCTGGTCGTGCCTGGTCGACGCCGAGGCGATCGGGATGAGCGCGCCCGAGTTGTCGGCGCGGCTGCTCGAACGCGGACGCGTAGCCGCCACCCCGATGACGGCCTGGGGTGAGAAGGTGGCCGGCAGGTACGTACGGCTCGTCTACAGCGCCGAGCCCGTCGGGCGGCTGCTGGAGCTGCGCGCCCGCTTCTCTGCCGCCATCGGCTGAAGCCCCTTACCCCGCCGAGGGGTCGCCGGTGAACAGGAGCGTCTTGCCCGTGACCGCGCGCGCCTCCATCGCGGCGTGCGCCTTCGCCGCCTCGGACAGCGGCAGGCGCAGGCCGATCGTGGGACGCAGCCGACCGGCCGCCGCCTCGGCCAGCGCCATGACCGACAGGTCACGGGGCCGGGTCGCCGGCCACTCGACCGGGGTGACGCCGGGGCCGGGGACGGTCATGGGGCCGCCCGCCATGCCGTACGAGCTGAGGCGGCCGCCCTCGCGCAGCAGCGTCTGGGCGCTCGCCCCGACCTGCCCGCCGACCCCGTCGTAGACCAGGTCGAGTTCCTTGACCTTCTCCCGGACCCGCTCGGGCCAGTCGGGGGCGGTGTAGTCGACGACCACGTCGGCGCCGAGTTCGCGGGCCCGGTCGAGTTTGGCCGGGCTGCTCGCCGCGCCGATCACGTGCGCCCCGGCCGCCTTCGCGAGCTGCACCAGCAGGCTGCCGACCCCGCCGCCCGCCGCCTCGACCAGCACCCACTCGCCGGGCCGGGGCGCGGCGGCGCTGTGCAGGCCCAGCGCCGTGCGGCCGTCGGCCAGCAACGCGGCGGCGGCGGCCAGGGACACGCCGTCGGGCACCGGGATCGGCTCGTCGGCGGGTACGGCCACGCGTTCGGCGTACCCGCCGGTACCGCCGGTCGTGCTCACCACCCGCGTGCCTGCGAACTCGCCGGTCAGCGCCGTGCCCGCGACCCCGTTGCCGAGCACGGCGGGCAGCGGGACCCGGCGTGGGCCCCGGTCGGCGCGAACCTGCGTCTCCACGAAGGTCACACTCGCCACGGCCACCTCGACCAGCACCTGGCCGGGGCCGGGCGCCGGCTCCGGCACCTGCTCCTCGACGAGGTTGTCCGGGCCGCCGTATTCTCTGAGCACGATCGCTCTCATCACAGACCTCCACGTTCTGAACGGAGCACACTCTAACGGAGCGAAATACTCCGCTAGAGGTGACCCCGCCGTGCTTGAGAGATCCGAGGGCGCGACCCACTACCGTAGAGGCGTGGTGGCCACCTCATTCCACGACCTGTTCAGCCGGCTGCGGCCCGGCGCCAGCGCCCACGCGGCGGGCATCGCCCGAGGCTACGGCGCTACGACCGCCCGCACGATCACCGCGACCGACGGTCTCACCCGGCTGCGCTGCGCCTCCCTGCTCAAGCCCCTGTACGCCTGGGCGGCGGCCGAGCACCTCGACACGGCCCGCTGGGCAGAGCACGCAGAGCCCGCCGTCGTCGTCTCCTCCAACGCCGACACGCTGGGCCTGTGGTTGTCCGTCGGCCCGCACGTGATCCTCGACGGCATCGCCCGCCGCACCGGCGTGGCCTGGTCGCCGCCCAGCGCCGACCTGTCCCGCTTCGGGTCGGTGGAGGTCGCTGCGGACGAGGTCGCCACCGCGTACGCCGCCCTCGCACAGGCGGCACTCGCGGGCGATCCGGTCGCCGACACCGTTCTCGGCTGGATGCGCCAGGTGGGGGCGGGGCAGACGTTCGGGGCACGCGAGGTCGCCGGCGTCGCCGACGCGGCGGTCAAATGCGGCTGGTACGGCGCCGCCGACGAGACCACGTTGCGCACCCACGCGGTCGTCGTCCTGCCGCAGGCGGGCACGGACGTCACGGTCGCGGTGGCGCTGACCGCCCAGCCGTACACGGTGGAGAAGGATCGGCAGGTCTACCGGGACAATGTGGCGAAGGGGCTGCCCGTGGAGGACGTCCACGAGGCGGCGGGCGGCGAACTGCTGCGCGGCCTGCTCGCCACGACATTGCGCGAGCTGGGCGCCGTCTGAGGGCGCCCAGCCTCCTCCTCACCTCAGGTCGTCGAACTCCCCGTCCTTCACCCCGAGCAGGAACGCGTCCCATTCGGAGGATGTGAAGAACAGCCGGGGACCCTGCGGATCCTTCGAGTCACGCAGGACGAACAGCAGGTCCTCCTCGGACTTGTGCGTCAGGGTTTCCTCGGGTTCGGTGAGGACTGCCACTTCGACGCAGTCTCCACCGTTGCTCCCGCTTCGACGGGACTTGCGCCACTGGAGATCTCTCATATCTCCTCCACCACCTTCGACAGCAGATCTAGTGTTGTGTTCACTGGCAGCGCGAGCGATCGGATGACGTCAAAGCGCCGTGCGATCGACTCGACGTCCGGTGGGCGGTCCGACACATACCCCTCCCTGGCGGATTCCACATAGACCAGGTCGGGGTCGCCAGGGATCCTGGCGATGACGAACGCCCCCGTCAGCCCGGCCACGGCCGGACACTCTCTCGGCACCACCTGCAAGGTGACATTGGGCAGGCAGGCCGATTCGATCAGTGAGCGCACCTGGGCGCGCATGATGGCGGGTGCCCCGATCGGCCGGTAGAGCACCCACTCGTCGATCACCACCCCGTACATCGGAGGGTCCGGCCGGTGCAGGATCGCCTTGCGGGACATGCGGGCCGTGATGGCCGCCTCGATCTGCTCGTCGGTCGCGGCAGGCTCCTGGCTGAGCACCTCGCGGGCGTACTCCTCGGTCTGGAGCAGGCCGGGCACCAGCAGCGGCTGCCAGGTGAGTAAAGCCAGCGCCGCCTGCTCGATCTCCAGCCACGGCCGGAACCACGCCGGATGCGCGGCATTGCGCACCAGCGGCCACAGGCGGACGAGGGCGCCGCCGGTGCCGAGGGCCTGGTCGGCACGCTCGGCGAAGTCACGGGAGGGCGTGCGCCTGGCCAGCTCGATCGCGCACACGAGCGACAGCGAGTAGCTCAGGCGCTCGGCGAGCTGCTCCTGGGACAGCCCGGCGCGCACCCGGTGCTGACGCAGCTCGGAGCCGAAGAAGGCGAGCGCGCTCGAACCGGGGTCGAGCTCGCGGGCAGGAGGCATCGGCCGCTCCACGAGTGGGGGTTCTACAAGCGTTCTACAAACGCCGTCGTTCGTGTACCTAGGGTAGTCGTGCGAGTGCACTCTGGTATCAGGAATCCGCTAACCCTGGGAGCGTGAGTGCCGATGAGTACGCTCTATTCGCAGCAGTCGGAGGAGGAGCAGCTCAGCAGGCTGGGGCTGGTGCAGGAAGGGCTCGCGAGCGTGGGCATCAGGTCCCTGCTGGTACGGCGGCTGCGGCTGCGGCTGGTGCGGGGGAGGTTCCACCCGCCGGAGCCCGACGGTCCGACGCTGGTCGCGGGCGGGGTCACCGTGAGTGTGTCGGACGGATACGTGGTGCGCGGGCCCGACGCCGTCGCCGTCTTCTCGGGGGCAGACGACGCCGTCGCCTACACGGGCCTGCTCCTCCGCTGAAGGAGAAGGGGGAACGGGCCCACGTCCGCCGCGCCCGGCGTCCGTGAGCCCGTCGAGGGCATTTCGATCAGTAGCCGGCCACGTACAGCAGCCGCTCCTTGATGCCGTCGTAGTCGTCGACGTTGTTCCAGTTGAGCGTGCCGGTGGCCTGCAGCGAGGCCTTCACCGCCGCGGGGGAGGCGCCGGGGTTGTTGGCCTTGTAGAGGGCCGCCCCGCCGGCGACGTGCGGGCTGGCCATCGACGTGCCGGAGATGGTGTTGACGCCGCTGCCGGTCCATGTGGACAGGATGCAGACACCGGGGGCGATCAGGTCCACGTCGGCGCCGTCGTTGGAGAAGTCGGCGAGCGTGTCGTCGACGTCGGTGCGGCAGGTGGGGGCCGCTCCGCCACCGGGCAGGCCGTTGAAGTCGGCGAGCGCGCTGACCGTGATGACCTCGTCATAGGCCGCGGGCACCGAGTTGGCCGAGTTGCCGTTGTTGTTGCCGGCGGCGACGACGAAGGTCACGCCCGCCCTGACGGCCGCGCAGATCGCCCGGTGCATGGCGTCGTTGTTGGAGTTGCCGCAGTTGTTGTCGTCGGTGCCGACGCCGCCGAGGCTCATGTTGGCGACCTCGATCTGCGAGGCGTTGGCGGTGACGTAGTCGATGCCGCAGATGACCTGCGCCCAGGTGCCGCTGCCGGTGTTGCCGAGCACGCGTACCGGCCACAGCCGCGCGCCGGGGGCCACGCCGACGACCTGGTTGTTGTTGTCGAGGGCGCCGATGGTGCCCGCGACGTGGGTGCCGTGCCCGTTGCCGTCATTGGCGCTGGTGCCGGTGTTGCAGTTCCTGGCACCGGCTGTGTAGACGTTCAGGTCCGGGTGGTTGAGCTGGATGCCGGTGTCGATCACCGCGACGTCGACGTTGACCCTGGTGTCGACGTTGTTGATGGCGGCGGTGGGGCTGAGTTCCGCGTCGACCCGGTTGATCCCGGTCGGCAGGGTCTGGACGGCGGTGGTCACCGTCCGGTCGGGCTGCACGAACTGCACGGTGGGGTCCTTGGCCAGTTCGGCGGCGGCTTTGGCGGACATCTTCGCCGAGTAGCCGCGTAACGCGTGGGTGTAGACTTGGTCCACTGTGGCGTCGTGGGCCTGTGCCTGGGTCTGTGCCAGGGCGGGGGCGTTCGCGTCGTCTTCGAGCACGACGATGTAGCCGCTCACGGGGTCTGGGGCGGCGGCGCTCACGGCTGATGCCGGGAACACCGCGAGGGCGAGGGAACTTGCGAAGAGGACTGCAAGGGGCGTTTTGCGCACAGGAGATCCTCCGCTCCGGCACCCGGTCGGGTGCGCAAGCCGAGATTGACAGACAGGGTCAATTCATTCCATAGCGTGAGTGGATATTTATCTGATTTTTACACAAAGAGGTTTATGTGGCCATTAATCGCGCTAAAGGGCGCAGGCGGAATATTTTCGTACCCGACAATTCGTGCTCCCGGGGCATGTCTGAAGAGGCCGCTTGCGCAAGCCTGGCGGTGCGAAGGGGTTAGCCCGGGGCTTCCTCGTTCATGATCAGGTCGAGGAGGCCGGGGAAGCGCGAGTCGAACTCCGGGCGGCGCAGCCGGTTGAGGCGGCGGGCGCCCTCGCCGCGTTGTTCGAGCAGGCCGACGTCGCGCAGCACGGAGAAGTGGTGGCTCAGCGTGGACTTCGCCACGGGCAGGTCGGTGAACGTGCCGCACGGCAGCGTCCAGTCGGGCACGGCGGCCAGGCGGCGGACGATGCCGCGGCGCACGGGGTCGGCCAGCGCGCCGAGCGCGGCCTGCAGGGACGTCTCGGCCGGTGGGGTGTGGCTGATCGCCGGCCCCTTGGTCGACCCGACTCGATCATGGGTGTACTGTTCCATCTCGATCGAACATCTTAGCCGTCTGGGAGGGCGACCGTGGAAGGACGCATCGGAGTCTGGCACGCCAAGCTGGGGTCGGGGCCCACACAGCCCGCGCGCGAGGCGGCGGCCGAGATCGAGGCCATGGGCTACGGCTCGGTGTGGGTCAACGAGGCGCCGGGCGGCCGCGCGCCGTTCACGTCGGCGGCCGTCCTGCTCGCGGCCACCGAGCGCGTCAGCGTCGCCACGGGCATCGCCAGCATCTGGGCCCGCGACGCGGCGGCGACGGCGGCGGAGTCCGACACGCTCGGCGACGCCTTCCCCGGCCGCTTCGTCCTCGGCCTCGGCGTCAGCCACGACATCCTGGTCCAGCTGCGCGGACACGACTACAGCAAGCCGCTGGCCGCGATGCGCGCCTACCTGACGGCCATGGACACGGTCGAGACCGACGTGCCGGAGCCCGCGCGCCCGGCGCCCCGCCTGCTGGCGGCGCTGCGCCCCAGGATGCTCGAACTCGCCCGTGAACACGCCGACGGCGCCCACCCGTACTTCGTCCCGTTGGAGCACACGGCGCTGGCCCGCGAGATCCTCGGTCCCGACCGCCTCCTGGTGCCCGAGCAGGCGGTGCTGGTCGAGCCCGACCCCGACACCGCCCGCCGGGTGGCCCGCGAGCACATGTCGGTCTACCTGATGCTGCCCAACTACGTGAACAACCTGCGCACGCTCGGCTTCGACGACGCCGACTTCGCGGACGGCGGCAGCGACCGCCTGGTCGACGCGCTGGTGGCGTGGGGGGACGAGGAGGCCGTGGCCGCCCGCGTGCACGCCCACCTGGCGGCCGGCGCCGACCATGTGGCGATCCAGCCGCTGACGGCCGGCGGGCCCGACCTCGCCGACGCACTGACCCAGCTGCGGCGCCTGTCCGCGCCGCTGCTGTAGCCGTCCGAGTACACCGCCGTCCCCGCAGGACCCGCCGTTCTTGCCGGCCCGGCCGTCTTCGAAGGACCCGCCGTTTTCAACGGGCCCGCCGCCTTCGCAGGGCCCGCCGTTCTTTCAATGGGCCCGCCGTTTTCGCAGGACCCGCCGTCACGGCCGGCCCCGCCCACCCGCCACCCGCCGACCCGGGCGGGCGGCCTCCAGGAAGACGCTCCGCACCGCACCCGTCCCCGCCGTGACGCCCGGACGTGCGCCCTCGGCGGCGAAACCGGGACCGATCGCGGCCCGGCGCGCGGGCCCGGCGCGGTGGGGAAGGTAGTCTGCGCAGGTCAGGTTGCGGCGTTCTGTTTGAGAGTGAAGGCATGAGCACATCCGAATTCGTCCTGACTCTGTCCTGCCCCGACCGGCCCGGCGTGGTCGCCGCCGTGTCCGGGCTGCTCGCCGGGCACGGCTGCAACATCAAGGAGAGCCAGCAGTTCGGAGCCGAGCGCTTCTTCATGCGGGTGCAGTTCACGGCCCCCGTCGGCGAGGACGAGCTGGGCGCCGCCTTCGCGGCGCTGGCGCCGGACTTCGCGATGGAGTTCAAGCTGCGCGACGTCGCCCGCAAGCCACGCGTACTGATCATGGTCAGCAGGTTCGGCCACTGCCTCAACGACCTGCTCTACCGGGTCCGCTCCGGGGGCCTCGACATCGAGGTCGTGGCCGTCGCCTCCAACCACCCGGACCTTCGGCCGCTCACGCAGTCGTACGGGATCGACTACCACCACCTGCCGATCACCCCGGAGACCAAGCCGAAGCAGGAGGCCGAGGTGCTCACGCTGGTCGAGCACTACCAGGTCGACCTGGTGGTGCTGGCCCGGTACATGCAGGTGCTCTCCGAGGACCTCTGCGAGAAGCTGGCCGGGCGGGCGATCAACATCCACCACTCGTTCCTGCCGTCGTTCAAGGGCGCCAGGCCGTACCACCAGGCGCACGCCAGGGGCGTGAAGCTGATCGGCGCGACCGCGCACTACGTGACCTCCGACCTCGACGAGGGGCCGATCATCGAGCAGGAGGTCGCGCGGGTCAACCACAGCCACACGCCGGAGGATCTCGTGGCGATCGGCCGCGACGTCGAGTGCGTGGCGCTGGCGCGCGCCGTCAGGTGGCACGCCGAGCAGCGGGTGGTGCTCGACGGCCACAAGACCATCGTCTTCCACCGCTAGCCTCCCGGGCGGTCATGAGGCGAGTTCGGTGGGCAACTCGGCGCGGCCGGAGATCCTGAGCTTGCGGTAGACGCGCGTCAGGTGCTGCTCGACGGTGCTGACGGTGATGAACAGGCTGCGGGCGATCTCGTGGTTGGTCTCGCCTCGGGCCGCGAGTGCCGCCACACGGCGTTCGGCGTCGCTGAGCGCGCTGATGCCGTCCGCGTCCTCCGGCGGCGGCGCCACCTCGCGGGGCCTGCCGCGCGTGGCGGGAGGAGGGAACGCCTGGCACGTCCTGGCGACCTGAGAGGCGAAGCGGCCGGTGGTACGGGCGTGCCCGGTCTGGCCCAGCGCGCGCTGCGCCGAGCTGAGGTCGGCCAGCGCCCACGCCAGCTCCAGCCGGTCGCCGCCCTCCTTGAGCGCCTCGACGGCCTCCTTCAGCAGCGGCGGGCGCCTGCGCTGTTCGCTGGCGGCCGCGAGCACCCGCAGGGTGATGCCGCGCGTGCGCGGCCCGCCCGCGCCCGGCCGGTCGAGTTGCTCGGTGGCGAGCCTGCGGGCCTGGTCGGAGCGTCCCATGGCGAGGTGGGCCGCGGCCGCCCCGGTACGCCAGGGGATGAACGCGGGCATGTCGAGCCGCCAGGCGGACATGAGCGAGCCGCACTTGGTGAAGTCGGCGAGCGCGGCGTGGTAGCGCTCGGTGGCCAGGAAGTAGCGGCCTCTGGCGTACAGGTAGTGCAGGCCGTACCGGGTGCCGTACATGGCCTCCGGCACCGGCTGGGCCAGGCGCAGCGCGGCCGCGTCGTGCTTGCCGAGCACGGTCGTGGCCAGCAGCAGCGTGGACAGCGGCAGCCCGACGGCGACGCCCCAGCCGTGGGGACGCAGCAGCGCGAGCGCCGCGTCCGCGAGGCGCTCGGCCTGTGGCAGGACCCCCCGGCGCAGCGCGATCTCCGCCTCCACGGCCGTGATCAGCGCCTGCCAGCTCGCCGCCTGCCTGGCGGCGGCCTCGCGGGACAGCACGGCGCACCAGCGGGCGCTGCGGTCGGTCCGGTCGGCGTACACGAGGGCGAGCAGGGCAGAGACGATGGGCTCGACGGTGCTGTCGTCCAGCCGTACGCTCTCCAGGACCCGCTCGGCCTGGACGACGGCCTCGGCGTCACCGCCCCGGGTGAGGACGGCGGCCAGCGCGTGCGTGGCCTCCACTTCGAGTTCGCGCACCGGCAGCAGGGTGGTGCGGTCACGGTCGCCCGCGAGGGCCTGGCCGGGCTCGGCGAACCGGGGCAGGGCGAGGGCGAGCCACTGCCTGAGATCCTCGGCGTCCTCGGCGGCCAGACCCTCCAGCAGCTCGCCGGGGCGGTCGAGGCGCCCGTACCACAGCAGCAGTTTCGCCGCCCTGATCCGGTCGAGACCCGAAAGGTCGCCGTTCCGGACGCTCTCGGCGAGCTCGGGCAGGTGGCGCAGGGCCTTGGCGGCGTCGGTGCGCCACTCCGCGCCGGCCAGCCCCAGCAGGTAGCGGGCGCGCTCGCCCCGGTCGGCCGCCGACCGCCCGGCCAGTTCGAGGTAGGCGACGGCGCGGTCCACCCGGTCGTCGGCGAGGGCGTCGCGGGCGGCGGTCGCGAGGAGTTCCGGCATCCACGGCAGCGGGGCCGATCCGGCGGCGGTGAGCTGCGCCGCGATCTCGCCGGCGCCGGCGCCGCCGTCGTGCAGCAGGCGGGCGGCGCGCAGGTGGAGGCGAGCGCGTTGCTCCTGGCCGAGCGCGTGCAGGACGGTCGTGGCGAGGTGCGGATGGCGGAGGTCGCCGTCGGCGAGCAGCCCGGCGGAGGTGAGCGCGCGCAGGGCGGGGGCCACGCGCGCCGGGTCGGTCGCCAGGAGCCCGGCGAGCAGCTCCGGGCGACCGGGCCCGAGGACGGCGAGGCCGCGCGCGATGTCCATCGTCTCCTCGCCGCCGCGCCGCAGGCAGGCGAACACCGCGCGGGCGAACTCCTCACCCGGGTGCGGCGCCTCCTCCGGCTGCCGGGGCCGGTCGGCGATGCCCGGGTGTGGTGTCTCCCCCCGTTGCCGGGGCCGGTCGGCGATACCCGGGCGAGGTGTCGCCTGCCGCTGCCGGGGCCGGTCGGCGATCAGGGCTTGGAGCAGGAGCGGGTTGCCGCCGGTGAGCGCGTGGTGGGCGGCGGCGCGGCGGCCCTGGCCGTGACGTGCGAGGACGGTCGCCACCCCCTCCTCGGTAAGCGGCGCGACCCGCAGCCGGTGGCTGTGGGGCAGGTGGTGGAGTTCGGGGCCGAGCACCGGAAGGGACAGGCCGTGCCGATCGAGTTCGGTCATCACGAGGAGGATCCGCGCCTCCCTGAGCCGGTGGGCGAAGTAGTGCAGGAACCGCAGCGAGGGCGGGTCGGCGTGGTGGACGTCGTCCACCGCGACGAGCACCGGCCGCTCGGCCGACAGGGACACCAGCGTGCTCCACAGCCGGTGCATGACGGGCGCGAGCACCTGCTGGGCGGCCTCGTTCCCCTCATCGGACCACATGGTGGCGACGGCGCTCTCGTACAGCAGCTTCCCGAGCTCCTCCGGGTCGTCCCGGCCCGGGACGACGGTGCCGAAGAGCTGGCTCATCACCTCAAGGGGGAGGCGGCTGCCGGGTACCGATCCGGCGGCGGTCAGGACCAGCCCGCCGGCTTCCGCCACCTGCTCGCAGAAGCGGTGGAGGAGTGCGCTCTTGCCCGTGGCGGCCGATCCGTCGATGACGACGGCCGAGCCCCTGCCGTCACGGGCACCCTCGAAGACCTCAGACAGGAAACGGAGTTGTTCGCCCCGTTCGGCTAATACCATCTGCTCCGTCCTTCAGTAAATACCGTAATGCGATAGGAATGGTGTGCGGTCGGAGGGCTTGTGCCGGGTGTGTCGGGTGGGGTCGGGGCACCCGAACGAGTCTGCCATCTGACTTCATAGCCTGCAATATGCGGCAAAGTGATTTGAGCACCTTGCATTCATTGCAAAATTCCGGCGCATGGCGTCGTCTCCGACCAGCTCATCCGCCGTACGAGGGCTTGACGATCATGGGTGAAGGTGTCAGCAGCGCGTGAACGCCGGCCTTCGCCGTCCGCCGGGCGCGGACGATCATGGGCCGGGCCGTGGGCGGCGACCCGGACGGGTGCTGCTTCAATTCCGAATTCGCCGTTCCGGCGAACGCCTATTGTTTTCCGCCGGTGAATATTTGAAAAGTGCGAGGATTATGAACCCCCTTGAGAAACCCGCCGCGCCTGACGATATGGTGACAACCATGGTCACTCTTCACGAACTCTCGCGCGACTGACGTGACGGGCACACTCTGGGCGGTCAGCGACCTGCACGTGGGCGTCGCCGACAACCGCCCGCTGGCCGAACGGCTACGGCCGGAAGGCGACGAGGACTGGCTCATCGTGGCCGGTGACGTCGCCGAGACCGCCGCCGACATCGAATGGGCCCTCGGCATGCTGGCCCGCCGCTTCGCCCAGGTCGTGTGGGTGCCGGGCAACCACGAGCTGTGGACGGTCCCCGCCGACCCCCTCCAACTGCGCGGCGTTGCGCGCTACGAGCACCTGGTCGGGCTGTGCCGGGCCCTCGGCGTACTGACACCGGAGGACCCCTATCCGGTGTGGTCGGGGGCCGGCGGGCCGGTGCGGATCGCGCCGCTGTTCGTCCTCTACGACCACACCTTCCGCACCGCCACCGCCGCGACCCCGCAGCAGGCCATCGAGCAGGCATACGACGCCGGAGTGGTGTGCACGGACGAGTTCATGCTCCACCCCGACCCGTACCCGGATCGCATCGCCTGGTGCGCCGCGCGCGTGGAACTGTCCGAACGCCGCCTCACGGCCGCCGGCGACGAACTGCCGTTGGTGCTGGTCAACCACTGGCCGCTGGTACGACAGCCCACGGACGTGCTGCACCACCCCGAGTTCGCGCAATGGTGCGGCACCGTGCGCACCGCCGACTGGCACCGCCGCTTCCCCACGGCCGCCGCCGTCTACGGTCACCTGCACATTCCGAGGACGACCGTGTACGACGGCGTGCGCTTCGAGGAGGTCTCGATCGGCTACCCGCGCGAGTGGCGCAGGCGCGGCCACCCGAGAGGGTTGCTGAGGAAGATCCTGCCCGCCGACTGACCTCAGTCCAGGCCGAGCTGCCCGGCCATGAAGGTGAGCGTGTCGGCCGACAACTCGATGGTACGGCTCAGCGACCGGGCGCCGTGGCCGACCTCCGCCTCGTTGCGCAGCAGGATCGGCCCCCGGCCCGAGGAGGCGTGCTGCAGGGCCGCGCACATCTTCCAGGCGTGCAGCGGGTGCACCCGGCTGTCGGACTGGAAGACCGTGAACAGCGTCGCCGGATAGGCCACGCCCTCGCGGACCCGGTGGTAGGGGGAGTAGGCCCACAACCAGGCGAACTCCTCCGGGACGGCGGCGGAGCCGTACTCGACGTTCCACGTCGCGCCCAGCCCGAACTTCTCATACCTCACCATGTCGAGCAGGGGCGCCGAGCACACGACGGCCGAGTACAGCTCGGGCCGCTGCGTCAGCACCGCGCCCACGAGCAGCCCGCCGTTGGAGCCGCCCGAGACGCCGAGTTGCGCCGAGGTGGTGATCCCGGCGGCGACCAGGTGCTCGGCGGCGGCGTGGAAGTCGTCGAAGACGTTCTGCTTGTGGGCGAGCATGCCCGCCCGGTGCCACTCCTCGCCCTCTTCGCCGCCGCCGCGCAGGTTGGCGATGGCGTACACGCCACCGGCCTCGACCCACGCGAGGATGGAAGCGGAGTAGCCGGGCGTCATCGAGATGCCGAACCCGCCGTAACCGTTGAGGATCGTCGGGCGCGGCCCGTCGCGGTCGACCGGCTCGATGATCAGCATGCGGACGTCGGTGCCGTCCTTCGACCGGTAGACCGCCTGCGAGGTCTTCACCGCCGGGACCTCGACGGCCCCGGGGGAGGCCGCCCACAACGTCGTCTCCCCGGTACGGGCGTCGTAGCGCTGGATCGTGGGCGGGGTGGTGTTGTCGGTGTAGCCGAACCACGCCTCGTGGCCGCCCTCGGGGCGCTCGGCGATCCCGCCGATCGAGCCCAGCCCCGGCGTCGGCACGCCGCCCTTGCGGGCGCCGGTCGCGAGGTCGTGCACGGAGATCTCGGAGATCGCGTGCCTGGTCCACCCGACCAGCATGACCGGCTCGTCGAGGCCGTCGAGGATCGCGTAACCGGACAGCACCGCCTCGGGGTCCTCGGCGACCAGGTCGTGCCACACGGTGGGCTCGGCCGGGTCGGCCACGCAGATCCGGGCCCGGGGGGCGTCGCGGTCGGTGTGCACGTACAGTCGTCCGTCGCGGCCGAACGTCAGGCCGGTCTGGGCGTCCACTCCCTCCTGGACGACCTTCAGGCCGGGCCGGTCGAGCCGGGAGGCATGGAGGTCGGCCACCCACAGGTCGTTGCGCGGGGCGGTGCCCTCGTGCGCGGAGACCTGCAGCCAGCGCCCGTCGCGAGAGACGGAGACGCCGTAGTAGTTGGTCATCTTCCGGCCGTCGCCGAAGATGACCACGTCCTCCTCGGTGGAGGTGCCGACCCAGTGCAGATAGACGCGCCGGTGGAACTGGCGCTCGTTCTCCGGCACCTCGGTGCTCGGCAGCCGCCTGACGTAGTAGAACGCCTCGCCGCCGGGCAGCCAGGCGATGGGGGAGTAGCGGCAGCGGTCGATCGGGCCCTCGATCCGCGTGCCGGTGGCCACGTCCATGATGTACAGGACCGACTCCTCGTCGCCGCCGACCGAGATCTGGTAGGCGAGCAGGCGGCCCTCCTTGTCGGGCTGGACCGCGTCGAGCGTGGTCAGGCCGGACGGGTCGAGCGCCATCGGGTCGACGAGCGCCCGCTCGGTGCCGTCCGCCTCGGCGACGTAGTAGACCGCGTGCTCCTGGCCGGGAAGGCGGCGGGAGAAGAAGCGGCGCTCCCCGCGCCAGGCGGGTACGCCGACCGCTCCCGACTGCAGCAGCTCCGTGATGCGCGTCTTGAACCGCTGCGGCCCCGCCTGCTCCTTGAACAGCCGCTCCTGGGCCAGCAGCCAGCCCTTGGTCTCGGGGCCGTCGGAGTCCTCCAGCCAGCGATACGGGTCGGGCACGGGCGTCCCGTGCAGGTCGTCGACGAGATCTTCACGGCGTGCGGTCGGGTACATGCCTGAACCCTACCGGCGTGGCGTAAAGCCCTGGTGATGCGGGCATAAAACAGACTGTGCGCCTCATCAGCCCGTTAATGGGGTGGCGGGTCGCGCATCCTTGACGCCAGACTTGGGCGAAGGGCGGCGCCGTGGTGACCATCCGCTGGGCCGTCCGGCGGAGGTCCACGTGACGGAAGCATCAGTGCCCCAGGAGGGGCCGCCAGCCGGGACATGCCACAGCATGTCCCCTTTGATACGCGCCCAGCGGGGAGGGTCCCCGTGATGCGCCAAGTCCTGTTGTTGAACGCCACCTACGAACCCCTGACCACGCTCTCCATGCACCGGGCCGTCGTCCTGGTGCTGCGGGAGAAGGCGGACGTCGTGCACCGCGACGGCAGAGGCGCGGTGCTTCGCTCGGCCAGCTGCACGCTGGACGTGCCGTCGGTGATCAGGCTGAGACGATACGTCCGCATTCCGTACCGCTCGCGCATTCCCCTGACCAGGGCGGCTCTCATGCGGCGAGACGACTACCGTTGTGCTTATTGCGGCCAGAAGGCCGAGACCATCGATCACGTCATCCCCCGCTCCAGAGGCGGCACACACACGTGGGAGAACTGCGTGGCCTCGTGCACTCCCTGCAATCACCGCAAGGCCGACAAGTTCCTGGAGGAGCTGGGGTGGACGCTGCGCGTCGCCCCGGTGGTGCCACGCGGCGCCCACTGGCGGCTCATCGGAGCCTCGCTCGTCGGTGATCCGCAGTGGGCGCCCTACCTGGAGGAGGCGGCTTAATCTTTTGTCGCCACATGCCGTGATCTGCCAAGATCGCGGCATGTGGTCGTTCACCGAGGACATCGCCGCCTTCCCCGAGGCCGCGTTCGAGTACATGCGGCGAGATCCCGTGCGCAACACGGTCCCGCTCACGGTCATGGCGGGGGTACGCGACGGGATGCCCTCGGCGGGCGCCTTCTTCGGCTGGTGGAGCACCGGCGGCCGGGTCGGTGGCGTCGCCTTCCGCACCCCGCCGTCGCCGGTGGGGCTCGCCCTCATGCCGGTCGAGGCCGTGGCCGAGCTCGCGCTCGCGCTGGGCGAGCGGCACATCCCCTCGGTCATGGGACGGCGCGACCTGGCCAGAGCCTTCGCCGAGGCCCGAAAGGCCCCGACGGACACCGTCGTCGAGGAGCGCCTCTACCGGCTCGGCACGCTCACCCCTCCCCAGGTCCCCGGGCGGGGCCGCCGGGCCGTCGCGGGCGACTTCCCGCTGCTGGTGAGCTGGTACCAGGCGTTCGGCGCCGAGGTCCTGGTGGGCAACCGGGGCGACGTCGAGGACAAGGTGCGCCACCGGCTGGCCGCCGGCGACCTGTTCCTCTGGGAGGACGACGGCGCCCCCGTGTCGATGGCGGCGCTGTCGCCGTCCGCGGGCGGCGTCAGCCGTATCGGGCCCGTGTACACGCCGCCGTCGCGCCGCAGGAGGGGGTACGCCGCCGCCGTGACCGCCCACGTCAGCAACACAGGACTGGCCGAACGCTGCCGCCAGGTCGTCCTGTTCGCCGACCTGGCCAACAGCACCAGCAACTCGGTGTACCGCTCGATCGGCTACGAGCCGGTGGACGACTTCTCGCACATCGTGTTCGCCGACTGACGGTGATGACGGAGCAGAGCGCTTCCCACCGGGGTTCGACCCACCGCCCCGCATCCGAGGACCGGGCTGCGGTCCCGGGAGACGGGCGCTTAGGCTGAGGCCATGCCACGTTACGATTTCCGCTGCCGGGCCTGCGGCTCCACCTTCGAGGTCTCCCGTTCCATGTCGGCCTCCGGCGAGCCCGCCGTGTGCCCGTCCGGCCACGAGGACACCGTCAAACTCCTGTCCACGGTCGCGATGACCGGCGGCTCCTCCGCGCCCGCCGGAGGCGGCGGTGGAGGTGGCGGCGGCTGCTGCGGCGGGGGCTGCTGCTCCGGCTGACGCTCACAGCGGCGCCGTCGCGGTGAGCGCCCTGGCCGTCAGCCTCGCCAGCGTCTCCACCGTCTCGACACCCGACTCCATCGTCGGACTGCGTTCCGACAGGACGGCCATCAGCAGCTCGCGGCCCCTCGTGCGCAGGCGGCCGACGCTGTTGACCGTCCACAGACCGCCATGCGCGCTCGCGGGCAGCCACCCGTTCTTGAGCGCCACCCGGCCGCGTGGGGCGGCCGCGCTCACGCCCCACGCCTGCTCCGGCGTGACCGACGCCATCAGCCCCAGCGCGAAACGCCGCTCGGCCGCCGTGATCGGCCCGTCGGCGCCCGTGAGCCGATCGAGCACCTTCACCTGGTCGGACGGCCTGCTCAGCGACGTACCCCAGGACGCCTGCGGCCGGGTCCCCTGGATGCCGAGCCGCCGCAGCACCCGGGTGAGGCCGTCGGCCCCGCCGACCTGTTCGTAGAGCTCGTGCGCGCAGTCGTTGTCGCTGTAGCGGATCATGCGGACGGCCAGCTGCCGCTGGTGGTCGCTCAGCCCCTGGTGCGCCTTGAGCAGCAGGGCCAGCAGGATGTCCACCTTGGCGACGCTGGCCAGCATGAAGGAGTGCCGGTCGCCGAAGGCGTACCTGGTGCCGCTGGTGCGGTCGAACACCGCGACCGCCGCCCGGCCCGGCCGCTCGGCGAGGTAGTGGCGCAGCACCCGGTCGAGCCTGCGCCGCTCGGGCGCGGCCAGCTCCTGCTCGCCCGAGCCCGCCGCCCCCGGCAGCGCCGCCGTGAGCGTGCCGGAGAAGCCCGGCCCGATGACGAGCCGGGGGAGCGTGAGCGAGCCGGCGGAGGCGGCCGGCCTGACGCCCGCCCGCGCCGACGAGATCAACGTGGCCGTGCGCAGGTCGGCGCAGGCCGAGGTGATCAGCAGCAGGGCGACGACGAGTGAGATCCCCCGGACGGACATGAGCGCGAGCCTGTCATCGCCCAGGCCAACGTCCGGGGGCGCTCAAGGCAATCGGCCACCCAAGATTTCCGGGGGGCTAGGCGACCTTGCCCGCCGGGAGTCTGCGGCGCTGGAACGGCAGGAACCGGTCGGCCAGGTGCGGGCGTGCGGAGATCAGCGTGGGCTCGACCGCGATCACCCGGTCGAAGCGGAAGGCCCGGATGCCGTGCCGCAGCCTGCAGACGCCGACGAGGTACCAGTGTTGCCGGTGGACCAGGCAGGTGACCGGGTCGACGTCGCGGACCGTGATCGAGTCGGCGGCGTCGCGGTAGTGGAGGCGGATGACCAGGCGGCTGGTGATGGCGTCGGCGATGACGCGGGCCCGCGAGGCCACGTCGTCGTCGAGCGGCTCGGTGAGGGTGGTGAGCGTGGCGGTGACGACGTCGTCGTCGAGGTCGAAGGTCTCGAAGGCGTGCCGCAGGCCGCGCCGGGCGGTGGCGGCCTGCGGCCCGGAGCCCAGATGGGCCAGGGACAGTGCTAGGGCGGCGATCTCGGCGGTCGTCAGCGAACGAGTGTGCGTTCCGTCTCTCCCCATAGCATAATTCTAGCTTTCGAGACTGACATTTCTCGAAAGCCCGTACGACAACCTCACCTTGCCGTCAGGCCGTCAGGCCGTCAGGCCGTCAGGCCGTCAGGCCGTCAGGCCGTCAGAAGGGCAGGGCGACAGGGGGCAGGCGTGAGTAGGCAGCGGGAGGCCATCAGACGGGCAGGGGCAGGCCGTCGGGCCGCCCCAGCCCTTGCGGTCGCCCGGTCAGCGCGAAAGCTGCGACAGATCCCTGGAGGCGCCCGTGGACGCGGACGTCGTCATCGCCGCGTACGCTTGGAGGGCCGCCGTCACCGGCCGCCTGCGCTCGCGCGGCCGGTAGCCGCCCAGCTCGCTCAGCAGCCGCTCCCGCCGCGCCGCCAGTTCCTCCTCCGGCACCCTCAGGTCCATCGACCGGCCCGGGATGTCGATGTCGATGATGTCGCCGTCCTGGACCAGCGCGATCGCGCCCCCCTCGGCGGCCTCGGGGGAGGCGTGGCCGATCGAGAGCCCCGAGGTGCCGCCCGAGAAGCGGCCGTCGGTGACGAGCGCGCACGTCCTGCCCAGGCCCTTGCCCTTGAGGAAGGAGGTCGGGTAGAGCATCTCCTGCATGCCGGGGCCGCCCTTGGGACCCTCGTAACGGATCACGACCACGTCGCCGGCGCGCACCCGGCCGCCGAGGATGCCCTCGACCGCGTCGTCCTGCGACTCGAAGACCACTGCGGGGCCGGAGAACGTCCAGATCGACTCGTCCACGCCGGCGGTCTTCACCACCGCGCCGTCCCTGGCGATGTTGCCGTACAGGACGGCCAGGCCGCCGTCGGCCGAGTAGGCGTGCTCGCGGTCGCGGATGCAGCCCGCCGTACGGTCGAGGTCGAGGTCGTCCCACTGGTTGTCCTGGGAGTACGGCTTGACCGTGCGGACGTTGCCCGGCGCCGCGTGCCACAGCCGTGTGGCCTCGGGCAGCGCGGTCGGCGACTTCACGTCCCAGTCGGCCAGCAGGTCGGCGAGGCTGCCGCCGCTGACCGTCTTGGCGTCGCGGTGGAGCAGCCCGGCGCGGTCGAGTTCGCCGAGGATGGCCGGGATGCCGCCCGCGCGGTGCACGTCCTCGACGTGGTACTTGTCCGTGGCCGGGGCCACCTTGCACAGGCACGGCACCCGCAGCGAGATCTCGTTGATCTCCTTGAGCCCGAAGTCGACCTCGGCCTCGCGGGCGGCGGCCAGGATGTGCAGGATGGTGTTGGTGGAGCCGCCCATGGCCACGTCGAGCGCCATGGCGTTCTCGAACGCCTCGCGGGTGGCGATGGCGCGCGGCAGCGCGGAGGCGTCGTCCTCCTCGTAGTAGCGCCTGGACAGCTCGACGATCGCTCGCCCGGCGTCCTCGAAGAGCAGCTTGCGCCGTTTGTGCGTGGCCAGGATGGTGCCGTTGCCGGGCAGGGCCAGGCCCATGGCCTCGACCAGGCAGTTCATCGAGTTGGCCGTGAACATGCCGGAGCAGGACCCGCACGTCGGGCAGGCGTTCTCCTCCAGTTCCAGCAGTTCGGCGTCGGAGACGCTGTCGTCCGCGGAGGCGATCATCGGGTCGATGAGGTCGAGCTTCTTGCCCGGCATCTTGCCCGCCTCCATGGGCCCGCCGGAGACGAAGATGGTCGGAATGTTCAGCCGCATGGCCGCCAGCAGCATGCCCGGTGTGATCTTGTCGCAGTTGGAGACGCAGATGAGCGCGTCCGCGCAGTGGGCCTCGACCATGTACTCGACCGCGTCGGCGATGAGTTCGCGCGAGGGCAGGGAGTAGAGCATGCCGCCGTGGCCCATGGCGATGCCGTCGTCGACCGCGATCGTGTTGAACTCGCGCGGGATCGCCCCCGCCTCGCGGATCGCCGCCGCGACGACGTCGCCGACCTCGCGCAGGTGCACGTGGCCGGGCACGAACTGGGTGAAGCTGTTGGCCACCGCGATGATCGGTTTGCCGAAGTCGCTCCCGGCTACGCCGGTCGCCCGGAGGAGGGCCCGGGCTCCGGCCATGTTCCTACCGTGGGTGACCGTGCGTGACCTGAGGGCAGGCATTGTGCTTCTCCCGTCGCTTGCTGAGTCCTCACATGGTACGGCCATCGCCCGACAGGCGGGACGAGGTGTCCAAGGATCGAAACAGCGGGCGGACGGAACCTGCTAGCCGTCGCCGTAGCGGGCGGGCAGCACCTCGGTGGCGATCTCGTGCAGCCGGTCGATCTCGGCGCTCGTGAGCGCCTGCTCTCGCTTGGTGATCCACCTGCGGGCGCGGGCGCCCTCGTACACGTGCACGCCCCGGATCGTCATGATCTTCCACGGGACCGGCGGGCCGTAGATCGCCAGCGACGGCGTGACGGTGATCTCGCGCCCGTACGCCTGGCTGATCAGCTCACCGGCCTTGGTGGCCTCCATCATGGCCTCGGACAGGCGCGGCTTCATGTCGAAGGGGCCGTGGAAGAGCTTCTTGCCCATCTGGACCCGCACGGGCAGACGTTTGTCCCACTTCTCCGAGTCGACGGCGTACACGCCGGTCGGGCCGATGACCAGGTGGTCGATCTGTGCCTCGGTGCCCGGGATCGCCCTGGCGTGCAGGGTGCGGTAGCCGTTGCGCTCCAGCCGCTTCAACTGCGCCTCGGTGCGGCGCTCCGCGATCGACGAGCGCCGCCAGGCGGGCACGGTCGAGGACGAGCGGGAGTGGTAGAGGGAGTCGGCGATCGCGGCGATGACGGCCGCGGTGATGCCGAGCCGCCAGTCGCGCAGGAGGAAGCCGATGACCAGGCCGACCGCGAGGGCCACGATGGCGCGCGTGCGCAGGCGCCGGACCCGGGGCTGGTCGAACAGCGCCTTGAGCGAGGCCCGCTCGACGTACGCCGACGTGGGCGCGGCGTCCTCGGCCTCGGGCTGCTCGCTCTCCGGCCGGTCGCTCACCCAGATCGGTGACGTTGTGTGACTGTCTTCTCGCTGGTGGTCGGAGTCCACGTGACTCACGGTAGCTTGCCGTTCCCTGGAATTCCTAGTGTTGACGCGTCCACAGTTTTGTGGCTCGTGACGCGGTGTTCTGCGTCCGTTTTCCGGGTATCTACGCCATTCGTCGCTAAAGATCCGGACTTGTCGGCACGGTGGGTGAGCAGTGTGAACTCTCCGCACCGGTGCGGGCCGACAAGATTCGCAAAAAGGGATATTTCTCTGGTCGAATCAGTTCGGTATCACCTTGAGCGCAGGCGCGGCAGAGATGCATCCGGGCGGTCTCCGAGATGCCCCGAACACCTTCGCAGGTGCCTCCCGCGCACCTTCTGAAGTGGCTCCCGCACCTTCTGAGGTGGGTCCCTCGCACCTCTGGCCGGGCGGCGGCGACGGGGTTACCTTCAGGAGGTGGACTCCGCGTGGCAGATCCTCGGCACACTCCTCGGCGCCTCCCTGGGCGCGTCCCTGCTGATCGCTGTCGCGGTCATGGCTCCAGGACGCCGCCGGCCCGGCGGCGGCGCGGAACCGGTCTGGATGGGCGGCCCGTCGGGCGCCGAACACGGCGTCGGCAGCTCGGACCTCGTCCTCATGGACCACCCGCCCGCCTGGGCGGCCACCCGGGGCACCGACTGGCGAGTTGCGGCGGAGACCGCAGAACCCGGCAGACACGTCGGCGGCGCCTCGGCGGGGTGGTGAACGTGGCTGTGCCAGCCGTGACGCCCACCATGAAGCCCGCTGTGACCCCCGCTGTGACCCCCGCCATGAAGCCCGCCGTGACGCCCATCGTGACGACGCCATGATGCTCACCACGGCTCAGGCCGACGAGGTCCGCCGGGCGCTGCGCGCCGCCGAACGCCGCAGCGGTCTGCGCTTCGGCCTGTTCGTGTGCGCGAGGAACGGCCTACCCGCCGCAGGCAGGCGCCACTTCGCGGAACGGCTGCACGCCGCCTACGGCACCGAGTCTCCCGACGCCGTCCTGGTGCTCGTCGACCTCGACGCCCGCGCCCTGGAGATCGTCACCGGCGAGAACGCCAGGGGACGGCTGACCGACGGCACCTGCCGCGCGACCGCACGGGCGATGGCCACCGCCTTCAGCGGCGGCGACCTCGCCGGCGGCCTCGTGTACGGCTTCGCCACCCTCGGGCAGCAGGCCGCCGCCCGCCGCTGACCTCCGGGCCGGCTCCGGCAGCCGAGCAACCGCACCACATTCTCGGCCTCCGGGTCAGCCCTGGCCGCCGTACCACCGTTCTCGGCTTCCGGGTCAGCCCCGGCGGCCGAGGAGCCGTACCACGTGCTCGCTGACGCCCTTCACCAGCGTGGACGGCGTGATCGGCGCGTCGGCCACCGCGGAGAACAACGACGGCAGGCCAGGCAGCGGGAACCCGTCGTCCTTGAGCGCCGCGCTGCCCACCTCGTTCTTGTCGAGGACCGCCCGGCTGCGCTCCCAGGCGTCCAGCACCTCCTCCGGTGACGGCACACCGAAGCCGTGGCCGACGGGTGCGGCGTGGCGCAGCCGGACGAGAGGGGTGTCGGCGAATGCGAGGGCGCTCCTGGCCCTGGTGCCCAGTCCGGAACGGGCGGGCGGGTCGATCCAGTTCATCGCCGTGCACGGGTTGCGGCAGGCGGCCATGCACACCGCCAGCGCACCCGCCAACTGGCTGTGCTGCCGGTCGAAGTAGGCCCGCCACCCCTCGGGCGGCTCGCCCGCGACGCGCAGCGTGCGGTTGGTCGCCGACTGCTCCGACTTGGTGTGGTCGCAGTCGCGGTCGCCGATGACGCCGAACCGGCTGCCCTCGGCGCTCAGCCCGTCCGGCCATCGCCCGGGGTCGCCCGCGTGGCCGAGCTGCGGCTCGAAGGCCAGCAGCGGGAGGTACTCGCTGGCGATGTGGACGGCCGCGATCATCGGGCTCAGCTCCCGCCGGTGCCACCGGATCGCGATGACCTCCAGCAGCAGGCCGTACGCGGGACGCAGCGACTCCAGCGCCCCTCGCGGCTGCTCGCGCGGTGTCTGCGGCATGTGGCAGGCCCGCGCCCGGCGCCGCAACTCGGCGGGCACGGCCCGCGCCTCGACGTTGAAGTCCTCGGCGTCGAGCGACAGGATGCGGTGACCGAACTCGCACACGGCCGCCACCTCCTCGTCACCGGCCAGGTCACCGAGGTCGGAGAAGGCATAGCGGTGGGCGAGGGCGACGAGCAGATCGCGGGTCGTGTCCACGCGACAACCCTCTCATGTCCGGAGAGGTCCGAAGTGCCTCAGGGACAGGGCTCCTTGATGCACTGGAGGTCGCCGGTGGGCTCGGCCGGAGGCACCTGTGTGGGCTCCGGCGGCTCGGGGGTGGCCGGCGGCGGCGTCGGCGTGGGCTCCGGCGGCTTCGTGCTGGTCGGCGGGGATGTCGGCAGGGTGGGCGACGGCGTCACCGTCGGTTTCGGCTTGGGCTCGTGCGTGGTGTTCGGCGGCTGCTTGGGCGGCTGGGCCGGTTTGGCGCTCGGCGCGGGCGGCCGGTTGCGGACCTGTGTCCGGGTCGGGGTCGGGACCTCGGTGGTCACCACGGGGTCGAACAGCGTCGCCCGGTCCTCCGCCGGGGTGGCGGGCCGCATCCAGAGCATGCCGACGACGGTCGCGCTCACGGCCAGCGCGGCGCCGACCGCGAACGCGCCCACCAGGGTACGCCGGGGCTTGCGCGCCAGCGGCTCGCGCGGCTCCGCCAGGGCGCGGCGGGCGGCCAGGCCCATCTCCTCCGCCGAGGCCCACCGGCGCTCCGGGGACTTCTCCAGCGCCTTGGTCACCACGCCGCGCGGACCGGGCGCCACCGAGTCGGGCAGCGGCGGCGGGGCGCTGTGCAGGTGCTTGTAGATGATCTGCACCGGGGTGTCGCCATCGAACGGCAGCCGTCCGGTCAGGCACTCGTAGGCGACCACGCCCAGCGCGTAGACGTCGACGGAGGGGCTGACATCGCTGGCCGTGGCCATCTCCGGCGCGCAGTAGCCCGCCGAGCAGAGCATCGCGCCCGTCGCGGTGAGCTGGCCTGCGGAGGCCGAGTGGGCGATGCCGAAGTCGCCCAGCGCCACCCGCCCGTCGGGCCGTACGAGCAGGTTGCCCGGTTTGACGTCGCGGTGCACGATGCCCTGGGCGTGGGCGGCCGCCAGCGCGTCGGCCACCTCCGCGACCAGTCGCATCGTGCGGGCCGGGCTGAGCGGCTCACGCCGCAGGATCAGGTCGAGCGACTCGCCGGGGACGTACTCCATCACCAGGTAGCTGATCGTGCGCCCGCCGACGACGGCCAGGCCGTAGTCGTAGACGTCGACGACGCCCGGATGCCTGAGGGTGGCCATGGCCCGCGCCTCGTTCTGGAAGCGCTGGACGAAGGTGGCGTGCTCGGTGAGGGCGGGCGTCAGCACCTTGACCGCGACCTCGCGGCCGAGGACGATGTCGGACGCGCGCCACACCTCGCCCATGCCGCCACCGCCGATCCTGGTGGTCAGCCGGTAGCGGTCGCTGAGTGTGGTCCCTGCTCCGAGCACGTCTTCGAGGCTAACAAGCCGGACCCCGCCGAGTCAGTCGAACGCGGCCCGTATACCCGCCCATTGCCCGGCCCTGCACAACACCGGCGGCCGCTCGATCGGCGCCTTGAGCAGGACTTCCCGCCCGCCCGCGTACGGCATTCCGGACCAGACGTCCACCCAGTCACCGGCAGGCAGGTACACCGAAATTTCCGAAATTTCGGGAGAAGTGATGGGTGCGACCATCAGCGCGTCCCCGAGCTGGAACTGGAGGGGGAAGCGCCAGATCTCCGGATCGTCCGGATGGTCGAAGAACAGCCCCCGCATCAGCGGCGCCCCGCCCGCGACCGCCCTGCCCGCCTGCTCGCTCAGGTACGGCACCAGCCGCTCCCTGACCTGCGTGAACCTCCTGAACACCGGCAGCACCCTGTCGTCGCCCGTCCGCTCGGCGACGTTCCACGGCGTACGGTCGCGCGACGGCAGCCGGTGGCCGTTGAACTCCGAGTGGTACTGCATGATCGGCATGAACAGCGCCGCCCCCGCCGCCCGCAGATACAACTCGGCCGACGGCACCTCGCCGGAGAACCCGGCCAGGTCCCAGCCCCAGTAGACGATCCCGCAGGCCGAAGCCGTGATCCCGGCCCGGATCGACGACCTGAACGCCTCCCACGTCGAATCCTCGTCCCCGGCCCAGAACACGCCGTGCGGCTGCGAACCGGCGAAGCCCGCCCGGCTGAACGTCACCGGCGCCCGGCCGCACCGCCGTAGCAGGTCGCCGAAGGCCCGCGCGTAATGGACGGGGAAGAGATTGTTCCCCTCGTCGCCGCGCCGCCCGTCGGCGTAGCGCAGGTCGTGGCCCCACGCGTGCTCGCCGCCGTCGGTCTTGAACCCGTCGATCCCCACCTCGTCCACCAGGTAGCGCCGTTTGCCCGTCCACCAGGCGCGTACCTCCTCGTCGGACAGGTCGGGCATCAGCGCCAGCGGGAACCACCAGCCCCGGTTCCGGTACGGTCTCCCGTCCGCCTCCCGGACGCCGTAGCCCCGCTCGACCAGCTGCCGCGCGTCCACCTCGGCCTGATGGCGGGGATGCGGCCGGGTCTTCTGCAGCGGGATCTGCCACAGCAGCACCTTGACGCCGCGCGCGTGCAGTTCCTCGACCATGCCCTTCGGGTCGGGCCACGGGCCGTCCGCCGGGAAGGTGAAGTCCCGGTAGGAGTGCGGCTCCTCGGACGGTTCGTACTCGGCGCCGCGGAAGGCGGTGAAGGTCGTCTCGTCGCTCCACGCCTCGACGACCAGCGCGCCCACCGGGATGCCGTGCTCCCTGTGCCGGTCCATCTCGGACATCACGCGTTCCTGCGTGTTCCACTCGTTGCCGCTGGCCCACAGCCGGAAGACCCACGACGGCAACTCGACCGGCCTGCCGACCTCGTCCAGGAACGCGTCCAGCACCTCCGCCGGAGCCCCGCCGTACACACGGACGGCCAGTTCCGCGTCCTCGCCCACCTCGGCCTCCACCCGCAGCACGCCGTCCGCCCCGGCCTCCGCATGCGGTGTGCCGCCGATCGAGTACCAGGTGCGGCGGGAGGTCGCCACGTGCAGGCCCCAGCTCCGCTCCGCGCCGACGACCAGCGCGAAGGGCATCGGCAGGTACGTCCGGCCGTGCGCGCCCTGGCCCTTGTACTGCTCGAACACGACCGCGTCCAGGTCGCGGCCCCGCTGGTCCACGGCGTCGAATCGCTCGCCGAACCCCACCACGTGCTCGCCCGGTCGCAGGGCCAGCTCGAACCGCACCCGCCTGACCCGGTCGCCGTCCGCCAGCCACCGCACGCTGCCGAGCCGTTCCGGGGCCTCGACGTGCAGCTTCCCACCGGTGTCCGACCAGGCCGCCGCCGTGGTCTCGAACCACTTCGTCGTACGGGTGCCGCCGCCGTCCAGCACCGCCCGGAACCGGTAGCGGTAGCGCCTGCCGATCTCCAGCGGCGCGGTCACGACCCGCCAGGCCCCGGCAGCGGCCCGCGCCGCCCTCGCCTGAGCCGCCGCCAGGTGCCCACCGTCGACGGGCGTTCCCTGGCTCGCCTGCTGGCCGCCGTTCTCGTTGCGCCGGTCACCGCCGTACTCCTCCTCGCCGTACCGGCGCGGGGAAGCCGTCGCGGAGAGACGCTGTTCGGGTGCCGCCGGAGACAGGCGGCGCTCGGAGATCGCCGCAGGGGAGTGGTGTTCGGAGGGTGGGGCCTGGGGGCGGGCGGGGTCGCCGAGGGGGGACAGGGGGAGGGCCAGGGGCGCGGCGTCGTCCACGTGCCATTCGCACACCACCGAGACGACCCTGGCCGAGGCACGGACCCTGAGTTCCACCGGTTGCCCTGCCAGCGGTTCGGCCGGTATGCGTTGGTCCTCCGTCACCGCGTACGGATGTCCGGAGCCGTAGGGCCGATGGCGGATCACGGGTTCTCCGTTCGCACGCAGGAGCGCAGTTCGTCGGCCAGGATCAGGTACATGCCGTGCGACCACAGCAGCGGCGTCGCGACCGGCCCCCACCGCTCCACCCACTCCCGCTCGCGCTCGGGTGCGAGCAGCAGGTCGGAGACCTGCTCGGGCAGATCGCCGTCCGGGGTGGCCTGCGCCTCCATCCAGGACAGGTGGCGACGGGCCTCGGGCAGGCGCCCGGCGCGGGCGTGGCTCCAGCCGAGGAACCCGGCCAGCAGCACCCAGCGTCCGCCGCCGTAGAACGTGTCGTCGAGATACCGGTACACGCCGCCCGAGCGCGCCAGCCGCTCCTCGACGGCCGCGACGGTGGCCGCGCCGACCGGATGGTCGACCGGGTACAGGCCGAACGGCGTGACGCAGGCCAGCAGACTGCCGTCCACGGCGTCCGAGCCGAGCCACTTGCGCAGCCGCCCGTCCACGATCCCCTCGGCGGCCGCCAGCGCCTGGACGCCCGCCGCCGCCGCGCGCGCGGCCTCGGCCTCGGCGGGACGCAGCAGGTCCAGCCGTACGGCCGCCCGCAGCCCGGCGTGGACGGCGCCGAGCGTGGCCACGTGCCGGTGCTCGACGTGCTCCTCCCACCAGTCGTAGCAGGGCAGGTCCCAGAACGCGCTCAGGTAGCGGACCGCCGTCCGCACGCCCTCCTCGACCCCTGGTACGGCGCCGGGTGTGACACTGTGCCGCGCGCAATGCTCGGCCAGTGCCCACAGCCACGTGCCGTACCCGTCGAGCTGGAAGTCCCACCACCCGTCCTCGCCGTCGCGCCCGTCGAGCGTGAAGCGCGTCGGCAGCATGTCGCCGGGCGGGATCGGCCGCCGCCTGGCGACGAGCGCGTCCACCCGTCCGGCCCGCTCGCCGATCACGCGGGCGCACCAGCGGTGGAAGGCCGCGGCCCCGGCGGCGTCGCCGTGCCTGCTCACCCCCTCGGCGATGAACGCGCCGTCGCGCAACCAGGAGTACCCCTGGTAGGCGGAGAAGTACGGCGCGGCCGGATAGGCCCCGCCGGGCGACTGATACCTGCGGATGACGTCGAGGCTGTGCGCGACGAGTGACACGGTTCTCCTGATCTGTACGGTCAGCCCAGCAGGGCGTCGACCTTGGCGGCGGCGTTCTTCAGCGCCTGTTCGACGGAGGCGCGGCCCGAGGCGGCGGCGGACAACTCCTCGGTCACGGCGTCCTGCATCTCCTGCTGGCGCTTGATCACCGGTGGCAGCGCGATCGACGTCAGCGAGTCGAAGACGGCCTGGCGGCCTGCGGGCTTCGGGTCCTTCAGGTATCCGGCGAGCAGCTTCTGGTCGGACACAGGCGGCAGTTCCCAAGAGGAGTCGATCCGCGTCTTCGCGGCCACGTCGGACGAGCTGAGGAAGCGGGCCCAGGCGTAGGCGGCCTCGGCGTTCCGTGTCGTGGCGGAGACGGCGACGGCGTTGTGGAAGACGGCGCTGGCCTTGGTACGGTCCCCGGGTTCGACGACCACGTCCCAGGTGAAGGGCACGTCCTTGAGCCCGGCGAACTGCCAGATGCCGTTGTGCCACATGGCCAGCTTTCCGGACTTGAACAGGCCGGTGTCGTAGTCGGCGGCGCCGCCGGTCTCGGCCTCGGTGGGCATCGTGGTGCCGATCTTCGAGACCAGCCAGGTGGCGGCCTTGATCCCGGCGGGGCTGTCGAAGGCGGACTTCCCGCCGTCGGCCGTCAGGAACTCCCCGCCCGCCTGCTTGAGGGTCTTGTAGAACTCGAAGAACTGGACCGGCTGGTAGTCGCCGTACACCCCGGCCTTCCTGTCGGTCAGCCGCTCGGCGGCGGCCTGCTCGTCGGCCCAGGTCCAGTCGGCGGTGGGCGGTTTCACCCCCGCCTTGTCGAACAGGTCCTTGTTGTAGAAGAGCACGACGGTGGAGAAGGAGGCGGGCAGCGCGAACTGCCTGCCGCCGTGTTTGAAGGCGTCGAGCGAGGCGGTCGCGTACTTCGCGCCGTCGCCCCCGGCGGCGAGCGTCCCGAGGTCGCGCAGGGATCCGGCCGCCGCGTAGGTGACGAAGTTCTCGTAGTTGAGCTCGAAGGTGTCGGGGGCGGTGCCGCCGGCGATGGCGGTCTGGAGCTTGGTGAAGTACTGGTCGAAGGGGGCGGTCTCGACGCTCACGTCGATCGCGGGGTTGGCCTGCTCGAAGGCGGCCACGATGCGGTCGAGGTCGGCGGTGTGGTCGGGGGCGGCGGAGAAGGCGAAGTAGCGCAGCGTGGTCCTGCCGCCCTCGCCGGGGACGGTCCTGGTGGCCGACCCTTGCGAGCAGGCACTGGCCAAGAGCGCGGTAGCCACCAATACGATGATTTTTCGGGACATACCGGTGTTCCTTTACTTGAGCCCGCTCTGGGCGACACTGGCGATGACGTGCTTCTGCGCGAAGACGTAGAGGACGAGGATCGGCACCACGCTGACCACCGACCCGGCCATCACGACGTCCCACTCGGTGGTGAACTGCCCGTGCAGGGTGGCCAGCCCCAGCGGCAGCGTCATGAGCTCCGGCGACCTGATGATGATCAGCGGCCAGAGATAGCCGTTCCAGCTGGCCATGAACCCGAAGACGGCGAACGTCGCGAGCGCCGGCCGAATCAACGGCACCACTATGTAGGCAAAAATCCGGAAATGACCGGCGCCGTCCAGCACCGCCGCCTCGTCGAACTCCTTGGGCACCTGACTGATCGCCTGCCGCAGCAGGAAGACCCCGAACGCCGAGGCGATCGTCGGCGCCAGCAGCGCGAAGTGCGTGTCCACCAGGTTCAGCGCCCGCATCTGCAGGAACAGCGGCACCACGAGCACGGGCAGCGGCATCATCAGCGTCGCGAGGTACCCCCCGAACAGCGCCCCACGCCCGGGGAACGGCAGCCGCGCGAACGCGTACGCCGCCATCGCACCGGTCACGAGCTGCAACGCGGTCGAGGCCACCCCGATCCACACGCTGTTGAGCAGGATCCGCCAGAACGGCAGCGTCTCCAGCAGCCTCCGGTAGGCGTCCAGCCCGGCGCCCTCGGCAGGGAGGCCCGACGGTACGGCCGACACCGTCCCACCCGGCGTCAGCGAGGTGACGACCGCCCACGCGAACGGGAACAGCATGACCAGGGCCCCCGCGGTGACCACCAGCCGGCGTGCCCAGCCGATCCAGCTACCCATACGTCACCCACCGCCGCTGCGCCCGGATCTGGACCACGGTCACGACCAGCACCAGCGCGAACAGCAGCCACGACAGCGCGGCGGCCGCGCCCGCCCTGCCGTACCGGAAGGTGAGGTCGTAGATCTGGGTGACGACGACCTGCGCGGTGCCGCCCGCCATGACCCGCACCTGGTCGAACACCTGGAAACCGTTGATCAGCGAGATCACCGCCACGAAGAACGTCGAGGGCGACAGCAGCGGCAGCGTGACCCGGCGGAAGCGCTGCCACGCCGAGGCGCCGTCCACCCGCGCGGCCTCGGCGTACTCGCGGGGGATCGCCTGCAGGCCCGCCAGCAGGATCACCATGACGAAACCCAGGTCCTTCCAGGCGGAGGCGAGGATGACCGACGGCATCGCCCAGTCGGGGTCGGTCCACCAGCCGGGCCCGTCGATCCCGACCAGCCCGAGCGCCCGGTTGACCAGGCCGTCCGCCGGGTTGAGCAGCCACTTCCACATGAGCGCCACGACCACCCAGCTCGTGATCACCGGCAGGAAGTAGATCCCGCGCAGCAGGTCGCGGCCGCGCATGGCCCGGTCGAGCAGCAGCGCCAGGCCGAGCCCGCCGGCGTACACGAGGGGGAGGTATCCGGCGATGAAGTACAGCGTGTTGCCGAAGGCCGCCCACGTCCCGGGCTCGGACAGCAGTTCGGCGTAGTTGCCGAGCCCCACCCAGCGCATGTCGGTGATGAGGTCCCACTCGTGCAGGCTCGTCCACAGCGACCCGGCCATCGGCACCAGCGTGTACAGCACCAGCGGGATCAGGCTGGGCAGCAGGAACACCAGGACCGTCGCGGTGTACCTGAGCCGCCGCCCGGCGCTCATGGGGCCGTTCCGATCAGTCTGGCGCGCACCAGCCGTCCCTGTTCGCCCGCCGCGCCCGCCGCGTCGAACGGCGTCGCCAGCACCAGCGCCGCCGCCCCCTGGGCCCAGCTCGTGTCGTCCCAGCTCTCGACCTCGACGGCGACGTCCCTGCGGCCGGGCATGAGGTGCGCCCGCAGCGCGGGCTCGAAGCCGGTACGCCAGTGGGCCCACTGCGCCGTTCCCTCGCCGAGGATCACGACCACCTCCGGGTCCACGACGTTGACCAGCCCCGCGGTGGCCCGCCCCAGCACCGCCCCGGCCGCGTCGAAGACG